>NZVG01000020.1 GCA_002698145.1 Methanobacteriota archaeon | reverse complement strand
AATCCAATTGCATTGATTCGATCATCCCANANGAGANNCGAGTCTCCTGGTAAGAACACCCAATTTGCAACNACAATGAAGGTGAGTGATGCCCCCCAAANNGNNACATTGTTTGCGAGCTTGAGCCANAAAGGTGCAANCAAGTACAAGATTGCNAAGAGAGATAGGACNCCNGGAGTGAAAGGNTCGAACAGGTGNGGAGCACAAACGTTCACGAGAACTTGTGCCAGCATTAGGAAAACAAACCGAATCATTGCCTTTCGCATTGACCATGANGATTGCACTGTAACCCAGCCNCCGACNGTCACNAACAANGGTGCTGCGAGACCACCAAGCCCTGCAATGATAATTGCAAAGAGCGAGGTCGTCGAAGCTGTNGGGGGCGCCCAGGTTGCNGCNGCATGAACCATGACCATTAACAAAATTGCNAGNCCGCGAATNTGATCGATGTCTTGCCTGCGCTTCATTCCGAGTCACCGCTGACTTCGAACGTATTCAACTGCGTTTCGGAATATNTGCAATCCTTCNCCTTCCCAATCCTCTCCAATNTCCATAGAGGTATGTTCTGGATGCAGCCACATGNTGTAGAANGCTTCTGGATGTGGCATGAGACCAAANACAAGNCCNGTNGCATCGCATATCCCAGCAATATTACGCATACTGCCGTTTGGGCTTATTGGAAACGGNAAGAGTTCATCTTGAATNCCCTCNCCAGCCGAAGTAATCGGGTCAACGTATCGTACAGTGAGTTGGTGACTTNCCTGNAANTCGTCCAAATCNTTACTGGTAGGAGTTACGAATCGNCCTTCTCCATGACGNACNGGGCATTCAATTCGTTGCATTCCNTTTGTCCANATACAGGGACTTTGAGGATCGAATTCCAAGGTTACCCACCGATCTTCGTATCGGCCTGTGTTGTTGAGTGTTAAGCTCGCACGCTGCACTAAATCTGGTTCGACAGAGGCGCTCTGAGGGCCTGGGAGCAAACCCGTCTTTACAAGTGCCTGAAACCCATTGCAAATTCCAATAATTGGCTTTCCATCCGTTACAAACCGTTGAAGTTGTTCACGCAATGCAAAACGCAAGCGGTTCCCAAGAAGGCGTCCACTACCGAGGTGGTCTCCGAAAGAGAAGCCACCGGGTACAGCAAGAATGTCGAATTCCGACAGTTCTCGCTCTCCTTGAACGAGTCGGTTCACGTGCAATCGTTCAGGTGACCCCCCTACCATCTCGAACACTGCCGCCGTTTCCCGATCGCAGTTTATTCCGAATCCGAAAAGGACGCAGACCTTGACATCTTGGCTCATTCAACCACCCCCGTCATGTCCAGTGAACCCTTCCAAGAATGCGTCAAATCATCGACATCTGAATTCAAGACGGTGTCGTATCCATCTTCAACAATAAGATTTGGGGATTCTGTAACCATTCCAATAAGATGGATATCTGCTCCTTCCATCGTTTCAACAAAGGCGAGCTCGTGCTCAGCTTCAACGGACACAATAATTCGCCCCAATGATTCACTCCATAGTCTGCTGAAGACGTCGCCACTTCCAATTCCATCTATATCGATAATCGCTCCACAGCGACCACCTATACACATTTCAGCCAGAGCGACTGCCAATCCGCCTTCACTGCAGTCATGTGCTGTTCGAATCAATCCGTTTTGAATCGAAGAGGATAATTTGCGGTACACCTCGAGTTGGCGCTCAGGATCCTCCAGACGTGGTACTTGGCCGCCAATTCCTGTAGTATCTCCTCGTTCTCTGAGATGGAAAGCNACCTCTGAAGCTCCTAATTCCTCATACGTTGTTCCAACAAGGTAGATTCTTTCACCGTGGCGTTTGAAGTTGGACGTAGCAGTTTTGCGAACGTCTGGTTGATTTCCAAACAGCGAAAAAAGCATGGTTGGAGGGATTGAGATTTTATTTGGCCATACGCCGTAATCGTTCTTCATTGAGTCCTTACCGGAGACACACGGAAGGCGATATGCTCGACAAACTCGTTCTAACTCACGATTTGCGCGAACGAGTTGAGCAAGTTTGAACTTCCCATCCGGTGTCTTTTCTGATTCGATCGGATCCGGCCAGCAAAAATTATCCAAGCCCGCCATCTTGTCGATATCAACACCAACGCAAACAGCGTTCCGTACTGCTTCGTCAATCGAGGCAGCAACCATCGCGCCTGCATCGATATCAGAATAACGAGGAGCGATTCCACAGGAAACAACAAGGCCTTGTGGGTTTCCGTGAATCGGTGCAATGAGTCCAGCATCGCCAGGACCGTCTCGTTCAACCCCGACAAATGGTTTCACAACGGTTTGAGCGATGACTTCATGGTCGTATTGACGGACCCACGTCTCCTTGGAAGCGATGTTCGGTCGGGCGAGCATCTCGTTGAGGAGTACATTATGATCAATATCCGATGGGGGCACGAACGTAACATGTTGGGGGGGTATCCACTCGGATTCTAATTCGAGTTGCGGGACCCCATCGTGAAGGAATTCAATGGGAAGATATGCAACCGTCTCATCTCCATGCTTGACGTGGAAATAACCGGTGTTGGTGAAGGTGGCAACCTGTGTTGCTTCAACTTCATGAAGTTCAGCAAGGGCTTCAAATGCGCTCTTATCCTTTGGTGCAACTGCTACGGTCATACGCTCTTGGGATTCTGATACAAGAATCTCCCACGATGAGAGGCCTTCTTGTTTCAGCGGAACCTTCCCAAGATCAATTTCGCACCCGTTGGTGTACTCTGCCATCTCACCAATCGATGAAGATAGGCCTCCTGCACCATTATCCGTTGTGCATGTAATCAGACATGCATCTCGAGCTTCCAGTAACATATCCATCATTTTCTTCTGGGTAATGGGGTCACCAATTTGGACAGCACTAGATGGAGACTCGTCGGTTAACTCCAGTGACGAGAACGTTGCGCCATGAATGCCATCTGAACCGACCCGCCCGCCAACCATGTAGACAAGATCACCGGGGGTNGGGTTCTTCTCATGAGATTCGCGTCCATCTGCAAGTCGTCGCGGCATTAAACCAACCGTGCCACAATAGACAAGTGGCTTTCCAATGTACCTCTCATCGAACACAATCGATCCATTGATTGTTGGAATACCCGATTCATTTCCACCTACTCGAACACCAGCATGAACCCCACGGAGAACCCGAGATGGGTGGAAAAGTGTTGATGGTAAATCTCCCCCCCAATCTGGTGGTCCGAAACAGAAGACATCGGTGTTTGCGATTGGTCGTGCACCGAGGCCCGTTCCTAGAATGTCTCGATTTACGCCAACAATCCCAGTCATTGCACCACCATATGGGTCGAGCGCAGAAGGTGAATTGTGCGTCTCTGCCTTCATGCAAATCGACCAATCATCGTTCCAAGCAATGACCCCAGAATTGTCGTGGAAAACGGAGAGCAGCCAATCGACTTCTTTCGCCATATCATGCGTTGGTTTCATAATGTGCGTTTTGAAAATTGAGTCAATGACGGTGTCTTCATTGGTTTCTGTATCGACATGGTGTATTTTGCTTGCAAAAATTTTGTGTTTGCAATGTTCGCTCCATGTTTGAGCCAAGCATTCCAACTCTACATCCGTTGGAGCATCGGGGGAGATTCCTACAGAGGTTCGAATTTCTCTTGTGTTTTCATTCCGGTAGTGGTTACGAATGGTTTGCATTTCGTTGAGATTCAATGCTAAAAGGCCGTCATTCGATAGTTGGATTAATTCTTCATCACCTAACTCAAGATTGATGATTGAGGGGGCCTGACGTTCAATGGTTGGTCGTTCAGGGTAAGCCAAGTATGATGCCTGTCCTGATTCAAGCTCTTCCTTGGTTGTTCTGATTGAGGTTTGAATCAGTCCGTTGAAGAGCGTTGATGCTAACCAAACATGATCGACATCTGAGGGGAGCTGAAGGAAAGCGTACGACACGTAAGTGGATATTGATGAGTCTCCTTCTGGAAAGAGTACTTTGAATCCGTCGTTTGCGGCCGCACCTGGGTTGTCTGTCACACCTGGCTTAAAGCCAACAGTAACAGTTAGAGAAGGAGCGTCTGGGAAGAAATTTTTGTCCTCAAGAATGGATGTGTTTGTAGCGCCGAACTCAATGATTGGATCAGAAAATATGTCCTGTACCCTCGGTTCGATTTCAGATGCGGTGTATTTGCTTCGAATAAGATATCCTCGGATGCTTCGGACCTTACCGACGTCAATACCGTGATCTGCAATAAGTTGTCTCTGAACCACGTCCCCAAGCACATCGCGCATGCCTTCTGTTTGCAATGGCGTGACCTCAACTCGGACGTCTTGGACTGTCATTGGTTCCGACCCGAACACAGTTCGTCACACACGCTCTTTGAACACTACGGAGAGGTTCACTCGGGGTTCAACATCGATTTTAGGAATCGTCCAGTGTAACTTCCAGTCACTTCTGCAATTTCCTCAGGCGTCCCTTCAGCGACGATCTGTCCCCCTCGGTCGCCTCCTTCGGGTCCTAAATCAATGACGTAATCGCTGCATTTGACTACATCAAGATGATGCTCAATGACCACTACGGAGTGACCTTTCAATCGCAATTCAAGAAGTACATC
Source organism: Methanobacteriota archaeon (assembly GCA_002698145.1). Lineage (GTDB taxonomy): Archaea > Thermoplasmatota > Poseidoniia > Poseidoniales > Poseidoniaceae > MGIIa-L2. The sequence goes on along the minus strand of NZVG01000020.1, from coordinate 19,710 downwards.
GATCAACAACTGAACATCACTAAACGAAAGTCCTGTTGTTGGCTCATCGAGAATGTAGACAGTGTGTTTGTGCGGAGGTCGGCGTAGTTCACTGGCAAGTTTGACTCGCTGCGCCTCTCCTCCGGAGAGGGTTGTTGCTGGTTGTCCGAGACGAATGTATCCTAAACCAACAGCATTGAGTGTCTCAAGTGTGCGGTGGATTTTCTTGTGGTTCTTGAAGAACACAACAGCCTCACTAACTGGCATTTGAAGAACGTCGTGAATTGTTTTTCCTTTCCATGTCACTTCAAGGCATTCGCGAGTGTATCGTTTTCCATTGCAAATATCGCACTCTATCCAGACATCGGGTAAGAAGTTCATTTCGAGTTTAATGGAGCCCGCACCCGAACAGGCTTCACAACGGCCGCCTTTTACGTTGAAACTAAACGTTCCTGGAGTGTATCCACGCTCTTTGGAAAGCGTTGTATTTGCAAATAATTTCCGGATTTCATCGAATACTTTGGTGTACGTAGCAGGGTTTGAACGCGGCGTTCGCCCGATTGGTGATTGATCGATAATGATGGCTTTGTCGACGTGTTGAAGACCGTCAATTGTTGAGTGCTTTCCAGGAAGCTTTTCCGAATTGTGCAGATGTCGTTGCAGTGCAGGTGCCAATATGCCTGAAATGAGTGATGATTTTCCTGATCCTGATACCCCTGTAATGGTTGTAAAACAGCCGAGCGGGATCTTTACATCGATGTTGCTTAGGTTGTTGTGTTGAGCATTTTTTATTTCCAACCACTTCTTGTTTGGAGATTTGCGTTCCGTAGGAGATTCAATTGAGCGACGCCCTGAAAGGTACGCTCCAGTGACTGAATTCTTCGCTTTCATGACCTTCTTAGGCGGCCCATTTGCAACGACAACGCCTCCCTCAAGGCCAGCCCCCGGACCAAGGTCGCATATCCAATCTGCCTGACGTAGCGTGTCCTCATCATGTTCAACGACAAGGAGTGTATTTCCTAAATCCGTCAGTTCTCGCAACGTCCCAAGAAGGCGTTCATTGTCCCTTTGGTGAAGTCCTATCGACGGTTCATCCAGAACATACATCACACCTGTTAGACGTGAGCCGATTTGTGTAGCGAGTCGAATCCGTTGACTCTCGCCACCTGAAAGTGTGTTGGCTTTTCGATCCAAAGTTAAGTAATCAAGTCCAACCGAATCAAGGAAACCAAGTCTGTTTTCAATTTCTTTAAGAATTTCACTTCCGATGAACAACGATCGGTCATCGAGTGCAGTCAGGACGTCAGCATATTGTTCTGGAGGCCCAGCAGCCTCAGGGCGGAGGGCTTTAATCAGCTGATATGCTTCATGGACTGAACTTTTGCTAACCTCAGGAAGTCGGATTCCACCAACGGTAACAAACCGCGCTGCTGGATTCAGTTTCTCACCATGGCAGGCATGACAGTCNAGATCGGTCATGCACGAAATAAGTCTGTTTCGGGTACGATCCGACGAGGTTTCTGCATATGTTCGCTCAAGTCGAGCAATGATTCCCTCCCATGGCCGATTCATCTTGTAAACTGAACCATTATCGGATTCGAAGTGAAAATGGATTATCGTTGAGCCAGAACCGTAGAGGAGGATATCTTTGGCATCTTCATCCAGAAGTCCGAATGGAATGTTTGGGGAAATTCCATAGTGCTCACATACTTGTTTTAGGAGTTTTTTATACCACCCTGGTGACATTGATTGACGCCATGGAAGGACGCACCCGTTTGCGACGGTAAGGGTGTCATCAATGATTAGATCAGGGTTGAATTGCCGCTGTATACCAAGACCTTGGCATTCTGGGCAGGCTCCAAGGGGTGAGTTGAATGAGAACACACGAGGTGATAATTCAGGCATGAAGGCTCCGTGCTCCGGGCAAGCGAAGTCCTCTGACCAAGAGATGGTCGTGCCCTCAGGATGTTCAGGGCGCGTCATGCCTTCTGCGTCGAGTGTTTTCTTAGGAATGCGTAGACTTGTGACAGCAAGTGCGCCTCCGCCCAATTTCAGGGCNTTTTCTACCGCTTCAGTCGTCCGGTGGCGACGGTCTTTTGAGAGGAGAAATCTATCGATCCGTACATCGATATCGTGACGGAAGTTTTTGTCCAATGTTGGAGGTTTTTCAAAATCTGCATCGTGCCCATTTACACGTCCGCTCATGTATCCCTGTTCGACAAATTGCTTGAACAATTCAGCNTGCGTTCCTTTTCTTGCNCGCACGACTGGNCTCCATATTGCGATGGTGTGTTGCTCAAAGTTCCATAGAANATCGTCAACAATTTCCTGNACTGTTCTNCGTGCAACNTCTTTACCGCACTCCGGACAATGCGGTTTTCCAATTCTTGCCCACAGTAANCGAAGATANTCTTGTATNTCTGTAACGGTGGCTACAGTTGACCGNGGGTTGTGGGATCCTTGTTTCTGATCAATTGAAATTGCTGGTGAGAGNCCTTCGATCCCATCACAATCGGCTTTTTTCATCTGACCAATGAATTGTCGGGCATAAGAAGACAAGGATTCAACGTATCGACGCTGTCCTTCTGCATACAATGTGTCAAANGCCANGCTCGATTTGCCTGAACCTGAGACACCTGAAATTACAACGAATTGTCCTCGTGGTAATTTGACATCNATGTCCTGGAGATTGTGTGTTCGCGCCCCGCGAACAGATATCCAGTNCTGATTTACTGCCATATGAACGAACTTACCGTGTCGTCAAGGGTTCTTCAATCCGTGCCTCCAAGCAGGGTNAAAATCAGACTCAAAACGNATGGGGTCATCTGTNAGNGGATGGAGGAATTCAAGTGCAACCGCATGCAAACANATCCTTCCATGNAGATTCGTNGTTGCACCATGCATTGTGTCGCCNATAACAGGGGTNCCGTTTTCCGCCATCGCCACGCGGATTTGATGCCTGCGACCGGTTTCAATGACCACACTGAGAAGTGTTGCATCATCGCCTTTCTCGAGNANNTCCCANGTGGTAACTGCGTGTTTGCTTGTTTTGGTNTTNTTATCTGACACAAAAACNCGTAAATTTTTGTCTTCGACGAGATGNTGAACTGCNTGTCCGGATTCTGNAACGCCTTCNACCAAGGCGACGTAATGGCGATGNACGAGTNGTTNTGCGAANTGTTCCTGTANATCACGTTTCACATCCTCTGTTTTTGCGAAGACCATGAGGCCCGATGTNGCTTTGTCTAAACGATGAACGATGAAGCACCAACCGTTCCTTTTCAATTCCCTGCAGTACTCNACGCATCGATTGTGAAGTGTATCGACCTCTAGCCGATCTGTGGCTACAGAAAGTAACCCCGCTGGTTTTTCGACGACAAGGATTGCATCATCCTCAAAAATGATGTCCAACGAATGTGTGTCTGCACTAATTTGTCTTGTTTCTTCGATCGAAATCTTCGGTTTGGGGNGGATTTCTACCGTCTCACCANCGAGAACAATGTGCTTCGCTCGGTGGATGATTTTCTCTTCAACGGTGATTCTTCGATTCGTTAGCATTTTTCTGAGANNGTTTGTGCTAGCTTGTGGTTNCATAATTTTCAAAACGTCAAGAAGGGNNGTTTCCTGTTCTACCTTCNTTTTCATGGCATTCCCTCATAAGAGNAGAACTTCGATAAGTTCCCCAGCTTCTCCCGACTGTCCTGGTTGGAGAAGCGTTAGGCCATCTGCAGAAGAGAGGCTATCGATGTTTCCTGAACCTTGATGTTTCGGTTGATNNGCAACGAACCCATCNATGGTTGATTTGAGTGTTACTCGTCGTAAGGTGAGACAATCCTTTGTTGATCGGACGCTTGTTTGAAGNCGNGCATGCACAATTTGGTCCACAGGATAGGNGCTTCCAANACACNCTCTCAAATANGGAACAACCANCATACGAAACACCACATGACTGCTTACTGGATTACCNGGNAATCCGAACATTGGCGTTCCTTTCCAATGTCCAAACAGTGGNGGTGAACCCGGACGTATCTTTACTCTCCAAAANNCGATGTCGCCTTCCGTTTCCATAAGCTTTCGAACGAAATCCCACTCTCCCATTGAGACGCCNCCTGATGTCANAAACAAGTCACATTCNCTCGCTGCAATATCGAATTGATCNCGTAATGCATCCATCGANTCATGTACCGCNTCATANCGNACAGGAANATGNCCAAGCATTTTCACAAGGCCCGCCAACCCNNANGANTTTGATTCNTANATTTCNCCATAAGAGAGATCTTGCCCNGGTGGTTTCAGTTCATCGCCCGTTGAGATTATTCCGATTCTTANTTTCTGAACGACNGNTACAGTCGCGTGCCCCATTGTAGCACACATGGATATCGACTGAGGAGTTAGGTAGGTGCCTTTTTTGAGCCCAACTGCATTTTTTGCGATGTTTTCACCACATTTCCGTATAAAATGGGGTTTGGAAGGTTGTTGAAGTGTTACCTTTTCACCTTCTATGGAACATGCCTCAATCGGGATAATTGCATCTGCGCCTATCGGGACTGGGGCTCCTGTCATGATTCGGACTGCTTGTCCCGATTCTATTGAAAGCGTTTCATCGCCTGCAGCTGCTTGAGAGATGGCGATAATATCAAGAGTTGATGGGGCTGTTTCCGTATCTTCAAATCGAACAGCAAACCCATCCATCGCAGAGTTGTCAAATGGGGGATCGTTTACTTTCGAATGGAGATCCTCTGCGAGAATTCGTTGATGTGCATCGTCAAGATCGACAATTTCTGTTGAACAGGAAATTGTGTGTTTCAGGGTTAAATCCACAGCCTCACCTAGTGGTAAAAAATACGGTGCTCCCTTCATTTCATCACTTCTCCAACCAACGGCCTGCTTCGCCAACCTCAAAGGTTTGTCTTACTTCGCTATGGTGTGGTTGATTCTACTAACCTTTGGGATGTGGTCGTAAGGACCCTTGTAACAAGTGGTTCTGCGACGATAATCGCTGGAACGTTTGCCATTGGATTCGCAATGATTCTTGCAAATGTAAGATGGAGAATTAAACCCTTTTTGCGAGCAACAACACAGGCACTGTATGGACTTCCTCCCGTCGTTGTAGGTGTTGCAGTCTACATTGCATTGAGTAAGAATGGGGTTTTTGGTTCACTCAACTGGTTGTTTACAATTCAAGGTATGATCGTTGCTCAAACCTTCCTCATCTTCCCTCTCGTTCTCGGCGTCTCATGGACGGCACTTGAACGCGTTTCCTCGGAGAAACGTGATGTGTTTCGTGTCATGAATGCTACAAAGAGACAACGCGTATTCCTCGAGATGTACTGCGCGAGAAGAGGCATAACCAATGCAGTGCTTCTTGGGTTTGGCCGAGCTATCGCAGAGGTAGGTGCTGTAATGATGGTTGGAGGAAACATCGCAGGTAAGACCCGTGTCCTGACAACGAGTGTGGTGCTTGAGACAAGTGTTGGGCATTTGGATGCTGCACTGCAATTAGGTCTTGTTCTGTTATGCATTTCACTCGCCACTGCATTCAGCTTGCAATTCATTCAGTACGTTCGTTTCTTCGAACAACAAACACTAGGAAGTGAGAAAGCCCTTGACAAGACATTTGAAAAATTCAATGCGGTGTGGGAAAATTTGACTGTCGATAAAGATGGGACAGAAATTATCGCTTCGTGTTCATTAGAAGTTTCAAATGGTGAGATTGTTGCGTTAATGGGAGAATCTGGCTCAGGGAAGTCAACGCTATTGAGAGCTATGGCGGGCCTAGAGAATGTACCTACAGATTACAGTCGTGATTTGGCTTACGTCTCTCAAAATCCTGTATTGGTTATGGATACTGTTGCAAACGAACTCGAACTCTCATCACGATTGCATGATGATTTGCCGAACTCAGGTATCCATTACGCTTCACTGTGTGGTTTTGAAGAAAAGGGTGGCCAACGGACCGATTCATTATCGGGTGGAGAAGTACAGCGTCTCGCATTTCTTCGAGCATTATCGATGAACCGGAAGATTTTGCTTCTTGATGAGGTAACATCCGAGCTTGATGGCTCTTCTGTTGAACGAATTGAGAAGCAAATTGAATTGTTTAGGAATCGAGGAGGAGGGGTTGTTTTTGCAACTCACAACCCATTCCAAGCCGAGCGATTGGCTGATCGTATACTTTACATCCACAATGGAAGATTGATTCATGAAGATGACGAGGTTTCAAAACAAATCCTTGAAGGTCGACGAATCGGTTAGGTTGCTGGTGTACCGCCATGGAAAAGCGTTTCATTCTTGACAGTGTAGTNTTCAATTTCCTCCNNTGATGNGACTANGAAATCGCGTAAGGCAGTCGTCGATTCGCGGTGTTGATTGTCCATCANTAAAATCGAATATGGGTTAATCAATACGGTGTCATTGAATTGATGGATGATCATGTTCGTNTTGTCTTGGCGGTACAACGCTGTACCTCGGTCAGATAGTGTCCAACACTCNAATTCATTTGAAATTGTAATCGCAGCACCCATGCCTTGGCCNATCGATTGATAACCATCCCAAACAGGATGGTACCCTAATTCATCTTCGACGAATTCAGCTTCAGATTGNTTTGAAAACATNCTCCAGAGTTCTTGTTCTTTCTGATGGGTGCCTGATTCGTCACCACGAGATACAAAACACTGATTCTCCTCAATGATATAATCAAGGGTTTCCGATAGATTTCCAGNGACATTGATTGGNCCAAGTAAAACAAAGCGATTCCAAGCGAATGTCGTCCGGTTTTCTGCAAATCCATCGGCTATAAATTCCATTTCTCGAATAGGATCGTGTACAATGAGGACATCGACATCGTTGTTTTGTGCAAGCGACATTGCTGCTCCAGAACCCACTGCAATTACATCGATTTCGGTTCCAGTACGATCTGTAAATGTTGGCAACAGTTCGGTAAGCAATCCAGAGTCTTGAAGAGACGTCGTCGTTGCAAGTCGTATTGTTGAGGTTTGAGGTTCATCCTCAGTTTGCAAACACCCTTGCAATGAGGGGAGAATCATTAAGAAAAGTACAATGAGGAATCGGTTCATTTCAATCGAACGTCATTACATTGCCGCATTCTGGATATGTGCATGTGACTGTATATCTTGCCTTGGTCGGTTTGCGGATTTTCAACATCGACCCGCACATATCGCATTGAATGTTGACAGTTTCAGGTTCCTGTGGTTTCGGAGCTTCTCCAAGCGTTCGGCCAACGTCGGTGGACCATCCGAGGGAATCTGTGTAGCTGTCAGCCTTTTTGATCTTGCTTTGACGAAGAGATAACCGTAACTTACGTTTCCTTCGGGGACGTTTCTTTCCACCAGGTGCTTTTGCTGCCATGCTATCATCTGTCGCTAGAGGTAGATGTATTCAATTGCTTCTATCAACAAAATCAGACTATGGTACAAAAAAAGCGGTGAGGAGTAAGCCAATCACAGTTTCATAAATTATCGAACCTGCCATGTAAGATAAAAACGACATGCTCAAAATCGCAAAACGGAAGTATGGTGTCTTTCGAAATACAACAATCCCGAATATACAAGGTATGATAATTGAAATTCGTGGAATTTCTCCTAGACCTACATTGAACGAAATCGACATAGAGATTGGTAAGGAAATGAGTAATAACACTATCATTGGTAACGAACGGTGTAGTGAAGTTGAATCATCAGCATAATCGTCAGCGTTGGGGATTGATTTCTGTTTTACAAAATTTTCTTTTAATTTTTTGAAAAAAATTTCTTCTGAAATGCGGTTGATGGCGTTCGTTTTTGATTCACCGTCTCTGGGTTTAGAAATTCCTGTTTCAATCAGTTTTGTGGCCTCATTCCTTGATTGTTCAAGAATCAAGATTTTTGGATCGGGGGCCATTATTTTCTTAATTATCAACGTAATATAGATTTTTTTCTCCTACAGGAAATCATATTTCTTCGGATTCCCCATTCTTTGGGAGGTGCACTCGATGTCCTTTTGATTCAAGTGCCTCAGCGAGAGGTGGACGTGCCATGTTTGGATCTGAATGATAGATAACGACGTCTTCTGCTTGGCATTCTTCAGCGAATTGAACAATCTCTTGATGTCCTGCATGTGTGGAAAACGAATATTGGTCGACATCGAGCTCAATACTTGCGAGTTTACCGAATATAGGAACTCTCCCTTCTTCGAGTAGTCGGCGACCTCCTGTGTTTCGGGCTTGATATCCTGTGAGTAAAATCGCATTCTTACGATCATGTCGGAGTCGATTTAGGTACCATATGGAGGGCCCGCCATCCATCATGCCGGATGTCGAGACAATCACGTCAGCGTCCAGGGCTTTCTTACGATCCGATTTACTTGAGACCCGTCGACACCAGCGCCAGGCGGACTCAAGTGCTGATGGGTCTCGTAGGGTTTCTGGATGATCCATCTGCAATCGAGCGACCCGCTTACCCATACCATCGACGTGGACATCAAGTTCTGGTAGATACTTGTGAAGGAGCATAACAACATCTTGCGTGCGCCCATTGGCAAATGCAGGCACAAGTGCTGTTCCTCCACGATCAACAACCTCAATCACACGTTCAATAAACCGTTCATTCTCTTCTTCCTTCGGAGGGTGATCTCGTCCTCCGTACGTTCCCTCTACAAACAGAACGTCTGATTTTACTGGTTTTGCTCCTACTGTCAGTTGTGAATCTCTTGTATCGAAATCACCGGAAAAAAGGACTTTCTTGTTTGGAGTTTCGACGTGCAGCATCGCAGCTCCGGGAATATGTCCTGCTTTGTGGAGTTCCAGTTTCCAATCATCTTGATGCCAAGATTCATTGAAGGCATGTGTTTTCCAAGCAGATAACGCAAGGTCGATATCACGCTTGTCCCAGGGTAGTGGGTATCCTTCAATCGATGATACTTTGTGGCAATCATACCACATCATTTCTGAAATCGCTGCAGTAAGATTCGTTGCATGGAGTGTGGTATTATGATTCGAAGCAAGCCAGGGGACCATTCCAAGGTGGTCAATATGTGAGTGGGTGATAATCGCATTCGATACGTGAGGAGCTTCGTTAGGATAACGAGGTGGTTTTGTAGGGGCGATTCCATAATCCAGGAGAAGACGGTTTGAAGCAGGATCTTCGAGAACAATTCCAACGTTTCCTACCTCGTTACCGCCACCAAGATAGTGATAACGCAATCCGTTATCAGGTGGAGAATCTGGATAATTCGAGGTTCGGCCCGGAGCATACACGACCATACCTTAACGGTTCTACCGGTAGCAATGAACTTGTGGGTCACACCCCTCTGTTTCCACTAGAGATTTCATGGTAGGTGTTGGGGAAGAATTTGATGATAATTTACCATTAATAATATACACTTCACGCGACAAAATACGATTGTACTTTGTTGATTATNNTATTTTTTTNAACTTTGTTGATCNANTTTGTTTGTAAANTNATCTCGAATGGAAANCAAGGGGTGTAAGAACGTAAACTNTGCAAATNNATATNGTCTAACAATCCNTTTCTACTGAAGNCTCTTTTNNTCNTNGATGGCAATTATCTGATGCAAGATGAAATATGCNAGTGTCCACTGGAACGTGCATGGCTCATCCCCATTTCCTCGTGGATGANGATTTGTGTTACGGATGTGGNGCATGTGTTGCGCTTTGCCCAACCAATGCCCTGTCAATGAAAGGGCTGCTTGCTATTGTTGAACAATCTCAATGCACATATTGTGAATTATGCATTCCAAGCTGCCCAGTTGATGCGCTTATGATCGAGCAGAGGTGAGAATTTGAAGGTACTAATCGTTGGTGCGGGACTGGTTGCTTTTGGGTGTGCACATTCTGCCATTCAAGATTCTCATGAAGTGTANGTGGTCGATCATTCCATCGAATTTGGCTTACCGAACGTTTGGCCAAGCGTCCTGTTTGACCGAGAATCAATACCNCTNACCTTTTCAACAGATCAGCAATTTGAAGGAACGGATTCGGCTTTCCGCCATGAGTGGATTATGAAAGGCATGAGTATCGAACTTGCGAAGCAAGGAATCCAATTCTCACATCGAACCCGAGTGGTATCGTCATCCAAGGATTCTGAAGGCTGCTATAGCGTTGAACTGATCGGTGCAGGACAACTCAATGGAAGGTTGACCTTTGACGTGCTAATTGATACAACACAAGACACCTGGATACCATGGGCAACTCCACACAACATCGGAGATACGACAAACAAATATTCTGTAGAGCGTGAGAATGCAACAGGTTTTGTACACCTAGAGTCACAGAGTCCTGATTTTTCAGATGCAATCTATCAGATTAACCGACAGGATGGTTTGTGGGAGTCATGGTACACTGGAATTCACGAATCAAAAAATCTGAAAGTGATTGAAATTATAGCAACCATGCTCCCTGTAAATCATGCCTTATGGGATTGCACAGAACGCTTTCAAAAAGGTACTGCGATATGGAATGAGGTGAAATCTTGAAAACAAAAAAACTCTATCTTGAATCAATAGAAGCTGCCTATCTGGAGGAATTTTCTGCAAAGGTTTTGGCAATTGACCAAAACAAAATAATCCTTGATCAGACTTTGTTTTACCCACTCGGTGGCGGCCAAAACTGGGACTTGGGTACACTCAACGGTCCGAATGGTGCGATGAACGTCGTGGAAGTCCGTGGAAGAGATTCAATTCATCACACCGTTGACGACACTTTTGAGCTTGAAGTCGGGGATACCGTACATGGGAAAATAGANTTNGAGCGGCGCTTTGCACATATGAGGATGCATACAGCACAACATCTCGTCAGCGGTATTGCATACGAAATGTTTGGNGGGGTACGAACAGTCGGNAATCAAATACACACAGACCAATCNCGTATTGATTTCAAACCTATACAGTTCACAGAAGAAATGTTGNCAAACCTACAAGNATCTGTAAATCGTAAAATTGCTGATAATCTAGAGGTCACNGACTCACAAATGACCCGCGCAGAAATNAACTCNNTTATGCCCGAAGAACGAACAAATATGGACCTTTTACCATCNTTTATCACAGATCTNCGAGTTATTACAATTGGNGATANACANGATCTTTGCCCGTGCGCTGGGACCCACGTTCGAAACATTTCTGAAATAAAAGGGATAGAATTTACCGGGAAGAAATCAAAAGGCAAGGGAACACAAAGAGTGACNTACNAACTCATTGANTAATTANNNNAATAATNAAAATAATAAATTATTTTTGAATAACNTGTANCTAATTATCATCATCAAGCATNTNTAGNACATCNGAAACAGTNGATTGCCAAACATCTTTCTTTGCCTTTCTTTGATGCAACTCTTCNTTTTCTAAAATCTNAAGGATGTCTTCATCNACATCAGCATTTTTTGCCTTAATGTTTGCACGGGTCACCATTTCAATGTCTTCACCAGCNCGNTCAGAACGATCCACAGGCGCGATATNTTTACTCGGAATNGTTCGACCAGCNTGGTATTGATTTGTGTCAATATCGGTTTCATTCCANGTATCCGATCCTATCTTCCTGGCAGCTTCGGGCNCAGGAGGCTTGTNTTTCCACCGATTTTTATTGGCAATATCCTGAATGATGTTCTGNTTTTCAATCNTTTTTTGATTCTCAAAAATTTCTAAAACATCTTGTTCGGTTTGATCCNGTCTNTCCGTAATNTATTGACCTGCTCGNCGTTGTTGNTCCACCAACCAAGGNCCATGAACAGGATCATTGTCGTGTCGNTGAGGCGCTACAGACATAGCTAGCAACTCNTTTGCAAANTGATANANGGCATCTTCTGCAGGGGCTTTTGCAATCTCNTCTCGAATACGACTATGTGANGCGATGCATTTCTGACAGCGAGAACTTCCAGNCTCATCCGGTTCATCNCACCACAGACANCATGCNTGNAACCCCATATCCTTCATTGCTCGCCTTGGCATAGACATGGATGCTCATNCTNTCGTAGTTGTTCAAACACATGAAGTCTCGTACATCGCGAGCGAGGATTCAAAGAAGACCNTGTTTTGAGAGAATCATGGTTCGAGACCCACGNGCGGANATTATTGANCCAAGCCCATTTACNGGNGGGCGGCAAAAGATACACCGCGTTCATGCAGGGCAGAGGCCATTGNCAAATTCTCCAGTGAANAGCTTCTTTAGTGTCATGTCNCAAACNCAACCTACCTTACACAAAGGTGGAATATGGCANTTTAGCGATGAAGAAAAGAAACATCTTCTCTANGCNACGGCAGCATTNACNCTCGCTCTTGGTTTTNTGAGTGCACAAGGGTTGCGTGGACTTTCNANTGGNCTTTCCTCNTGGGTTCTCCAAATACTCATCTCNATGCCAATTATGTTGATCGCAGTTGGACCNGCATTTGTNCTNCATGAGATTGGTCANAAAATCATAGCAAAGAAGAATGGNTGTTGGGCAGANTTTCGAGCAGACCCNAAAGGTCTTCAATTCGGTGTTCTGATATCGCTATTCCTNGGTGTCTTGTTNATGGCNCCAGGNGCTGTNATGGTTGCNGGTCTTGTNACGCGGCGACAAAANGGGCACATTGCAATAGCAGGNCCTATGGTCAANCTCGGTCTGTTTGTNATAGGAATNCCNTTAGGAGCCCTGCTGTTTATGCTAACCAATGCTCAGGATTACAGTAATNTCGCNTACTTGCAAGANGGNACTCTCATCTGGCAATCAATGGTTTATGACGGNGTGCTCTACTGGATTGGGGCAAANTTAGTTCTTGGTATNTTCAACATGCTTCCATTTGGCCCTCTNGATGGNGTAAAGGTAAAAGANTGGAGNAATGGCGTNTGGTGGACACTTTTCCTCGTCCTNTTGTCGCCCGTCGTCATCTATNTGACNACGCCTTANTCNCCAATGACNTTGGTCATTTGGTTGTCAAATCTAGTTTAATCAAAGTCCGTGGATTTCCTTGGACTTGTCGTGACTCCAATGGTAACACAACCGNAGCAGGTTGAGGTAATGTCCTTGACCGTCCTTCACCATCTTCTCGTGAAGTGGTTCGTTGNTCATGAACATGTCTCCCCANACNTTTGCNGNGGTTCCTTTCTTACCCTTTGGTAGATCAAAGACTTCATTGGTTGTTGGTTCCAACAAGTTCTTCCAGACGATTGCTGGATTGACGGCCATTGTTACTTCNACAATGATTTCNTCTTCATTCAAACCGGTTCCGGTTTGCCAGGATTCNTCNCCCATGTCAGCNAGGAATGGNANACACAGGTCGATGATTGACAAACCAGTCATTGGGTCAGCNCCAGTCATTTGGCCGTATGCTTCTCGCATTCGTCCNCGGTCNGCACCGCGTGAGCCNGTAATCATGCGCAACTTATCNATGGAAGTTGGAACAAGGAAGCGGATGTCTGTNTAGTANACCANCGCTTGCTCACTGTTTCCAGCAGGTGCAAAAATGTGNGAGAANGGNTGAGCGCCNCTGCTNTCACCNAGCATATCCATTGGGAACAGAGTCTTGAGTGCATTCGTTGCAACGGATTGAACAACACGTCGAATNAGNCGTTCTGGGGCTGCAGATACGTCGTTGAAGGATTCCATGTANTCATCAAGATTCANGATGTCGTATCCACGAACAGCCAAGATNGAGTGAACGTTTGGACCGAGNATCTTGTCTCCACCAATCATAGCNTGNCTNATCCATCGAGCNCCCTTTGCAAAATCACTAGCNGTNACNAGGTCAGCATACGCCTTGTATCGGCGAGCAACCCGNTTCATGAAGTCCGCTTGGTCGAGNTTGGTGAAGACCGTAGCAGCATAGTTNGANTTNAATGCNTGGTCNGCAACNTGACTNGCATTNACACANGTCAAGAGGTTTCCTTGNTCGTGAGGATACATNAGGAGACGACGTCGCTTNGCAGCACCGCCGAGNGAGCCNACNTTNGGATCAGTAAGCATGTATCCGAGACAAGCAGTAACNTCGAAAAGTCGNGCATATTTGTCNTCATCGCTTGCGTTCTTNATCCACTCATCNAGTCCAGGCTCNATGCAGTGGAATTCAAGAGGAACCATNTCAGAACCGGCTCCAAACATTTGGCGAACAGTGGAGGAACTCATCATTCCCATCATTGTGTAGAGAGAGGTCTTACCTGTCGTCATGTAGACGTCGGTAATGCCCTCTTCACCGAAAGAAATTCGTCGGTCAGGAAGGTTGACAAGTAGGTTGAATGAGGTAGCAGTATCTCTGTTTCCGTCAACAGCAGGATGAATCCACGTTGTAGGCTTGGTCATGAGGTAACCACTTGCGTCTTTTCCAAATCCTGCAGGAGAGTATCGAATCCAACCCAGACGGTTGTTGAATGCAACACCACGGTGCATTAACGAAGGATAGTAGACCTTGTCCTGAGGATCGGAATCTGGTACAACACCTCGGTGACCAAGACCCCAAAGGATTGGCTCCCATTCGGAAACACCGTCTTCTTCACCACCAGTCCCTAGGAACGGATGGTTCCCTGAAACGGTTTCACCAGTCAACATAGATCCACCCAAACGTTCTTCATCACCGGTTGAGCAGAAAAAGAAGGTCTGTGTCGTTACAAGTTGCTTTGGCGTCCACATGTTTGCGTTAACCACGGTCTTTTGCTTAAGGAAATCAGACAGCGTACTGATTCGACGTTCGAATTTGAAACGCTCTGATTCAATCCAGGTTGACCCAAGAATGAGATTCGTATTCAACAACTTTGGCCGGCCAGGTCCAATGTATCGTGTACGAGGGTCGCCCTTGGTATCGTCGGTTTCATGGATTGGTTCCCAAGGACCTTGTGTTGGAATGTACTTGAGGAATTCTTCATGGTCAAACGGCATCTTTTGTGCTTCTTTGACTGCGTCTTCGACTTTATCCATCAGTTGAACATACGTTTCCGTTGGAGTAATTCGTCCACTTTCTTTGAATTGGTTATGCGATACTGCTCGGTGTTCCCACATATTTTTTCACCTCAAAATTTCCTCTTTTTTACAGGAGTTTTTTCCTCTTCTTCCGGCGAATCATCGTCCTCAGACTGGTCGCCTTCGACTTCAGGCACTTCATCTCCTTCTTCAAGGCTACCCCCGACATCGACTTCTTCATCATCTACATCTTCATCGTCGATTTCGACTTCAACATCATCCAAATCAGCTTCTTCATCATTATCATCAGAGCCGATGTCTTCCATCATATCATCAACGACTTCATCGATTTCTTCATCTTCTTCAGGCATCGATTCACTGACATCTTCCACTTCATGTTCTGGAAGTAGAAGTCGAAGAACGATTCCCAACGTACCAGCGACTGCACCAAAACCAACAATTACGCCGTTGTTGATGCGCTGAGTATCATCTGGATCGTCGTTGGTTTCCATACCAGTGACAGGGGGAATTTCGTTACCAACAACATTCGTAACGATTTCTACAGTTGCCCATGCAGCAAAAATAAGCA
This sequence comes from Methanobacteriota archaeon, assembly GCA_002698145.1. GTDB lineage: Archaea > Thermoplasmatota > Poseidoniia > Poseidoniales > Poseidoniaceae > MGIIa-L2. Next base: position 4,263 of record NZVG01000020.1, on the reverse strand, counting down.
AAAGAACAGAAAGCAATTTTGCGGTGGAGGCATTCTCTTTAACCCAGTTTGCAAGGGGCGATTGACCATCTTCCATGCTGCCGCCTCGCGACGTTTGCATATAACTTGTGTGCTATAAAGGAGAGAAAAAATTCCGTTCGTCAGGCATCCAAGTATGCGTTCCTAATAGGGTCCTGGTCCAAATGGAAGAATGAGAATGTAGCCCACCATGTAATTGTGTCAAGTGCATCCACGAGGTTGCTAGTTCCGCTTCGCTCCTCACCGTAATCCTTGCCGGTGGTGTCCATCCAATCGATCATCTCATCAACCGTATCGCATGTTTGATGATAACACCAGTATCCGTCCACAAGACCACCGAACCCCATCGTTACGGTCCCTAGGTTGTCTTGGAAGGTTGCGTGATCCGAGCGAGCAGTTGTGTCTTCATAGACAATAATCTCTGGTCGATCTTTTGCCATCCAATCATCAACTTTCCAGGTTGCAGCATCGTATCCTTCACCCAACAAAGGAGACATTTGCTCCTCAACTCCAATAGCATCAGAACCAATCCACATCGCAAGACCAACCATTCCTGGTTGATTCATGACATCATGGTCAAGGCTTGGCCCGATGTAAACGCGCATGGGCCAGACTTCCTCATCTTTCGGGTAACCATCTGGATCAACTTGAGGCTCAGGATCACAATTCCCTTCACCTCCACCATGTCCATCCCCACACGGCGCACCACCGCCACCAGGCCAGTTTACACCAGCCATATCGAGATTGACATAATTGGTAACCTCAACATTTGGATTGTCTTCCTTCACCCAGTAATCAGTCCAGAAATCACTACCACGTTTCCCACCTTCTTCTCCAGACCACAGACAAAAGACCATTGTGTTTCGCGTGTTGTAGTCGGCCATTGCTTCAGCTACGGTCAAAACCATACTGGTCCCTGCAGTATTGTCGTAAGCACCGACTCGAGTTCCGTAGGTTCTGCCGAAGATGTGAGGGTCGAGCATACCACCGTTAATTGGTGGTGCGATGTCGAAGTGAGCGCCAAAAACCATCCATTTGTCACGATCAACCTCTCCCCAACGATATCCACAAATGTTGTACGCTTCTGGATTTTGAGCCCCCGTCATCAAGGAATCGTAAACAAACCGTTGTACTATCACCTCTAGCCCAAAGTTTTCCATCGTTTGTATGAGATACTGCGCCGCATCTTCGTAGGCTGCGTTCCCCTGCCCAGCCCAACGATCGAGGTAGCCTACTGCCCCATCCGCTGCATCTGTCGGGTCGAGGGTCTCGTCCGACATGACGTTGATGTAATTGAAAACGGTCCTTCCATCAACAAGCCCAGTGGAATGTCGACCACCCTCAGATTCAGTAAAGCCGGGCGCCTGTGGACGTTCGATTGTGAGAAGAATTGGTGTAGCTGCACCCCCGTTCGAAACGGTTGTATTAACGGTGTCAATTGAATTGTTTAGACCAGCAACACGCGAGACACCCTGCCCAGATTGCGCTTCGAAACCTCCGCGTTCCCACCACGTTTTCCAAGACTCATCGATTGAACGGATCGGCCAACTTTCCCGTCCATATTCACCAACCAAAATGACTGCTGTGTCCGTTCGAGGTGGTGCAAGTACAGTGAGCTGAACGCTCTCACCAGCCTTCAAATCAAGAACAGTTGAATTTTGGACGAACTGCGTGTCGGTGTTGAGAATAAGGTAGGGAATGTATGCGGAGAGATCTCTATCAGCGGAGATTGTTAGTCCTTGAAAGACGCCCCCAATCAATGTCTCTGGAGTGATGGTAACATCGCCTGTACCGACCCTTGAATCTTCACCTGTTTCACCAAAACATCCTGCGAGGGGAGCGAGCATCATGATGCAGACCAGTCCAAGTGCCCTGCGTGCATCTCTCCCCATAATCTAACGCAAACCTTCTCTCTATCTCAATACTTTGCTTCAAAAACACAACTCATCACCAAACAATACATCAAGGGATGAAAAATTCGGCAACATCTTGAATATCTTTGGCGCTTAGGATGTTCGTGTCAGATGTTGGCTCGCCCTTGGACTACTACATTCGAGTGTTCAGCAACTTTGAATTCTCTGTTTCAGGTATTTTTGCACTCAACCATACCGTAGCCATTATCGGGGCCATAACCGGACTCTTTGTTGCCGGACTCTCTCTTCTTATTTTCAGATCCGGCAACAAAGATCTCAAAAATCAAGCTATTGGAATGATTTTGTTTATTGAAGGTTTCATGGCCTTCACGCTCGGTTTTTATTGGATTTACCCTTTCTCTCTAGAGGGACTTCAATCCGTTATTTGGTTGCGACCCTTAGCAGGCATTACCGGCCTCACAAGAATGATGATGATGGTCGCCTTGGTTTCTTTTTTCTTCGAAACAGAGTGGGCGAAACGGATACGACGCATATTCGAGTGGAAGCGCGTATGGATTCTTCCAGTTGTATCTTTTTTGATTCTCTTGTACCCACTTTTGACAATCGGTGTCGATGGCGCAATAGGTGACATGGCTCACATCTATTGTGCTGAACCCTCGAATCAAGGTGTTGGAAACACTGTCTTCGGCAGCGAACTAGGTTATACTCCAGTCTGCCCGGAAACGTTTGCTGCAACATACCCGGCCATCTACGTTAGTACCAGCACGGGCCAATTTACTCTACCAATCGTCCTTATCACGAGTTTGCCGCTGGTTTTTGTAGCGATTTTTATGGCTCGCCTCGCTCGAAATCCAGACCTCGTCGATGCAAATGGTTACAACCTTGATGAAATCAAAGCCTTGCGCACAGGTTTTCTCGTGAAAGTGGGATTTATGCTGGGGGCGGTAATCCTCATGATTGCGCTTGCGGCTGGTTTCGGCCTCACATCTCCTGATATGACGTTGTTCAACCCCGAAACCTCAGATAACACTGGTGTTATGGCACTTGCAATTGGAGGGGCTTTTGCCCTTCTCATGAATATCTTGTCGACACTTTTCCAAGGCGTTATCTTCACTTATGCCATCCTCAAACATGAGGTCATGGGTATCGATGAGCGCTTGCGTAAAGGGTTCACTGCAACCACCTTCGCAGGGTTTGGCGCCCTTTCACTCCTCATTGCCTCTGAAGCGATGGAATCAGTAATCCCTGGCGGCGGATTGCTCGGCGGGCTGATCGTTGGTGTCCCACTGATTGCGCTGCGACGACCCATCCTTCGCTTCTTCTCTAACCTGTCTTCCACTCTGATGCCGGAAGCCCACACAACACAAGAATTGCAATATCTTGAGGTGTTTGCCGCAGCTAATGCCGATGGCATCATTAACACCAAAGAGCGAACGATGCTCGATTTACAGGCCAAGGCTTTCGGAATCAATGAGGCTCGACAACATTACCTCGAGGGACTCGGCAGCGCTGAGAACCCGTAGATTGAGCGTTCAGACACTGCACCAAACCCCTTCATGACCGTTGGAAATGAAAGGATGTAAAAGTGTCTCTAATGCGAACATCTAAACCGATAGTTCGTGGTCAACATCCATGGCGAACGGGCCATCCTCAGAGCCACCAAATTCAGTCATTATTCTCTCAGGCGCAGGCCGAGAGCAAAATGAGGAAGGGGTAAACCTCTCTGAACCAGTCAAAAATTATCTCCGTATCCGTTCCGAAAAACCAGATAATGGAGGGAATATTCTTGGCGGAATATTTTTTATCATTCCCGCCCTCCTTCTATTATTTACCAATGATGTCTTTGAAATAATCCCGATTTGCTGCCTTTTCTACATTGTTAGTGTAACATTGGTTTTAATCAACGGAACCCATATGAGAAATTGGACGTATGAGATGAACCAAGCCAGAAAGACGATCGAAACCACAGAGAAAATACCTTATCCAGCATTACCCCAATGGCCACAAATAGCAGGAGCTGTTTCAATGATTGCAGGCTTTATCGCCTCAGATTACGACGGGATATTTCTACCACTTGGAATAATCGTAGGGTGCGGATTCTTCGCTTACTCCTCATGGGTCGTAATACAGAAGAACAAGGCGTTTGATCAGGTTGTCAATGCTCTCGTCAATGAGTCCAGTCACTCACTCTTCCACTCATTCATTCACGCATTCATCCATTATTTCATTCATTCTCTCATTCACTCACTCTATTATTCTCTCATTCATTTATTCCTTTCTTCCTTCATTCATTCAGTCCTTTCTTCCTTCCTTCCGTCCTTCCTTTACCGGGCGCATTTGCGACCGGGCCAATGCACTCAAGCAACTCTTC
>NZVG01000019.1 GCA_002698145.1 Methanobacteriota archaeon | reverse complement strand
TTGAGGTCAGCATCCAAAACCGAAAGTGCCTCCTCATTCTTCATCGAATGCCAGTTTTGCTGGACCATAGAACCACCTCAGACACCCAAACGGAGGTCTGTACGTGTCCCTACTCTGGCTGCTTTATGATTTTGATGGAGGAAATCCCATGAAAATAATGGGAACACCAATATGAGATTTGACAGCCGAATCTTTCTCAAACTTTGTTGGGTAGGGTCGTTCATGTCCGCTGATGATGGACCCTATATTCCAGCGGACCAAGAGCCAAAGGAATTGACGGTACGTGTCCTGATTGTTGGTGTCCTTTTGGGGATCCTCATGACCGCTGCAAATGCCTATCTCGGGCTTTATGCAGGAATGACTGTTTCTGCGAGCATTCCGGCAGCGGTTATGTCAATGCTCATACTCCGAAGTTTCTTCAAAGACGTAAGTATTCTCGAGAACAATGCAGTCCAAACAATGGCGAGCGCTGGTGAATCTTTAGCAGCGGGAATTATTTTCACCGTACCAGCAATGCTCGTCATCGGCATATGGATCGACATTGAGTGGTTTCCAACCTTGGCCATTGCATTGTTGGGAGGTTTGCTCGGAACAATGTTTACCATAGCATTGCGACGTCTTTTCATTGTCGAGGAAGCCTTACCCTACCCCGAGGGCGTTGCTTGTCGGGAAGTTCTTGTTGCCGGCGAGGAAGGCGGAAGTGGTGCTCTTGCGATCGTTTACGCCCTCTGCATTGGTGGCNTNTACGGGTTGATGGTCAAGGGATTCAAGGCCACGCACCACACTGCTGAAACCGCTTTTGAAGTCATGAAAACCAGAATTTATGCTGGTGCCGATTTGTCTGTAGCNTTGCTTTCTGTNGGCTTTATTGTCGGCATCCGGATTGCATCGTACATTTTCCTNGGAGGAGTTATTGGCTTCGCAATACTCGTTCCTCTCTTTGGTTACTTGAATGGGTGGCCTGAATCCGTAACCTTAGCCAAGGGATTTGACAAGCTTTGGGAAAATCAAATCCGATTTGTTGGCGTTGGTGCGATGGTTGTTGGTGGAATATACACACTTTGGAGTATGCGAGAAACCATATTCACCGGTTTGAAAAAGTCGTTTATTCAATCGGAGAGCGGATCTGAATTGCATTTGCGAACCGAGCAAGATCTACCGCTCAAATGGGTGACGCTCACATGTGGTGTTCTCGTCATTCTGACATTTTTGTTNTACTGGTACATTACAAAGTCGCTCGTTCTGTCACTCGCTGGAGCACTCTTCCTTGCACTTGTTGCATTTTTCTTCGCAGCGGTGGCTGGATACATTGCAGGTGTCGTTGGTTCCAGCAATTCGCCTGTTTCTGGGATGACCATTGCAACACTTCTCTTTACAGTGGGTCTTGTTTGGGTTGTAGGTTCACTCCTGCTAAATTTGTCACAAGTTGAGTTGATGTACGCTACATTGTTGATTGCAGCGGTTGTAGCCAGCAGCGCTGCAATCGCTGGAGATGTCATGCAGGATTTGAAGACAGGACACATGGTAGGTGCAACTCCATGGCGGCAACAAGTGGCGGAAATTGTTGGTGTCATCACAGGGGCGTTTGTCATTGGGCCTACGATTGCTCTTTTGCACAATGCATTTCAAATTTCAACGACGGCCTGCAATGACACCAACCAACGAATCATTAACGGTGTTCAAGAACGGGTGGTCAATGGTAACACCAAGCTATACGACTGCGATGACGCGTTGTTTGCACCCCAAGCAGAATTAATCGGTGCAATTGTGAAAGGTGCATTTGTTGGAGATATAAACTTGCCAATGGTGTTCTTGGGCGCAATCCTTGCTGTTGTACTGATACGACTTGCAATGCCTGTGATGTCCGTAGCGATTGGAATTTATCTCCCACTCAAATTAAGCGTCCCAATTATGCTGGGTGGAATATTGTCTTCACTTGCGATTGGTGTTGCACATCTCAGGGTTGATGGAACGTTGGATGAGGATCCATCGGAAGAAGCCATACAAGCAGCGGANGATGTCGGCAGCAGAGGTGTTCTTATCGGGGCTGGATTCATCGCTGGTGAGTCGATACTTGGGGTCCTCATTGCCTTGTTTATTGTACTCAATATCCGTCTCGACAACTTTACAAACGAATTATCGCAAACGTTCTCACTGATTTTCTTTGCTTGGTTTGTCGGGGTTTTCATTTGGTTAGCGACTCGAGCATTGCCCGGTAAAGGAAACCTCGCCTTGGAAATATTCCACACAACAACNAATGCCATTAAGAAATTTATTCGCTCTTTGATTCCGCAGTCAAAATAAATGAACGGCAATTATGAAAGGCTCAAAGCGATGGCCTTCGTTTATTGGTTGGAATGTCTGTTTCTGTTACTGAATTGGAAGAACTCGCTCGACGCTGTCGAATTGAAATCGTGAAAATGGTCTATCGCGCCCAAGCAGGGCACCCCGGTGGTTCCTTATCAGAGATTGATCTCATGGCTGCACTTTATTCAACATCCTTACGAATTCGACCCGATGAGCCTAATTGGGAAGACCGAGATCGATTCATTCTTTCCAAAGGACATGCCTCTCCAGGAATGTATGCTTTGCTTGCTGAAATGGGATTCATTCAGCATGAGGACCTCCATTCTTATCGTGTTCTCGGTGGAATTTGCCAAGGCCATGTGGATATGAAGTGGTGTCCTGGTGTAGACTTCAGTGCAGGTAGCCTAGGAATGGGCCTTTCCTTTGGAATGGGTTGTGCTCTCGCTGCACGGTTGGATGGTAGCGAGCGACGAGCGTTTGTAATGCTTGGAGACGGTGAAATTCAAGAGGGTTCAATTTGGGAGGCAGCAATGGCCGCTACACATCACGAATTGGGTAATTTAAAGGTCATNCTCGATCGAAACAGAATACAAAATGATGATTTTTGTCAACAGCAAATGCGCATGTTTGACATTCCTGCAAAATGGAAAGCCTTCGGATGGAAGGTTAAGGAAATCGATGGACATAACATGGAAGAAATCATTGAAGGAATCCAATTCCTGGATGATTCAAACGATGGCCCATCGATTCTTATTGCACACACCGTCAAAGGCAAAGGAGTATCGTACATGGAAGACAATCCGTCGTTTCATGGTGCGGCTCCCAACGATGAGCAGTATGCTCTTGCAATGAACGAACTGGGGGCNATTGAATGACACGTATGGCAGCTACTCGAGATGGATATGGCCAAGCTCTTCTAGAACTAGCAGAAAACGAGCGAGTCGTCGTNCTCGAAGCAGACCTCGGTAAATCAACAAAATCACTGCATTTCAGAAAGGAATACCCTGAACGAACCATCTCTTGTGGTATTGGTGAACAAAACATGCTTCTTGTTGCTGCAGGCATGGCGTCCAGCGGATACATACCATTTGCTTCGACGTTTGCCATTTTTACGGAACGTGCCTTTGAACAAATGCGCAATGGAGTAGCCCGTCCAAATCTTGCTGTTCACTTGTGTGGTTCACACGGTGGAACGCATACAGGAACGGATGGGTCGTCAGCACAATCGATCGAGGATTTAGCAATTTACCGGACGCTACCGAACGTGACAGTGTTGCACCCTTGTGATGATGTGAGTACTCGTTTNCTGACAAAACAGCTTGCGAAATCGGACAAACCTTCCTACATGCGCACGGCCAGAAACAAAACCCCTGTATTGTACGATGATGTTGATGAGCATACCATTCAAATNGGCAAAGGTATCGAATTACGAGAAGGAAACGATGTTGCGATTATTGCTTGTGGAGTACTTGTTTCTGAGGCACTCAAAGCAGCAGATGAATTAAGCGAAAAAGGCNTACAAGCAACAGTTATCGATATGCACACCATCAAGCCACTCGATACTGAATTAATCGATCGTGTAGCGGCACGATGCGGTACAATTGTCACCGCAGAGGATCATTCGGTCATTGGCGGTTTGGGTGGAGCTGTTGCAGAACATCTTTCCGCATCATCAGGCACACCGCTCGAGCGTGTTGGCGTCAAAGATCGCTTTGGTGAATCGGGTCAGGCCAACGAGATGCTTGAATTGATGGAACTAAGTTCACCNCACATCGTAAAGGCTGCACAGCGAGCAATCCAACGCAAATGATGCGACCATCATGTTCATGAAGCGCCAATACGAGCAGGCANCATGGAGTTCTTCCTAGATACTGCTGATGTTGATGAAATTCGTGAAATTGCTGCTTGGGGAATCCTCGATGGTGTAACAACCAATCCATCATTGATCAAGAAAAGCGGACGTGATTTCAAAGAAGTTGTGAGGGAAATAGCAGGTATTTGTTCCGGGCCTATTTCTGCTGAAGTAACCGCAATGGATACAGAAGGAATGCTGGTCCAAGCTCGACAACTGAAAGCGGAGTTGCCAGAAAATGTCATCATCAAAATACCATGCACTCCAGAAGGTCTTGCAGCAACCAAAGTCCTCACAGACGAAGGGGTCGATACGAACGTAACGCTCATTTTCTCAGCATCGCAAGCGCTCATGGCAGCGAAAGCTGGAGCCACCTATGTCTCTCCCTTTATNGGTCGAATCGACGATACAGGGCACGATGGAATGAACCTTATCGCAGAAATTATGGAAACATGGGAAAGATACGATGTCTCAACNAAAGTACTTGCAGCATCCATCCGACATCCAACCCACGTCTTGCAATGCATGCAGTTAGGAGCACATACAGCAACAATGCCCGCGAAGATATTCCGCCAATTAATGAAGCATCCATTAACNGACAAAGGACTTGATGGGTTCATGCGAGATTGGGCAGAAGTCGAAGCAGCAGGCAAGGCTTGAACACTCAACACTTCGATAAGGAGGCTTCATCAATGATGGGGCATTAGCGCAGACTATTGAGGCAATCCCATGAGTGATATTCAGGAACGTTTGCAAAAACTNCTGGATGGTGAATTGGATGCTGCCGAGGTTGCTGAAGACGCCGCTCTTGCTTCTCTGGCCGATCGATTGTATGGCATCAAAATTCAACCTGTACAACCAAAGAAGTTACGTGATTTCCAAGACCCTGTTAACACGCCATCTGCTCCATTGCCAGCAACGGATATGATGATTGAAGTTATTGGAGATGTCGCACTTGCACACCCTCCGGCACCGGCGGCAGAACTTCCAGCACTTGCTCCAATTCCTTCGATTCCAGAAAACAAAGGGACGAAGAAATTTGGATTGGCAAGCTATGCCTCAATTTTCGGACTGCTGCTTGTCGTTGCAAACATGTTGGGCTATCTTCACACCCTTGTTGGTTCGATGTGCACAAATGCATGCGAAAATGAAGGTCACACCAAAATGAATCTTTTGGATATTTACCGACTTGATTCAATCAACGGATGGAGCCTTCCGGTAACAGAGGGCGTCATCGGTATTCCCGATGTTGTCGCAATTTTAGGATTNCTGACAACGATGATGCTTCTCCGAAAAAAGGCTTGAAGTGTCTGAACTGACGATTTTTCTCCGTCATCTTGATGAGCATGTGCTGAAAGGCACTGGCATGGGCAAACCAGCAAAGGCCAAGCGTGGGATTCCAAGCAAGGTTGACGATTTCAACGCATGGTACCCNTTTATTGTAGAGGCTGCTGAACTCGTGGACAAACGTTACCCAATCAAAGGTATGGATGTATGGAGGCCATATGGCTGGAAAGCCATGCGACAAATCGATGCACTCACACACTCAGAAATGGATCGAACAGGACACGAAGAAGTCAATTTCCCACTGTTAATTCCAGAAGATTTGCTCGAAAAAGAGAATGCCCTCGTTGCTCGATTAAAGCGTGCTCGAGAAGAAGGCGTTGACCCAGACGAACTAAGAGATGAAGACGAAGAAGCTGGATTCAAAAAAGAGGTTTACTGGGTAAAGCATGCAGGTGAGAACGATCTTGACATTCCGATGTTTTTGCGCCCTACAAGTGAGACGGCTATGTATACTATGTTCCCACTTTGGATTCGGAGTCACAAGGATTTACCTTTGAAGGTTTACCAGATGGTCAANACATTTCGATATGAGACAAAACAAACCCGNTCCTTCATCCGTGTCAGGGAGATTCATTTCTTTGAAGCACACACGGCTCATGCGAATGAGGAGGACGCTACCCGCCAAATTGAACAAGANTTGGAAATTGTTGACCGACTGATGGATAAACTCTGTTTACCTATTATCAAAGCAAAGCGACCAGTCTGGGACACTTTTCCAGGGGCTCACTACACAATCGGTATCGATGCTGTTATGCCCAATGGACGAACNTTGCAGGTTGCAAGTTGCCATCACTATCTTGATCAATGGGCAAAGGCCTTTGACATAACGTATGANAATCTCGAAGCAAAACAACAACACGTTCACCAGACGACATATGGNATGTCTGAGCGCNTACTCGGGGCTGTGGTAGGAATGCATGGCGATGATTCNGGCCTCATTATGCCACCAGCAATCGCCCCATGGCAAGTTGTTGTTTGTCCTATGATTCGAAAAAATGCGGATGTAGACACAGTCGCAATTTCNCATCAAGTTGCCGATACACTCCGAAAATCAGGCTTGAGAGTTCATGTTGATGACCGAGATCTTCATCCTGGACAGAANTACTACGATTGGGANATTAAAGGTGTGCCTTTACGCTTGGACATTGGCCCGCGCGATGTGGAACAAGGAACTGCGTTTGCAGCAAAACGAACAGGAGGGAAACAACCGCTCCCGATGGATACCATCGTTCAATCGGTTAACGAAGTCTTGGACGAGATATCCGATGTCCTTCGCATGCGTTCCACGGAACACATGGAACATGTGATTCAATCCTTACCCGAATTTGTCGAGACGGACGGGGAGTGGAGGATGAATGGAGACGTGAAAGATGGTCACATCTACGAATTGCCATTCGACGGGACGGATGCCCATGCAGAAGCNATCGAGCGAGCGACCGGTTTCACATTCTTGGGAGATTCAACACAGCCCTACGAAGATGAGCGACCGTGTCATATGAGCGGGAAACCAACAACACGGCGTGTCTTGCTTGCCAAAACCTACTGATTTTGCAGGAATTGAAGAATCAATTCTGGCGGACGACCTATGACTGCTTGTCCATTGAAAATTAGTACTGGTCGTTCCAGACATTTGGGTTGTTCGATGAGCAGTTGTTGAATACCTTCTGAATCAAGACTNTGAACAGGAACATTGCCAAGAACATCCTTTTTTCGAACAATGTTTGGCAAGGAAGACAGAATTTTTGCATCGTCTGCATCAACGCCCTCGGAGAGATAACGATACTCTTCAAAGTCGAATCCCGCTTCTGTAAGGAGCTTAATGGCCTGTCTGGATTTTGAACACCTTGGATTATGATATATTCGCATACAACCACATACTCGTTACATACCGAACGAAGATGGATCCATGTCCATCTCACCGTCTTTCATCATCTTTCGCATTTGTTTGTTCAATTTGCGGTTNCCACCCATACCTTTCATCATCTTACGNGAGCGCTTCCATTGAGCNATGAGTTCTCTGACGTCTTTTTCCCTAACACCCGATCCACGAGCNATTCTTTGNATTCGCTCTGCCTTAATTTTAGCGGGTTCGTTCTTTTCCCAACCGGTCATGGAGTCCATGATCGTTCTGTAGCGGTCCAGATTGCCTTGCATNGCTTCTTTTTGGGACTTCGACATNCCACCTAACCCNCCAAACATGTTACCGGGCAGAAACGACATGAGCTTGTCAATGGTACCAACTTTGGCCATCATTTCCATTTGTTTGTACATATCGTTCAATGTGAATCGTCCGGACATGAGACGCTGTGTGAGGCGCATCGCTTCTTCTTCATCCAAATCTTCTGGTGCGAGATCAATCAAGCCACGAATGTCTCCCATTCCCAACAGACGAGATATGAAACGGTCCGCTTCAAATTTCTCCAAATCCGATACTTTTTCACCAACACCAATGTGTACCAACGGTGCCCCTGTAGCAGCCACAGCAGACAAGGCACCACCGCCACGGGCGGTACCATCCAATTTGGTGACAACAATTCCAGTAACACCAGCGAGATTGTGGAACGATGCAGCGACTGGACCGGCTGCTTGGCCCACTTGTGCATCAATAACCAACCATCGCTCTGTTGCTCGAGTAATGGACGCGATTCTTTCGAGTTCTTCAACGAGTTCATCATCAAGTTGGTGACGTCCGGCTGTGTCAACGATGACAAGATCTGCGGATGCACATGCAGCAAGTCCATTTCGCACAATCGTTACTGCATCCTTCTCATCGGGTTCACCGTAAACAGTTACTGTGGAATCTTCGAGAAGTTGGGATAATTGTGCATAGGCTCCTGGTCTGTGAACGTCCGCTTCAATCACCGCAACACGTAAGCCGTGTTTCTTACGATACCATTCAGCAAGTTTTGCCGTTGTTGTGGTCTTTCCTTGTCCGTACAAACCAACGAGGAGGAGCGTAGCCCCCCGAGGTTGGAAATCGTGCCTTGTACCGAGGATACGGACAAGTTCGAGATAGAGAATGTTCATGGCATGTGTTTGAAGATTAACACCAGGCCGTGGTTCTTCTTCTCGCATGCGCTCTTCAAGACGATCGACAATTTCCTTGGTTTGTCGTACGTTAAAATCAGCTTCCTGCAAGGCTCGTCGAAGACTCTTCGTCATCTCTTTGAGTTCTTCTTCATTGAGGCGGCGCTTGCTACGGAGCAGACCAAGTGAACGGAAAATGCCACGTGAGAGACCCTCGAGCGCCATGCTTCCCCCACCACGCCTTCTCCTTTCAATCCAACGGATGTTCAGTTCGTTAATGGAACTTCGAGTCGGAGCACGTCATCCTCGAGTTTTGCTTTTACCTGTGTCGATTTCGCAGGCGAAGTGGTTGGAATGGAATATTCACGTCCATTCACGCCGACGAAAAGGATTCCATCCTCACTTCGGAGTGAGAGATCTTCTCGTTCCAAACCGGGAAAGTGAAGATGTATAATTTCAACACCATCACCTTGCTCAACATACATACCACGATGAATTGAATGCTTCAGTCGATCACCGACCGAGTAGGGACCAAGTTTATCGGAAAGTTTGGTTGGTTCGCCATAGAGCAATGCGCCGTAATCTCGTAGTCGACTCAATCCCTGAACCTCTGAATCGAACAGCTCCATCGTGGTAATGGGGATTTCGAGTGTTTCTTTTAATTCAGCAATGTGCCCCTGCTCTTCTGACCGCCGCCTTTGCAAAAACGGATGATCAAGTTCAGGTGTGACCCGATTAACCAAACAACCAGTAACTGGCAATTCGTATTCATTGAGTGAAGCATTTGCCCGCACTGTTTCGTTTACACCCATTCGCTCAGGTATTGTAACGAGGGTAAAGGAAGTCGTTGAAGGATCACTCAAGACACGGCGCACATGAAGTACGCGTCTTCGGAACCGTTCCAATTCATCTTTCATAGCATCGCTTTGCTTTCTTCCAAAAAGCATCGAGCGTATACCACCAGAGACACGCATCATTCGCAGCAGACGGCCTGACCACGCTTCAATCAATTCCGGCAATGACAAAAAGCGCAAGGTGTGTCCAGTAGGAGCCGTGTCAAACACAATAACATCCCATGTTGGATTCTCGACATGCTTCAGTAATTCATCAAATGCAATTGCTTCATCGAGACCTGGCAAGACCAATTCGCTTTGATCGACCTCTTCTTTGATTGATGCCATTTCATCTTTCGCAGATTGATCAAACATTCCACCTAGACCACCCAATGATGCAAATGGAGACGTGGATATGCCTGAGAGGCTTTCACCAAGTTTTGGCATGAACGTTGATAACTTTGCTTCTGGATTTAATTCGAGTCCAAAAAGACCAGGGACACCCTCTACGGCAGTTGGCTCCGAGCCCAATTCGACACCCAAAGAATCAGAAGTTGAGTGTGCAGGATCGCTGGATACAAGCAGTACCTTTAGCCCAGAATCTGCAAGCCACACCGCAGTCGATGCAGAGGACGTGGTTTTACCAACACCGCCTTTCCCACCAAACAGCAACAATCTCGCCATGGGCATGACACATTGAGGGAGTGTTTGAACTCATTGCTTCCTTTTACTCCTAAACAACTTATGTACGCGTGCCATCAGGATGTGATGTGGTCAATGAATTCATCACATTCCAAATAGCCGCTGTGTGCGGTCTCATCGGAATGACACTTGGATGGCGCGGCGTCATGACAAAGTATTCTGGCTTTTACGACCTTCCAACCGCATGGAATCAAGTTTTTTGGGGAATCTTACTTGGAGGTGCTTTTGCGTCCTATGCTGATACTTCGCTTTTCTTGCCGTATTATGAAGCATGGCAAACTGGGGAGCGTACACCTGAACTGAATGCAATACGTCTCTTTCTTGTACCTTTAATCGCAACCATCGGTATGCATTTTTTGTTACGACGCAAGCGGGTCCGAAAGGGAGGTTCACAAGCAACAAGCGGTTGGGCACTGGGCCTTGCAGTAGGCGGTATGTTGTCCATTGTCCTGATCACTCGAAAGGTTCAGAGTGGAATCGATGGTGTAACCGATGCAGCAACCATTGTGCTTATCGGTTTCTATGCACCTCGAGTTGAGGCAGTCATCACAGCTTTCCACGGGACGCTGATGTTGAGGGGGAAACGTTGGGGGGCTATTTTTCGAGCGACTTTTTGGCGAGCTGCTTCATTGACGATGTTCTACTTCGCATGGTTTAGCCCGCTTGCGTGGGTTTTCATTATCCCACCAATCCTACTTGCTCAGGATTCTGCAGAAAAGTGGGTTTGGGATTCCGTACCAAAAGAAGGTCGACGGCGTTGGCGAAGGATGCAGGCCGACAAAAGGCGAGAAAAAATGGCTCCAACAAGAGTAGATCATGCACCGAGTTCGGTCATTGTGAACCCCAAAACGTCTGAGGAGTGAAAACGCGACGCAAGACCTCCCCTATCAATGGATTGGTCGGTCATCTCACACAACCATTAAACCATGACTGTGCAACCAACAAGGCATGGGTTCTTGCCCGTACTGCGCTGCGACCACGCTGGATGGTGACACCATCTGCTACTCCTGCGGGAGGGTACTGGCGAACAGTTCGATTATGGAGCATCGAATACATCTGCAAAAAGACCGGCATAGCAACGTCTCTGCTTACAGAATGACGTCTGCTCCGAAGCGTAGAGGAATGGTTCAAAACGATCGTGGCCGAACAAAAAACATCCTCAAAGGTCGAAAGAATCGTTTTCGAAGCCTCATCATGCTCGGACTGGTTGCGTTTATCATGCTTTCACCTCAAGCAAGAGAAATGACCATTGGCAAAATTGGGGATGTCAAAGAATTCATTATGAATCCAACGCTCGGTTACTTGGTGTACGACATTGAGGCCGATTATACCTTAAATCGCATCATTACTTTGGAAAATCAAGATCTTGATACAACTGAGTATTACAACGAGACCTTCCCGATTTCTCAGGATATTTACGCCCTTGAGGGAACTGGTCCAATCTACACGTACACCGATGGTACGCCGGATACCCCAAATCAAAAGATTCAGGATGTTCTAGCAACGGAAATACGTATCGATGGACAATCGATCAATGTCCCGCTTGAACGGTCGGCGATACGCTCCTATGCCGAAGCCATCACGACTCCAAGTGGACACAAGATTTGGTGGCCAGGTACGTCGGGCTCGGGCAATATGTTTTGCACCGGCGGTCCGTGCGTAAAAGTCACAGCATTTCTTGGCCCTGGGCAGTCAATGTCGTATGAATACCTCGTGACAATCAGCACGAAATCCTACACATGGTGGTCGGATGTCAACGAAGGTGTGGACCCAAGGATACCAGGATTCAGTTTCGGTATCCTGGAAGAACACAGTGGTACATACGACGACTTTGAGGATCGTGGTTCAGGTGAAAGAGCTGATGATTTCACATCCATGCGTTGGTACAATAAAAACCGACCAAATTATGCCATCGATGCAACTGGAGCGTCGGTTATTGCCGCAGTCACTGCCATTGACTCCAATCTTCCCGAAGGTAATCAAAACGCATTCAAATTTGCAAAAGCTGCTTTCGATTACATACGGGAGAACATCGTCTATTACACAGACCCTGGCTCTGGCTCTGCAGCACTTAGTGGGCCCGCTTGTCTTGCTGCGGGGCAAGGAGACTGCGACGAGCAAACCAATGCCTTTCTTAGCCTGTTGAGAGCTAAGGGGATACCAGGTTGGTATGTGTTCGGTGTTCTCTCTAGCCAATCCTACACAACATGGGAAGCGCACGCTTGGGGCTACATACAGTTGCCAATGTCGACGGAATGGTGCAACGATAACAACATTGAACTCGACAGTTGTTACGTCGAAGCATCAGTGGACGTTACGAACAACAAGTGGCTTCTGCATACTGCATCTGCGCTTATCGAATGGATTGAACAGCCAGATCCCAATGGAGATGGAACCTACATCAATGCCTATTATCAGTCACTCAATTATGGAGACAACGACAACGATTGCTATGAGAAAGCATATCTCGACTGCCGTATTACAAGGGAACGTGTCTTTGCATTGGAAGGACCGGTGAGTTACGGCGGTGGAAAATTCCCAGTATACAGTTGAGGTGATAAAATGCGTGTAATAATTGGTGGAGCTGGACGAGTAGGGTCTGAATTGGCACGAGCAATGCGTGCTGAAACGATGGATGTTGTATTGATTGACAGCGATTCAAGAGCTGTGAAAAATGCACAATCACTCGATGCGTTGGTGATCCATGGTGACATCACATCGCGTGAGTCCTTGCTGGAAGCGGGTATCGGAGACGCAACGGTCTTTGTTGCTGTGACTGACTCCGACGATCGGAATCTCATCGCTTGCGCTCTTGCTGAGGATGAATTCAAACGGAAGAATGGTGCATCAATCAAACACAATTTACTTTCCATCGCTCGGTTTAGAAATCGAAATTATGTTGATGAACATGAGCAAGGGCACCTCTCGAGATGGGCTGCTGTGGACTACGCCATCGACCCTGTTGATGGAGCAATCCAACGATTGGCAACCGGTCTACGCTCGTCCGCAATCGAAGAAGTCATTCCGTTTGGACATGAGGCATACATCATTGAGTTGAACGTCACGAAAGATGCTGAGCAAGTCATTTATCAGACACTCGCAGAGGCTAGTTTAGGAATCGAAGGAGGGTTACCCCTGATCGTTGGTGTGAAACGGGATGGAGAACCTAGTGCTGTACCCAGCAAAGATTTCACGTTAATGCCGAAAGACAGAATCGCAGTAGCAACCAGTGGTTTAGGATCATTCAGCAGAATACTGACCGCTTTTGGGCACGAATCCATCGACTTCCCTGCACAACCTCGAGTTGCAATCATTGGTGCCACAAGTGTCGGTAAACGAATCGCAGAAAACTGGCTCCGAAATGGCGCATACGTAACCGTGATTGAAAGAAGTCTCAACGTTGCGAATGCACTGTCTGGCTCGACGATAGGTGCTCATGCAAATCTCGATGTTATCCACGGTGATTTTCTCGACCGCAACATCTTGACCGAAATCGGAATCAAGGAACATCACATCGCTATCGCTGCTCTGGAGGACGATCACGTCTCAATCGCAGCAGCTTTGCTTGCAAGTGACATGGGTGTCACAAGAACGGGTCTGATTCTCAAGGATTCCGATCTCGTTGCAGTCACTCAACGAATGGGAATCACATTTGCAGTCGACATTAAGCGGGTTGCTGTTGACAACATTCTCGCACACATTCACACCAAAGCCTCGGGCGCTTATGCTATTCTCTCCAATATACCTGATGTCGTTGGCATTAGTCAAACAGTTTCGAAAGAATCAAAATTTGCAGGAAAGAAAATCGGAAATTCAGGCTTGCCGGATTGGTCACGGATTGCGTTTATTCAAAGGCGAAATACAGCAGGATTTTGGGAGACACTTCGACCTGCTCGTGAAAAGACCATCGTTGAAGGCGATCGTCTGATTTTGTTTTGTCGCCCTGATAAGGTCGCAGATCTTGAGAAGCGATTCAAGGTGTAATCATGCGATTTGATGTTCTCAATCTCATTCTAGGTTGGACGCTTGTAGCGTTGACGGTTCCATTGTTGTTCTGTGTTGTTATCACGGGATATCTCGACAATTGGGAGCTCGCTCTTCGTGCCTTTTCAATTCCAGCAGGTTTATCCTTGTTTATTGGTTCGATGATGCTTCGTTTTGGTACGAAGCGAAACACGCACATGCGACTTCGTGATCGAGAAGCCTTTGCTGCCGTTGCCTTGGTTTGGCCCCTTGCAGTCTTTATTGGAGCACTTCCTTACTGGTTCGGAGGCGTGTTTCATGGCCCGTTTACGGATGGTTCAAGTTTCGCTGATGTTGCGAGAGGGGCCGTAAATTCATGGTTTGAGTCGATGTCAGGGTTTACAACCACAGGTGCTACAGTCATCTCGACCTCCATGAGTCCAAATTGCTTACCAGGTATGGATTGCATCAACACCCAACCGCGAGGACTCCTCCTATGGCGGTCACTTACGCAATGGTTTGGAGGCATGGGAATCATCATGCTTGGAATGATGATTCTCTCTCGGGTCATTGGTGGTGGAATGGCTTTAGCCCGGGCTGAGTTAACCGGACCTTCACTCTCACGTCTCAAGCCGAAACTTCAGGAAACTGCTCTTGCATTGTGGGGGCTTTATCTTGCGCTTACAGTTTTGGAGTTTGGTCTTTTATTGAGCATTGGGGGAATGGATTTGTTTGATTCGATCAATCACGCGTTGACGACAATGCCTACGGGTGGATTTTCAACCTACGATGGCAGCATTGGTCATTTTGAATCCTACACAATTGAGTTGATCATTATCCTGTTCATGTTCATTGGAGGAATCAACTTCACCTTGCTGTGGTTCATTCGAGAAGGACAATTCCGTAAGGCGACACAAGACGAAGAATTCAAGAATTATCTTGTCTATATCCTAACCACCTTTTTGTTTATCACCATTGCATTGTTAGCGACACGTGACTACACGACGGTGGACTCATTCATCGATTCACTCTTCCATGTCGTATCGATTGGTACCTCTACCGGTTACACATCCACTGATTACATGCAATGGCCGGTCGTTACGCACCTCTTCCTTTTCGTTCTCATGATTGTGGGAGCCTCCGCAGGAAGCACAAGCGGAGGATTGAAACTTCTTCGGGTCAATCTTGCATTCAAAGTAGCGATGCGAGAATTGGTCCGTATTGCACAGCCAAGAAAGGTGCAAACCATCCGAATGAATGGGGAAGTTGTCGGGAACCAACAACTCGGACTCATTGTAGGAATGTTGTTTGTTTGGATTGGTCTCTTCGCTATCGCATCGATTTTACTTGCGTTTATTGTACCCGGGGAAGATTTTGAATCCATATTAGCTCTTGTTGCCTCCAGCCTTGGGAACACCGGGCCAACCATAGGAAACTACGGTCCGAGCAATACCTGGGCGGGATTGAATTCTGGTGCTCTGCTGCTGACATCGATTTTGATGTGGTTCGGTCGACTTGAATTGCTCACTGCAGTCATCTTATTGCATCCCCACACGTGGCGATCAGAATCAAAGGACCAAGCCCCAAGAGGTGCATTGGCCCGATTAAGGCGCATGATTTCGCGAGAGCCTCACGAAGAATCAGAACAAGGTCCGTTGGGCTGAATCACGTTGAGGTTCTGGTTCTGATTCTTGTTCAGGCTCAGAATCTTGCTCCAGCGTATCCAACACCGAATCAATGACTGGAACTCTCCATTGTTCCTCTGCTTGTTCGTATGCTTGAACGATGGCTTTTGTCGATTTTCGGGAAACGGGAAGATTACAGAGTGCGACATGCTCATCCGCAGTTAAACCAAGTGCTAGAGATATTTCGAAGCGGTTTGGATCTCCGAAAACTGGATTCTCTTGGTGAAGGAGACTGAGAAGCGGCATGAATTCACGGCGAACCGTGGAGCGACTTGTTTTGGAAACATCTGCCAAGTGATTGATAATAGCAGGTCGAGCCCACGAACCTGATCGCCTCAAATAATTTGGATAACTTGGATAAATACGATTTGGTAGTTCTTTTCCATTTGCAACACTGGCAGACAATGAAGCCAAGTGAAGCGTCCAATATGACGAATGATGTGCAAGGTCACGGTATCTGCTCTCAACTGAGCGATCAGCGAGAACCAAAGCATCTGAACCCCTCTGCATGGCTGCCGATTCGAACAGAGAAGCATTGTTCCAGTGAACCCAGTTCATCAAATCAGATGGTTGCTTATCGATGCTACGTCCCGTTGAAACTGCATCTTTAGCGAGCTTGGACCTGTAAAGGGATTCCATACCTGGGAAGACCTCTGTGGTCATATCACGAACGCCAGCCTCAAGATGTTGAAGCACCATATCCGACTCCAATTTTTGAAGACCTCCTGAGGAAAGTACTTGCAGATCCCGGACCAACGCTCGTAGATCACCGTGGTTTCCTTTGATCAATGCATCGATGGCTTCGTTTGTATAATCAATCGATTCTTGGCGCAGAACCCGTCGCGCAATGCGTCTCAGTGCTTCGTCTGATACTCTGTCAAACGTTATGGTTATCAAATGACGACTGAATCTGTCCTTCGTGTTGCGCCAGTTCGATGATGAACGACCCCAAAGGCCCATGACATCATTGCAAGCAAGAATGACTGGCTGTTTTGTGGCCTCGAGAAGTCTCAACAATTCGGCCTTTCCTCCGGAATCTCCAGAAAGCGATACAGATTCGGTATCTTCAATCCCTTTCTTGATACGATCTTCACTGACAGCTCGCAATCCACCGCCGATGTGATCGACTTCGTCCAACAAGATGAGTGTGCGTTGTTGAGGTTTGGTTGGGTCATGAAAAAGAGAGCGGTGCGTAGAGGATTGCGTCGCTGCTTTGCGAATGGCTACAGCATTGCGTGTATCGCTTGCATTGAGCTCGATTACAGTCCAGCCCATGTCCTGGGCAATGGCTCGTGCAACCGTGGTCTTCCCGACACCTGGCGGACCAATCAAGAGAATTCCTTTCTTTTTCGGTTGACCATTGACCCAACCATCCAACCATTCTCGGATTTTGCGCCGTTGGGGATCGTTGCCTTCGAGTTGATGTTCAGAGGTTGGTCGGTGCCGCTCAGTCCAATCTGAAGCACCGCTCATAAATTTCGATACTCACGACGGTTCTTGAAGATGTTCTTTTCTCAAAAGAACGGCAAATCATCGATTGAAAGGCGTGTCTGTGTGGCGTCATCTCGATTCCGAACAGTGATGGTACCATCCTCCAAGGATTGATGATCGATTGTCACACACATTGGAATGCCTACTTCATCTGCTCGAGCGTAACGTTTGCCAATAGAACCGCTGCCGTCATATAGGGAAACAAGGCCTGACTTTTGGCAGCATCGTTGGTGCAATTCGTACGCTAATTTGTCCATCCCATCTTTCTCAAAGAGGGGGAGTATTGCAACATCAATTGGTGCGATGGAGTTTGAGAGTTTTAGCATCCTGTACGGCTCTCCACCTTTCTCTGTTTCTTCGTATGCATGGTCCAGAACATGCCAAAGAATTCGGTCAATTCCGAAAGCAGGTTCGACAACATGGGGTATGAACCATTCACCTGTTTCTTTGACGGTTTTCTGGACACGCTTAACATGCTCTGGTTTTACTGTAAGAGTACGACCATCAGAGAGGGTTACATCAACAGGGAATTGAGCTTCAGCGTCAAACGATTCGACAATTGCTTTCACTTGACCGGCATCTGAACGGAACGCTGGACCCGCCGCCCCTCCATCGATCGTCCAGCCATCGATTTCGACAATTTTCGGTTCAATAAATTCACGACGGGCACGGAGTGATTTTCCGGTGGCTTTCTCATGTGCTTCGAGGTCGTAGCAGCCGCGATGGGCGATACCAACGCATTCAATCCAACCATATGATCCATCGATCTCAACATCCCAGCAGTCGCTTGCATAGTGTGCCATTTCATCAGCAGCGTGTTGACGGAACCTCAATCGAGAGGAATCGATACCTATTCCTACGAGGAAATCATAGGTTCTCCCCATAAAGAATCCAACGGTTGGGTGGCGGATGAGATTGGATGTTACTGCCTGGTCAAGAGCCATTGTGTGTACATTTCCATCACCATCAACGAGATGAAATTCAATTGCAGTCCAAGATGAAAAGTCGTGTTCTGGTGTCTGATTTGGATCGATAAAATATTCAAGTTCAGCCATGTTGAACTCACGAAGTCGAATCATTCCTTGTCGAGGGGAAATCTCATTTCTGTAACCCTTTCCAACCTGCATTGCACCAAACGGTAGGCGTTCTCGGAAGTGACGGTACAACGCAGGGAATGAGGTGAACATTCCTTGTGCAGTCTCTGGGCGCATGAATCCTTGCCGACCTGAACTACCCGCGCCGATTGTGGTTGAAAACATCAGATTCTCTGCGCTGATTTCGCTCCAGTTTTGGGCTGAACAATTCGGACATTCAGGATTCACTTTCTTCAACAATGATTGAAGTTCTGATTTACTCAGTGCGTCAGGGTTTGGATGGTGATTTTCCAAAAGCGTATCCGCTCTGCTCGCTTCGTTGCATTGACCGCATACTGTCATAAAATCCGAGAATTCACCCACGTGCCCACTTGCTTCAAGAACTTCGTACGGAGTGACGGTGGGACAGGAGATTTCCGTTAGGTGTCCGAGGGCAAGCCAATGGTCAAGCCAAACTTGGTTCATTCTTGAGCGAAGTCTGCCACCGATTGGTCCAAAATCATAGAGACCCTTTGCACCGCCGTACAAATCAAACGCTGGCAGGAGAATTCCACGCTGGCGCAACATACCGTGCAACCGTTCCAGGCGTGCATCATCCTTTGACAAGAAATCCCCTCCTACCGTGCTGATGGAGATGGCATTTCAACTTGACCACTGGATGAAAGGCTTGGATTCAAAAACCTAAGCATCCAGGGAATGCCATGGGACAATCAATGGTAGCCATCACTGATGCGGATTGTACCGGTTGTGATTTATGCATACCACACTGCCCATTTGAAGCTCTGCTACCACTCGCAACAAACCCACCTGAACGTAAACACAAGAAGCGTCCCGTTGTCGTCATAGCATCGCAGTGCGTTGGATGCCTTTCATGCATTGGTTCATGCCCAACCAAGGCATTGCATGAGATATTGATGCCGCCAATATCAATCACCTCACCACTCTTGACCACAAGTGATGATCCTGAGACAGAGCAGATACGTCGATGGGGCAAAAAAGGTCTTGGATGGGCTTAGGGAAAAAACGAAACACTCATATCTATCTCACCACGCCTCCAACACACTGAGATTGGTGAAAAAAATATGCCTGAGATAACATATCTCGAACATCCGACGGAAACGGATGCTCTTATGGACAAATTGTGTCCACCAGTCCGGAATTGGTTTAGGGAAAAATTTCCCGACTTCACCCGACCACAAAAATTAGCAATTCCGACAATTATGGACGGAGGACATCTGCTGCTTTGTTCACCGACGGGTTCAGGTAAGACGCTGACAGCTTTCCTCACGATTATCGATCAACTGGTTCGAAAAGCGTTGGATGGGAAACTCGAAAAAAGAATTCACTGTGTTTACATCTCACCAATCAAAGCGCTTGCAAACGACATCCAAAAAAACCTCATCGGTCCATTGTCTGAAATTTCAGAACGTTTCCTACCCGACCGGGCTCAGGAAATACGCGTAGGTTTACGAACGGGTGATACGCCGCAATCCGAACGTCAAAAAATGCTGAGGAATCCGCCGCACATACTTATCACAACCCCTGAAAGCCTAGCGATTGCGATTACTTCGATGAAATTCCAGCCGATCATCAGTGATGTCGAGTACATGATTATTGACGAATTGCATTCGCTTGTTCCAAGCAAGCGAGGTGTGCATCTCGCTCTAACTCTAGCTTACCTCGACACGCTTCTCGAGCGCCCAGTTCAAAGAATTGGAATATCTGCTACGATGGAGCCATTGGAAACGGTTGCAGAATATTTGGTTGCAAGCGACGATCGTGAATCAAGAGGCGATGGTCAAAAGGTTCACATTGCCAAAGTTTCGGGATCGAGAGAACTCGATTTGGACATCTTGCTTCCACATCCGAAATTTAGTGATCTACCTGTTTTGAAAATCCTAGATGAGAACATCAATGTCATTGCAGACCTTATTACTGCTCACACAACGACGTTGGTGTTTGCCAACACAAGAAAAATGACAGAAACCCTCGTTCAACGATTGCGGCGACCAGAGTACGGGCTCGGAGAACTGGTTGCAGGTCATCACGGATCAATGGACAAAAAAATCCGGCTCAATGTTGAACAGCAACTGAAAAACGGTCATCTACGAGCAGTCGTTACATCCTCTTCACTTGAGATGGGTATCGACATAGGAGCTGTCGATATGGTCATACAATTAGGGTCACCAGGCGACATCGCAACAGCATTGCAAAGGATCGGGCGTGCTGGTCACCACGTCGGGGGAATCCCCCGCGCTCGTTTTCTTCCATCGAGTGTTGATGATCTCATTGAGCTCGCAGCATTGCAAGCAGCCATTCAATCAGGAGAGATGGACCGATTGGACTTTCCTGAGAACTCATTGGACGTTGTTGCACAATTCCTCATCGGACTCGTCATCATTAACGAAATCGATATTGATGAGGCATATGAAATCGTTTCAAGTGCTTGGAATTATCGCAACTTCGAATACGACGATTTTATTGAAGTCTTGGACATGCTTGAGGAAGAACGTCGAATATGGATTGATTGGGAAGACAACACGTACGGTAAACGTGGCTATTCGAGAATGATTTACTACACCAATATTGGAACCATTGCGCCCGATAACTCCTACCTTGTGTTCAATGCGGAGGGATCAATTCTTGGACAACTTTCAGGGTCCTTCGTTTCGAATCTTCGCGGAGGCGATGTCATCTTGCTCGGTGGTTCGACTTATCGTGTCACAAACATCCAAGGAACTCGCGTAAATGTATCGAGTGTAACGGGTTACAGACCAACTGTGCCATCATGGTCAGGTGAGGCTCGTTCTCGAAGTCGCGAGTTGTCTTCATCACTGTTGAGCCTCATCAAACACTGCATGATATCACTGCGCAGAGAGCAGGATCCACGCTTGGTATTGCGAGAGGCATATGGGCTCTCAAATTCTGTTGCAAATGCAATCGCCCGACATTTGGAAGAGCATACAATCGATTCATTTCAAGTTCCAGAGCCCAATCGAATCCTCATAGAGCAAGTCATTGGGACAGGTCACCCTGCCTATCTCATTACAACGTGCCGTGGACGAGCATTCAACACTGCGCTGGGATATTTCATGGCAGGAACTGCAGAATCGTCTGGTGTAAGTGTCATCGAACTCTCCTTTGATGAGAACGGGCTTCTTATCCGAACCGCACAGGAAGTTGACCCGGCTCAACTTTACGATGCNTTTCGNTCCAACAACCACATCGAAGTCATCGANCGTTACATCATCAACACNCAGATTTTTGCGAAACGATTNCGTGANGTNGCAGGTCGTTCGATGATNATTCCGAANCGTGTGGGNTCNGAAGAGATTAGTCCTCAACAATTNCAACAGAAAGCAGANGCCCTCCTNACTCGNCATCGTACNATGGAAGGTTCNNTGCTNATGAGGGAAGCCAAAAATGAGGTTNTGTTTGGCGATATCGATGTCTTTGGATTAAATCAGTTCNTNGAATCCTGCATCGANGGTGATGCACGCATCGTTCACACCAAGGTGACCATTCCATCNAGGCTCGGAATGAGCCTCTACATGTCGGCATTTGAAGATNTGATGTCGATGAAGACGAGAGCATTCCTNGTCAAGGACATCGATCCTGAGGTNCTCCGCAGATTGATGGGTACACGTAGCCTTGCTACNGAAATGACCTCAGAGCANNTGCACAAGTANTACAGCGACAAAGCACCGGTTCCAACGTCACCTGAATCCCTCTTCGAATTGATGCAACATGGTGGAGGACTGGATCGTNAATTCAACAATCCACTCTATCGAGAGAAACTTGATGGAATNGAATTNGAGGTTATTCGGTCATGGGTTGAAGAACTCTGNCANAGCGGAAAAATAACCAANNTNAANGGAACNGGCGAAGCAGAGATTGATGGAAAATGGTTCAATCCATTCATGGCAGAAATTCACGGTACATTGGCCTGCTTAGCGACCAGCGACTCAAGTTCAATCGTCGATTTGAGAGATTACGATACGAAGGATATGTCCTTTGAAATCGCNACTGAATTTGACGGCACTACTCCAACAAAATGGAAAACAATACCNGTCGGTGACCCGCATGAGGCCCTTCGAGTAAAAATTCTTGAATTGCTTGGTTCCGAGGGTCCGAAAACCACCGAAATTTTGCACCAACGATTGCCGTTTTCTGAGAAATCTGTCGATCGAATCGTCCATGAATTGGAGACACGCAACGTCATCAGCGTTGGTTTCTTTACCCAAACCGATGATGCGGAACTTATTCTCAAAGTCGATGAGCATCGTATCACAGGTGGCGAAGAAGAGATCGTAGAATACCGTTGGATTCAAAATCTCGTGTTGGACAAATCGTTCAAAAAATACGCAGATGTCTTCGAAGCATTCAATGAGCATGTTCTTGTCCAAAAGCAACAAGAATTGCTGTACAGAATTGAGGACTTCCGATTCAAGGACTGGAAAGATTTGCAACTGGATTCTGATGTCGTTAGCGGGCGATTGCTCCACAACCGGATGGGCTACACGACCAAAAACAACATTCCGATGCTTCTCGGCCTCAAACCAGAACCGTGGATAGGTGCAATGGAAGAGGAGGTTTTGAGCAAACTTCACACCGATGAAAACATCACGCGCCAAGAGTTGGTACAAGACTTCCCGAAAGGAGAAGAACATCGACAGCTCGAGCGCGATGTGAAAAATGCAATATCCAACTTGGACCGACAAATGTTGTTCGTAAAACAGTTTGAGGAAGTGGTTGGTCGCAGGCGAAGACTCTCCTTGTTCCACAAGGTTCACGGTGTCTACGAGCCGATGGATTTCGAGGATGCAATCGAAGAGGTTGTCCGCCGAATGGGGCCAGTAAAGGCGAGCACACTACGGTTTTATGTTTCCAGAAATTACGAAGATCTGCTCGTGGCACTCCATAATCTCGAAACGAGTGGACGGATTTCAAAGGTTACAGCACTCGTCCCTGATACAGAGGACTTCTACTGCACTCCAGCCGAAGTCGAGATGCTGCGAGTACCACGGAGGGAAGATCGTACAATCCGGATTCTTACACAATCTGACCCCTACGTATCCCGATTCATCTGGGAGGTTCGCTCAGCTTTGGACCGTGGGTGGTATCTTCCTGTATTCAAAGGCGTAGACCCAGTAGGAAAAGTACTCATGTTCCGGGTTAATGATTATCTCGAAATCAAAGACATGCATGTCCCGACAGCCTACTTTGAGGAGTTTTGTGATGCGTTTTTGGTCCTACTCGAAAATCACGCCGATCAACTGGTTGATGTTGCTGTACTTACGAATGTCAACAGTGAGCCTATTTCCGAACTTAGTACCCCGATGCGCGTAGGCTTGGAGAGAATAGGGTTCAAGCAAGTAGGCGAACGCATGATTCGTGGTGGAGTTGTTGATCCACAGCCGCGTGAAATTGCTGAGCGNGCATTGTTCCATCAGCATCACTTGCATCAAGAAACACGTCATGAAAACGAAACCTTAGCACTCCGAAAAATTAAGGAAATACGTGATGATTTTGCCTTGCGTGGACGTTGCGAAGTGTTCCGAACCAATCTAAAATCAATGGCAAGTGCAAATCGATTGCACAAAGGCGTCAACATGCGTGGACATCAGGTATGGGCGCCATACGAATATTTTGAGACGTTGTTAACGATACGAGGGATTCCTCCAGAAGACGATTTGGTTGATATCATCGAGTTCTTTAGTTCCCAAACAGATCCCAATATTTTCAAAGAGCGACATGCGCTGACGCAATCTGAGTTTAGAAAACTGGTTCAGCCACTCATTCGAACAGGCCATATTGTCGAAGATTTCCGTGGTGGATTCAGGGCGGTTCATCCGAGAACAGATCAAGACCCTGTCCACTTACGCAGAGAATATCTACGAAATTTGGTGAGTGATTATCCAGTCATTACCATCAAGCAATTGTTACGACTTTCCGGTACACCGTTCAAGCCAGAGGAGTTGAAGGCTGTTCTCAATGAATTTGAGGAGGACGGCACGCTTGTCAAGGGATTCCTTATTGAAAATCTCCACCAGGTGTGTTGGGGACGAAAAGAGTTGCTTGAGACTGCGAAATCGATTAATCCTATCCGTGATTTTGTTCTTCCTCCAACCGATCCAATCGCTCCATACTTTGGCGATGTCCTCAAGGAGCGGTTCGGTTTTGGAAGCGCTTATTTGGTATTCAAGAATGCTGAACCTGTTGCAGCGTTCAAGGCAAACACACGGAACAAAACCATCGACGTAACCGATTATGAGGGTAGCGAAAAAGGATGGCGAGTTGTGAAGGAATTCGCATGGGAACACCAAATGCCGCTCCATACTGAACTGCGCATAGGCGGTAAGAAAATTCAATAGAATTGAATTCTGGATATATAGTGTCTGAGAAAGGCATGCAATGGAGTTAAGAACGTCCATTCGATGTCATAACCATGTCCAAAGGTTCGCCAATGGTCGCCACAACACTGATTCTGATGATGCTCGCATCAACATGTTTGGTTGCAAGTTCACAAGCACAATCAAGTAGCCTTGATGAAATCGAGGTCCTGCATACTGCTGTTAACCCNGACAACAACAAAACGTACCACCTCCTTTCTGCGTCTTCATGGGAAGATGCTGCGTTTACTGCAAGGTCGCTCAATGGTTACTTGACGACCATCGATGACGTTGAAGAAAACACTTGGGTGTTCGACACCTTTGCAAGCTTTGAGAACCAAAGCCGTCATTTGTGGATTGGCTTGAACGATGTGCAGGATGAAGGCATCTATCGCTGGCACGATGGCACTCCATTTTTGTACAGGAATTGGGGCGTCGATCAGCCAACAGGAGGCGATGATTCCGACTACGTTCACATCGCCTCGACGAACATGGGCAACATCATGCCGCAAACATGGAACGATTTGGAAAACAATCCTGAGTACTTCCCAGTCTATGGCGTTGTCGAAGTAGGTCCCGGTGCAGATTTCTCTCTGAGGTTCGATGGCTTAGGTGATCACATTATCATCGATCACGACGATGGTTTGCTCGCTAGCGAATCCTTGCGTATTGAGGCCACAATAAAGGCCAGTAGTACCGATGGAATCCGTTTCATAACCATGAAAGGAGACTACGGATGGGGAATGTATCTTTCGAGCGGTGCAATCGGCTACGCTTCTGAGTACAGCCTCTCCAAGCATCCAACCTCAAATGTGAGCATCGATGAAGACACATGGTACACTGTCGGCGTCGAGATTCTCGAAGGTGTTGGCGGATTCTTTACCATCGACGGCGTTCCTGCAGGAAACATCTCTGCTGAGGATGCGAAGATTCCACTCGGAGATTTTGGCTCAAACGATTGCTATGCCTCTGGCGATTCCTGCGATGAGCTGTTCATCGCACGCATGGGTGCGGGCTGCGACTGCTATCATTTTGAAGGGATCATCGATGATGTCACCGTATCCTTCAGGGAAAATGGTATGTGGGAGCCTGTAAGTCACTGGACGTTTTGGGAAGGAGAAGGTGCTGACACAGGTGACGCACTCAACGATGATTTCGATGAAAGGGTTGGGGAAATTCATGGTGCAGACTGGGTTATGCCTGATGGTTCAATCGTTGCTCAGGCCGTTGAATTGGAAAACGACGAATACATCCTCATCGAGGATGTTCAACAAAGCGATACAATGCTGTTCTATGCAGAACTTGATGAATACACATTCATGGCAGACTTCTATGCATGGGGATGGTCTGAAGAATACTACGAAGAGTGGGATTATGGCTATGAAGAAGATCTTGGGTTTGATGTCTACGTCGGTTACGATAGAATCCCAGCCCCGTGGGATTACGATGAACAGTTGACGGGTTATTATGGATCAGTGTGGAATTCTTGGTCTTGGCCAAGTGCTGAAATCTTGTGGTTCTCTGTCGTAGCGAAANTNGACCTCGATGAATTCGAAATACAAGCGAGTTGGGAAGCTGCGGAAGAACCACCAAGCCTCGATGAAATGACGGAACTTTACAACGGCGTTGCCATTACGTCGCAATCCTTGGATGCTGACAGAGACAATTACAATGCAGAAATGAATTACTACTACGTCAATGTAACAGATTCTCTCACTGAGCTCAAGGTTGAAACCTATGGTGGAAAAGGCAATGTCGATTTGATAATGTCTGCNGGTGGGCCCGTCGATCCCAACTATTACTACTACGGAGAAATCTTTGAGGATTTTATGTTTGAAGATCCCGAGGTGCAGAGCAGCGTTGTTTGGTCCACTCAGAACGGAAACGCCGAAGAGGTCAACATGTTTGATGTTGAGCCTGGAATNTANTACATCACNGCGTTCTCNTATCGAAAAGTNACTGANTTTACAATCGTNGCNGAATTTACCTACGCACCAGCCAATGCTGATCCATCGACAGCAATTGAACTGCAACCTGGCATTGCTTACGGCCCAATGAGTGGGTACAATGGCCTTGATCAGTATTTCTTCATCGAGGTACCAACCGGGACTGAACGCCTCGAAATCGACCTCGATGGTGGGTTTGGTGAGGCAACNTTGCACACTCGATTTGAGACGACGCCAACCGCAAGTGAATCCGATTACCACTCGGGTGCACCGGGTGCGGGCGACAAGATTGGTTTCAACAATCCAACACCNGGGACATGGTACATCCTTCTCGATTCAGAGAGCGTGTTTAGTGGTGTATCCATAACGGCTTCCTTCGAAGACCTCTACGTCTGGGAGTACGATGGGACGCCGATTGAACTGTTCAATGATGAGGACATTGATGGCCTCAGTGCGCCTGCGGGTGAAAGATTGTTTTTCTACGTTAATCTAGAATCTCGGTCAGATGAGCTTACCATCGATACCTACGGAGGCGAAGGAAGTCTCTCCATTACTGCTGATGGAGAAGTGGATTACGGTGACTTCTTTGGTTTCGAAGAATTTGATGAAAAGGAATTCTTTGAAGAAGATTTCTTTGATGAGGAATTCGACTCGTATGGAGAAGGAACCGAACAATCACTCTACATTTATTCACCCGCTGCAGGACGATTCGACATAATCCTCATCGCTGAAGAGGATTTTTCTGACGTGTCAATTGTTGCCTCATGGACTGAAAATTCACGACCTGAGCCCGGCCCTGAACCAGAACCAGAACCCCAAGATATTTTTTCATGCGATGATGGCTTGGATGAGTTCTTTGGAGGAGCAGACATCAACGGAGATGGTTTGCTCAACGGTGATGAATTCCGTCGATCAGATCCCCCTGAGGAAATAACATTCGATCAAATCGATTCGACCGAGGATGGGTTCATTGAATATACCGAAGTCGTTGCTCACGTTTGCAATTGTGAGAACGAACTGACTTCCTTGATGTATCAACTTCCAGAGACGACATCGGTCGAGTTCATTTCCACGCTTGAGTTCAAAAATGACATCGATGTGAAATCGTTGGATTTGAACAAGGATTCCTTCATTTCCGAATTTGAAATTGAAAAAGCAATACCAACCTGCATTACGACATACAATCCGTTTGACAGTGACGGGGACGGAGTCCCTGACAAAGACGACCAGTTCCCCAATGATCCAGACGAGCAGGTGGATGGCGATGGTGATGGAATTGGGGACAATGCGGATTTTGCTCCGAGCGTTGCCAACGATGTCATCTATGGTGCTGGTGGAGCAGTACTCATCGTCTTGATTGGATTGCTTGTCCTGTTCCTTCGTGGTGGAGGCGGTAATGCAAACCANCGCATGGANGANGAGTGGAACAAAGCTGATGCCTTTTCAGAGCAGATGTTNGGTATGAACGACCAATTCACAACGACNNCNGAATTACCTGANGCTCCACAANTNGANNNCATCNCNNCNGAATCTACNGTNNATGAANCGCCNGCACAACCTGTCTATGATTTCGGTCAAGCCNNCATTGAACAAGCGGTAACTGCTCAANCCGAGTTCGATGCCCCTTCAAGCAGTCTGATGGGAATGATGGATGGCGGTGGAAGAGAGCGNATAGAATATCCACCGAAGAGCGGTAATCTATGGCACAGAGATGAACCAGATACACCTTGGATCAAGGATTAGTTCTCTGCCTTTTCTTTCTCAATCCAGCAGATTCGAGCAATCGAAGGATATGACGATGCAATTCTGGAAGCAATTCAAACATTGCAATCGCCATGATAAACATTGCAAACAAGGATACGACACGAGAGGCGTACGAGTGCCCAAATTCAAACATACTGAGCCCGAGGTACTCCCACCCCTCGTACGAACGATGCATCCAGATAAGTCCAGCATTGCGAAACAGGTTGAGGATGTGAATAATTGGGACNGTGAATAGAAGTGCACGGATGCGTCGCTTTCGTTCGACATCCAAAACCGAGATTGCCCCAACGAACACGATCATTGATTGGAGAGCAGTACAGGCAAGGACGAAATTGATTCCAATGAACCCACCGTCAGCCATTATCAACTCAGTTTGGAACGGGTGCTCAGCGAACCCGTCGGTCATGAACCACTTGTTTCCATCCCATTCCTCCCAGAGATAACTCCCCTCATCTGTGTTGACATACGTGTTACCGAGTTTGATATCAGCAGTACCAGTAAACGATAGAAACATTGCGACCTGCGATGCAACAAACCAGATTGCAAGCACCGAGAGCCATGGAATGTGAGCAACGAGGAGGTAAGGCCCTCCTGCGTATGCGACACATCCACGTGCCCAATTCAATGCCGCTCGATCACGTTCAGTTAGCGAGCGTGCCTCAGCGATTACCAATGCTACGGCAATTGGTAGGGCAAGCGCAGTCATAATTGTTAGAACCAAATCATTAATTTCGAAATAGTATCTTGAATCGTTGAAGAAGTAAAATCCGACCAGAATCCAACCAACTTGCGCAAGCCGGGAAACGCCTTCATTGCGACGTTTATGCCAAGAGATTGCAAGGAGAACCATACCAAGAGCACCGGCCACAGTGGCCACTTCTTTGGAAAGGAACATGACGTCGCTAGAACACTACCTCATAGAAACGTTTGCCCATTAAGTCCAACAACCCGTTCAATGTCCACTGTTCATGGAAGGACCCATCGTGGATGGTTTTGGTTCAGCAAATGGACCGATTGCATTCATCGATCGTGATGGAGTTCTCAACTTCGGTAGGAACGGATACGTCAACCATCCCACTGAATTATCCATTATTCCAGGAAGTGGAAAGGCCATTGCTCAGCTTCGAGAAAAAGGGTATGCGATTTGTGTCGTGACCAACCAATCACCCATTATGCGAGGTTTGTGGAATGTTGAACGACTTCATTCCATCCATGATGAGCTTCGGAGGCAACTTCTTGCGGAGGATTCGAATGCTGTAATCGATCTTATTCTAACATGCCCTCATAGGAATCGAGACCGTTGTGGATGTCGAAAACCATGGCCTGGTATGCTGGTCAAAGGACACAATCTCCTTCGTGATGATCGACAACCCAATCGTCCAATCAATTGGGCAGGAGAAAAGCCTGATTTTTGGCATCCACTTGACGCAATGGTTGGTGACCGTAAGTCGGATATGGGTGCGGGTTGGGCTGTTGGTGCTCGAACCTTCGAGGTGTCTGCCCGTCACGGCTTGCCGCAAGTCATTGATCGAGTACTCGATTCGAAGGATTCTGGGGATTTCTACGATCCGATGAGGTGGTAACATCGGTTGGTTGGGTTTGGACGATACGGATTCGCTTCAAGGTGGTTGCACCACGGAGGTCTTCTTTCAGTTGCTTGAGCAACTTCCAGAGCACGTAGAAGTTCTTCATACACGGCTGGTCCGATTGTGGCCATTTGCTCAGCAACGAACACGTGGCAATGCAGCCGTTGCTGCAGAACTGAAAACAGAAAACACAACAGCATTGTTGAAATTCCTGAACGACTTTTGGATGCGATGCATTCTACCACTCAAAGGCGAGGTCCAGCCTAGTGAACATAGCGAACGCCCACAGTATCCCTCCGATCCTGGGATGGTATGGTTTGAGGATGTTAAGCCCGACGCAGAATTCTATAGAAAGGGCTTAACAACTGAAATTTATGAAAAAGATTTGCCGGCTGCTACAAAATCGTGGGGAGGCCATGGGAAAATCGGCGCAACTTTAGCAGTGCACTGGCCTGCAAAACGTTCAACCTACGAAGCCATTGCTTGGAGGGTCTCTGAGAACAATGGTGAGAGGAGATTGGACAAGGAAGCAATCAAATTCATCGATGAGATGGATGGAACATTTCTATGCAGGGATCAACGATCGGGCTCCTCAATGGTGGCCCCAAGAGGGAAATCACCGGTGCTGTTTGGTGTTCGAGCTTGGAACAAGCAAGCCGCAGAAGAAGCGCTCCAGCGATTGATCACCGGAGCAGGTACAGAGCCAGTTGCAGGATGTATGGTGTTCGAAACCAATCAAGCAACAAACGATCATTTGGATACCGCTATGGAAGCAAGAATTGAAGAAATTGAAATTCTCAAAGGTGGACATACATTGTTGCATTCAAGCGAAGATCGATTTTTGGCCTTCAAAGAAACTGGAGAAATCTCTACGACATGTCAACGGTTGCAACCGGGTGACATCATTCAATGCAAAGGGATGCGAGCACCTGATGAATCGATTCACGTCGAGTTTTTGCAAATCAGACACCTTGTACCAAAACGTAGACGTCCGTTGTGTCCTACATGCGATAAAGCCCTGACTTCGATGGGGAAAAATCAAGGATTACGCTGCAAAAAATGTGGGCTGAAAGTCAAAGATGCTTGGGAGGAAACACAGCGTACGTTGCCGATGAATCGATGGATTCAGCCACCTCCATCTTCTCGTAGGCATCTCGCAAAGCCTCTGGATGAATCTCAAGAATGGCAAAACAATCTTTAGCACCCGCATGGAGGTACAACCATGGCAGACGAAACCACAAGGAACATCACGACGATTGTTCTTGTTCTGGCCTTTCTGGGCATGATGATTTTTGTTGCATTGCGTGCTCGTAAAAATCGAGAGGAGATGTTGAAGAATCACGCTCCCAAGGTGGCGGGAGAAGACCAACTCGAAGGTGGTGCCCGCCACCCTCAACGATTTGATGAACCTGATGAAGAGGCGTTGGAAGAGATGGCAAAGTTACTCGGCGAAGATTCAGACGATTACGAAGCCTGATTCTTGAATTCGCACATCATCAACATCGCCGTTTTTGTCGAGGTGTACGATGCTTCGCTGGCCTTCGACCAAGCCCCATATCTCAAAATCATTGTTTTCAAATTCTGACTTCGAGCGTGAGCGATACAGTTCATTTGAGCCTGTCACATCCGTACCAGACTTTGAAATTAAGAGGAGCGTTGTTTTTGTGTTCATCCGTTTTGCTAGGTCCAAGACTGCTTTCATGTGGTCCTTTTCAATTCGACCGGTTGGTGAGCACCAGTCATCGAGAACGACCAAACTTACTCTTGGAAGACTCTGCTCGGCTTCCACAACAGCATCAACGCATCGATCCATTGCACCGATGAGATTAAGCGCATGAAACCGGCTCGATTCAACAATGTTGAGCGATGCAAAGAGCTGAGAAAAGCGAGTTGCATTCGGCATTTCTGGCGAAGCCCACAGAACACGGCCTCCCGATTGTATGCAATCAACAGCACAATGGAGTCCAAAGGTTGTTCCTCCACAACCCCCATCGACTGAGAGATGGA
This sequence comes from Methanobacteriota archaeon, assembly GCA_002698145.1. Taxonomy (GTDB): domain Archaea; phylum Thermoplasmatota; class Poseidoniia; order Poseidoniales; family Poseidoniaceae; genus MGIIa-L2. Next base: position 31,248 of record NZVG01000019.1, on the reverse strand, counting down.
TACGTTTTCCGGTTAAATCAAACGACCAACGCTCCGCCATAGACAACCGATTGAGTTCTATGATTTGATTCCGCTCATGCAAAATGCTCATGACCTCTCTCCTTGTCGTGATGCCATGAGCGGAGAGGTTCGAGAGGGTGAGCGAATACCACGCAGAGACCCTCCTCCATACGAAGAAGCAAACAGTTTCTCACAGGCCATCTCACGTGATGGCCTGTTCGCAACGGCAATCAACGACTCTAATCAGTATGGCCCGATTGGAATGATGATACTGTTGTTTGTTGTTGCAACCATTACCGGTGCAGCAATCAAACTCTTGGGTGCGCTTCAAAGGTTTTCATGAAAATATGGGCTTCAAACCATTCAAACAGCGATATATTGAAACCCACTCCTTCGAACTGTGAATCATGAGTGAGGATTCAGTCAACGTCGAGAGCCGCACCTCCTCCCAGGATAAACGCTGGACAATCATGGCTGCATTGCTTGGAACAAATACCGCTGTCATGCTCTTCCAAGGAATGGAACAGGAATCGAATCCAACACAGATTCGTGAGGTCGCATTGACAATCATCGCAGCGACCCTTCCTTTCCAAGCCATTTACTTCCTCATCTATACATTTCTTCTGGAGAACAACGGAAAACTGAGCCATCACATGGTTAAGAAGTTGCAAACCGCATCCAACATTTGTCAAATGTTCGCCTACATGTCCTTGATTGGGGTTGCGATGTTGTGGTACAATTTGTCAATCTATGTTGGCGTTGTTTTCTTTGCATCCACTGTATTTGCAATGATTCTCGTGCGTTACGCCATGACAACCGATGAGGAATCTCGTGATGAAATGAAGGCGAATGCCAATGAGCAAGGTTCATGAAGCCTCTTCTTGACCATTTAACATGGCGTTCTGTCCACTTGATTACCGATATGGCTCTCAAGATTTCAAACACATTTGGTCTGAATCAGGTCGTCATGAACGTCAATTGGAAGTCGAGCGTGCATTAATTTGGGCGCACTGGCAACTCGGCAGAGTCTCAGAGGATGATTACAACGCAGTCGCTGCTATCGCAAACCCTGAGTCGGTTCGCAAGGAACGTGTGTCTGAAATCGAAGCTGAAACTCGTCACGATATCATGGCATTAACGAAAGCCATGGCTGAGGCTGCTGGAGAGGCTGGTTGGTGCATTCATCTTGGTGCAACATCAAATGACATCGTTGACACTGCTGTCGCCTTGCAACTTCGTGACAGCATCGTCATGCTACGAGAACAACTCTGTCTTCTGATCGGGGTTTGTGCAGATGTGGCGGAACGTGAACGTGATACCGTCATGCTCGGACGAACCCATGGGCAAGCAGCCGTCCCAATCACCTTTGGACTCAAGGCAGCGGTTTGGCTCGATGAAATGCGAAGACAACTCATACGACTGGATGAGGCTGCACCGCGAATCGCTGTTGGGAAATTCCTTGGTGCAGTAGGAACAGGTGCGGCACAAGGAGAGAATGCCCGAGAATTGCAGCGGCTTATTCTCACTCACCTTGGTCTCGGCGTTCCGCTTGCTACCACACAAGTCGTTGGGCGAGACCGATACATCGAGTACATATCATGGCAGGCAAACCTTGCCACAACGTGCGAAAAAATCCTTCAAGAGATTCGCAATTTACAACGGTCAGAAATCGCAGAAGCTGGCGAAGGATTTGACGTAAAGAAACAGGTTGGATCTTCAACAATGGCTCACAAAAAGAACCCGATTAAATCCGAAAACGCATCCGGTCTCGCAAGAATTGTTCGTTCATTCATCATCCCGACGTACGAAAATGCACTTCTCTGGCACGAGAGAGATCTCGCCAATTCAAGCAGTGAGCGCTTTACTCTCTCACATGCAAGCGCCTTATGCGAAGATGTTATCAAGAAAACCCGTCAAGTGTTGACCAATATGTGGGTCGATGCAGAGCGATGCATCGAAAACATCCGATCGCAACGGGGTTTGGTCATGGCTGAGAAAGTCATGATTGACCTCGTTGATCGAGGTGTTCCAAGAGACGAGGCACACGAAATTCTTCGCGAAGCATCCTTTACCGCTGTAGCGAACAAAGAGGAACTGATTGATGTGTGCAGTCGAACGCCGGCGATTTCAGCAGCTTTTAGCGCTGAAGAATTGGAAGCAATGTTCGAACCAAGCAATCATATTGGCGTATCGGGAGAAATTGTTGATGAGGCTGTTGCGCTCGCCCGTGCTGCGATTCAAACCACTGAATGAATTGTGAAGACACCTCTGGTGGCCGAATGCTGCTCCTCACCTTCTACCTCCAGGGAGCGAGACCAAATCGGACCGCCCAGAACAAACGTCTCGTACTCACCACCTTCTCCATCGACGTTGAATCGATGTTTCGTTGAGAGTTCTTGGAGCTCCTTGAGGGATTTCTTATCGAGTACACGACCGAGCCAGTTGTGATCAAGACCTTCGCAAGAAACGGAAGTAATCATGATTCTGAATCCAGCCTCAATCATACCCTCTAGATGATTGATTGGTGTTTGATGCCATAAGGGCGAGTACGAATGGATTCCAAGCCGTTGGCACATGCATTCCAATCGTTGTTTCTGAAAATCTGAGCGCAGGGCTCCACTCACAAGTGCGTCAATTTCGAGTTGTGCCAAGGATGATTCAAGTGCTCCAATTTCATCCTCAACAGAACCAAATGCGGGGACATCGATCCAAGGCAACTCCGCCAGTTCAGCCTGTTTCTGAACCCATTGCGTTGATGGTACCTGAAACATATGTGAATCACCATCCTGAACATCAACGGTTACCACAGCGACAACCTCCCACCCACGACACATCGCCCACCACCATGCAGCCGAGGAATCTTTTCCACCTGAGCTAAGAACGGCGATTCGCATGAATGAGCCATGAACTTCAACTTCATGAGATTAAGGGAAAACAAGCCAAGTGTTCAAATGGGTCCTTCATGTCGCTAGGATAGAGTGGTGAATCATCACCCTCATAAAGCGTCGAAGACGAGAAGGAATTGGTGAGATAAATGCAACCGAGTGGAAGAGGATACGATCATGGAATTACAACATTTAGCCCAGACGGACGTTTGTTCCAAGTTGAATACGCCCGTGAGTCTGTCAAGCGTGGTACAACAACAGCTGGCTTGAAGTTCAAGGAAGGCGTTGTACTCGTCTGCGACAAGCGAATCGCCTCTCGACTAATCATTCCAGAATCCATTGAAAAGATGTTCAAAATCGATGAGCATGTTGGTGTTGCGACTTCTGGTTTGGTTGCAGACGCAAGGCAACTCGTCGCTCGAGCTCGTGTCGAGTCGCAAATCAACAGAATCACGTATGCAGACACAGTGCCAGTCGATGTTCTCGTCAAGAAAATATGCGACTTTAAGCAATCGTTCACCCAATACGGTGGTTCTCGACCGTTTGGTACAGCCCTGCTGATCGGTGGCGTTGATGATGAGGGAATTCACCTCTACGAGACAGACCCGTCCGGCGCATACCAATCCTATCATGCAGGTGCTATCGGTAGCAACCGAAACACCGTCATCGAATACTTTGAAAAGAATTGGAAAAACGGCATGACCCTCAATGCAGCAATGAAAATGGGTCTTGAAGCGCTTCGCTCTGCGAACGATACCGAACTGAACAGAGATGCAGTTGAAGTCGTCGTTGTCGATGGCAATGGTTACCGCATCCTTGATCGTGGAGAAGTGAACAAGCAACTTGATCGTCTCAAGCCTCTTGAAGACTGAACAATCAAGTTCTTTGACTCGCAACGCTGAGGTGACCACATGGTCAGTCTCGATAACGCCGTGCTTGCACGACTTGAAAAGGGCGGTAAGCGCTATGAAGCTCTCGTCGATCCTGACCTAGTCGAAGAATGGAGAGACGGTTCCTCAAGCATTGATTTGGACGAATTCATGGCTATGGACGAAATTTTCCATGATGCCAGAGCAGGAGAACGACCAACGGAGGATGCATTGATGAATGCATTTCAGACCTTGGATGTAACAACGATTCTCAACATAATACTGGAGAAAGGTTCCATTCAATTAACAACGGCTCAACGCAAAGCCCGCGTTGAAAACATTCGTCAACAAATCATTCACCATATTCACAGTCAGGCCATTGATCCAAGAACTAAGTCTCCACATCCACGCACGAGGATTGAACTTGCACTGGAGGAATCAAAGTATTCAGTCGATCCTTTCAAAAGACTTGAACAACAAGTCAGCGATGCCATCGCAATACTGAAACCCTTGATCCCACTCAGTTTCGAATCACTCCGGCTAGCGTTCCGAATACCTGGCAAAGCTTACGGTTCGGTCAGTCAACTTTTACGGAGTTATCAGCAGAAAGAGGGATGGTTGGAGAACGGAGACTGGGCTTGTGTTGTTGAGATACCGGCCGGAATGAAGGGCGATATTATCGGTCAGGTTCTCAAGCGTGCAAATGACGCTGAAGTCAAAGAATTATCCTCCTGATAAAAGGGTGTCCTTTATCATGGGATGTCGAGTGGGCGGTTCGGAGAGAAAAGTATGTCCAAAGGTCAAGTTGGCGCCGAGCAGCGCCTCGTGACCCCGGGAATGGTCGTAGGACCATCGTCCGGGAAGCGAGCAGGGTCCGGTATGATTGCCGAAAACAACGAATTTATCGCCACCCGAGTCGGTTGGCTTCATGAACAAAACAATGTCGTTTCTGTTTCACCAATAAACAGCGCCTACATGCCCCGGTCTGGAGATCTTATCATTGGATTCGTGGCTGAAGTTCGAAACAATCTGTGGTTTTTCGACGTCAACGGACCCTTCCAAGCACTTCTTCCAATGTCATTGGCTCCCTGGAAGGTTGAATTCGGTTCAACACGCAAGCACCTCGGAATCGGAGATGCAGCGCTTGCCCGCATTCAGGAAGTCGACGAAACGCACAACATGGTCTTGACCATGAAAGGTGTTGGCCTTCGACGATTGAACGAAGGTGCAGTTCTGTCAATCCCTGTCAACCTCATTGACACACTCCGTGGTGACAACAATTCCATGGTGAGTCGAATTCGAGACGTTACCGACTGCAGAATTATTGTCGGTGACAATGGTCGTGTTTGGGTGCATGGAAGCAGTGACGACATGCGAGTTGCGCGAGAACTGATTCAAACGCTCAATGAAGAAGGGCATAAAAATACATTCGAAAGTGCTGTCAAAGCACTAGAAAACGAACGAGGTGAACACTGATGGGTGGATATGGAGACGTAAAATTACTACGAGAAGATGGAAAACGACTGGATGGTCGAGCGATTGATGAGATGCGACCGGTAACGATTGAGGCAGGTGTTTTACCTGCTGCAGATGGTTCAGCAATGGTGACGCATGGACTCAACGTAGCCGTTGCTGCAGTCTATGGCCCAATGGAAGCACACCCACGAAAGATTCAGCGACAAGACCGTGCTGTCATCGACGTACGCTACAACATGGCACCGTTTTCAACGGGTGACCGTATCCGACCAGGTTTCAATCGTCGGAGTCGAGAAATATCCAAGGTTACTGCAGAATCCCTCGAATCCGTCGTCCTTGTTGAGCGATACCCTCGTTCTAAGATCCGTGTAGAAATTGAGATTCTAGCGGCCGAGGCAGGAACACGATGTGCGGGTATCACCGCAGCATCCGTTGCACTTGCCGACGCTGGAATTCCAATGCGTGACATGATTGTTGGCGTAGCCTCAGGAAAAATCGAAGACACAGTTGTTCTCGATCTCGACAAAGCAGAAGACAACTACGGACAAGCTGACCTTCCAGTCGGGATTCTACCGAACACAGGAGAGATTGCTTTCCTTCAGATGGATGGCGATCTTTCTGTTGAAGAGTACAACTTGGCGATGGAATACAACCACAAGGCTGCCAAGGAAATTCACGAAATCATGGTGGATGCTCTCAAGCGTCGCTACGAAGGAGGTGAAGCCTGATGGTTGAATTGGTACCTTCTCTTTTGCGGCAAGAGCTGAACCGTCTCGCAGCAGACGGTCAGCGAATCGACGGTCGTGGACAATTTGACGGCCGTGATGTTCACCTTGAGGTCGACTGTCTCTACAACGCAGAAGGATCTGCCAAGGTCGTTTGGGGCGACACCATCATCTATGCTGGCGTCAAGTTCGAAATTCGTACACCATGGCCTGATCGACCAGCACAGGGTTCACTCATGTGTGGAGCAGAACTCCGTCCTGTTGCTCATCGAAAGTATGAACCTGGACCACCCTCACCAGAATCCATCGAACTCGGTCGTGTCGTTGACCGTGGAATTCGTGAATCTGGTTGCATTGACATGGGGGAATTATGCATTGTACCCGGAGAGAAGGTTTGGGGTGTCATGATCGATATCCACGTTCTCTCTGATGGCGGCAACATCTTCGACGCCGCAGGGCTTGCAGCCATTGCTGCCCTACGCACAGCTGTCGTTCCAGCAGAACGATTTGATGTTGGAGAAGATCATACCCTCAAGGTCAATGGAACACCGATTATGGCATCGTTCAAGCGTGCCGGTGGACGCTTTGTCTACGACCCGAGCGAAGAAGAAGAACTTGGTGGCGATGAGCGAATTCACATTACACTTGGTGATGAAGGTCACCTTCACTCGCTACAGAAGGGCCTAAAAGGAGTCTTCACTCCGGAGGAATTTGCCGAGATTCTAGCGGTCGCCGAACAAAAGTGCAGTGAACTCAGAAAAATGGTAGCAGAAAAGGAGGGGAACTGATTGGCAAAGCGAACCCAGAAAGCAAAGGCAACAGCACGATTCGGTGCACGATATGGTGTTAGCGTCCGACGAAATGCTGGAAGCGCACTTGCAAAGAAAAATGCAAAATACACCTGTCCGGTTTGTCACTATCGCAAGGTTACTCGCCAATCGGTTGGTATCTGGTCCTGCGGAAAATGTGGGCACACCTTCGCTGGTGGTGCCTGGGAACCGTTTACTCGAGCAAGTGATGCAAACTCACGTATCCTCCGACGATCCGTAGAAGGAGCGACAACTGCAGACATGGCATTTATTGCACAGCAAGCCGCTCTTGATTTTGAGCGCAAGGCTGCAGAAGATACGTCTGAAGAAGAGTGAGCATCATGGCGGAAACGCCCTTTTCACTTGTTTGCACGATATCTCGCTCGAATGCATCCGATATCCAAGCCATGCGCGATTCACTCGTATCGGAGACTGAAAGTGAATCCTCTGAAGACAACACGTTTTCCTTTCGATTGAACGAAGCCAACGCCAAGGATTTGCGAGCGATGTGGAACACACGGATACGTGGGTTAATCGCTGCGGACGAGATTCTACAGGCGATTGAATCCGCAGGTTCTTCAACCAAAGACAACTCGAAGGGAGCATGAGCACCGTTGAACAACTCCAAGTTGTTGTTTCAGAAGTCCAAAATGCACGACATCAGGTTGCGACCGTTCGAGCACAACTGCAAGAGCTGGAAACAACGATTACTGCCGTCGAAAAACACCCAGAGGGTCTTGCACTGCACCGGCAACTCGGTGGCGTATTGGTCGAAGTTGAAAACAAGGCTGAATTGATTGGAGAGCTGAAAGCGACACACACAACACTTTCCGAGCACGCAGAGCGGCTTTCCGAGCATGAAGCGAAACTTGTCGCAGCATACGATGAACTCAAGAAATCGCTTGAGGGAGAAGTTTGAGCAGTCATCAGCAAGATATTGCTGCGATGAAACAATGGCTCGACGCTGCCATTGACCGTGGTGCGGTCCCTGTTCTGACAGGTCAAAACGGCGACATGGATACCATTGGTTCTGCGATTGCTTTGGCTGCAATTCATCCATCTCTACTTGCTTGTGGGCTTCACCTTGGTCGCATTGCCAAACGTCTTGTTGAAGAAATGGAGGCCCCATTTCGAAAGATTGCTGCCCACGGAACCGTTTTCCCCGATCAACTCGGTGGAATCATCATCGTTGATGCCGCAGCGCCGACTCAAGTAGGTATTGACTTACCTGAAGTTCCAAGACTCATCATTGACCATCATGCCACCAATGGTTGGGAATTGCGGGATGGTGATTTCATGATGCAATGGGATGTTCGAGCAACCACGGAGATGGTTGCAACATACATGTTTCAGCACGCCAAAGAAGCATTGACCAGCCCTGTACGAAAGATGCTTTTGGCCGGGATGATTACGGATACTGGACGCTACAGGCATGCAAACCAAAGTTCGTTTGCGATTACATCGAAACTGCTTGAGGGTTCCGATTTTGACTATGCTGAGTTCTGTGAGTACATTGAACGAGAAACCACCTCACCCTCTGAGCGTGGAAGTCTGCTCCGTGGATTGGGAAGGACCAAGCACCATGATGCTGGCGATTGGAGTCTTGTGACAACTNATGCGGGAACGCTTGAAGGTAGACTCGCCGCAATGTTGCTTGGTACCGGTTGCGACGTTTCACTGGTATCTCGCCATCGAGAAGGTGAAACTCGATTAACAGCCCGAGCAACACGTACATCAACCCAAAAGGGTGTTCACCTTGGTGAAATTATGGATTCAATTGCAAAACAGCATGGCGGAGATGGTGGAGGCCACAATGGCGCTGCTGGCTGGACCGGAAAGGTCGATCGTATTCGAGCTGAATCTGCCTTCATTGCGCAGCTGACATTACAGGAAAAGGTGAGACAATGAGACCGAAGGCACCAGGATTGTATATCTCCAAATGGAGAGANGANGGACCCGTCGATTATGACGAAGCAGTTCAATGGAGAGAAGACTTTGGTTGGAGTGACTGGATGGCNATTATTGAAGCCGCCNTGTACCTNGACGCTGCNGAGTTGGTTGAACTTCTTTTGCCCGAGTTAACACCTGCTCAACGGGCGACGTTCGACCTGGTTCGTCGACGTATGCTTGGAGACCTAAGACTCGAAGATGCGATTGACAAGGCGCTCGAAATATGTCGAACACCTGAAACTCGTGATCTCGCTCTTGAAGGACGGCTTCGTATGGAACGAGGTCTTCAGCGGTTTGAAAGAGGAGACTCTGCAGGAGCAGAAGAAGATTTAACATGGGCGGAAACACGATTAAAATCGGTTGCAAAAGCAAGTCGTGATCATGANCTTTCCTTGTTGAATAAAGCGGCATATCACATGGCTTCTGGAGAGGATTTGATGGCTCTCCAAGTGTATGGGGACATATCACGCCATGAGAATCATGCTCACGAAACCATTGCGATATCACGCATAGGAGCGTCTCGTATTCACGCCCGCTATGGGAAAATGTTTGATGCTGCACGCAATGCTTGGAACGGCCATGCTCACGCAATTTTATCCAATCAAGTCACGATGGCTATTGAAGCTGGGAGTCTTTTCCTCGATCTTTCCGTTGGCCAACAAGATGAGGGTGCAGTCCGGTTTCAACAACAAGTCGATGAATCCAAACCTCGGGGTGCGGGAGAACCTGCTCCAGAATTAAGCGTTCACCCGGACGATGTTTCCGGCGTTTTCAATTGGTGCATGAATCACTTGAACAAAGAAACATCTGGTGAGGACCGCCCTGATTTACGAGCAATGGTCATGATGGCGCAACGACTCGACCGTTTGAATGAATTCGACTGGCTCATCAATGAACCCGACCAAGTTGATGATTCAATGCTGGTTGCAGTCCTTCTTGGATGCTCGCTGAGTGAGGAGCAAAACGTGGCATGGACAGAACGAATGCAATCACTCATGCCCTAGTTCTATAGAATGTACCCAATTGCTCAAATCGATTACTTCCTGGACATCCCAGTGCGTCACATCTGGTAAGTTCGCAAACCATCGAACCGTTGCAACGTGTTGGTCNTCCACGTCCCAGATCGATTCCGAAAAGGGTGNTTTTGAATCATCGACTTCGACAAGACCTACCCAACCCTCTGGGTAGTATGTCGTGTTCCAAGCCAAGATTCTTCCATGTCCACCCACTTCTTCTTCGAGCTCGCGAAGAAGAGCTTGTTCAGGTGTCTCCCCGTTTTCAACATGACCACCTGGAAATTCCCAGCCTCTTTCGGGATGCTGAACCATGAGAATAGAACCTGAATGGAGCACCGACTGCGGGGAACTTTTCCGAACAATGTAAGCTAATACAAACTTAGGACGCACAGAATCACCTACATCTTTGAACGGCATTGTTCAAGGTAAGATTCAGCCCATGATTCACCTGAAGCTACGAATCTGCGTGCGAGGAAAAAAGCCTCAGAAATGTTTCCNGCTTCTATCAAAGAATTCAATCGTTTCTCATCTTGGTTTGATTCAACAATTTCCTCTTCAATGCGCTGTTTTATCTCAGGCTCTGGTGCCACTTGACGGACACGCTTGTTGAGTTGCTCCATCTGCTTCAAGAAGGCGGTTCTGTGCTCCAGTTTTGGACCACTCCAAGGTGTCTGTTCTTCGCCATCCATTTGCTCAGTCAATCGATTCAAGAATTCATCCCTGACCTTGAGATGTGGCATAAGGGTTTGAACATGGTCGTAACAAGACCAAGCCGAATCAATTTCTTTTCTACGCTCATGCAGGCGACCAAGNTGCATCCACAGCTCATGATTTGANGGTCGATGAGCCAGCAGATGTTGACTCAACTCGATNAAAAGATCTTCAAATCCTTGCAATCGTAACAACTCAATTCGTCTACCGTAGACAATGTTCGCCCGTTGATCTCGAAAATCTAAATCTCGGCAACGGTCTGCAAATTCCGCAATCTCGAGCAACACAGCGTCGCTCTGTGCATCTCCACCTCCTCTCTGAACCAAGGTGTTCCACCACGGTTCAGGTGTTAGCGGGTCTCGAAGAAATGCTGCTTCAAGCAATTCTACACCAAATTCAAGATAATCCAAGGTCTTCAATTTTTCAAATTGTTCCGTATCTCGACCAAGGACCGTGAAGAGATCTTCCAAGACAACACCAAGGCCTGAATTGTCCTTTAGCACCACTTTGATGTCAGCAAGACATCGCCAATTTCGCTCGTCGGTAAAATCATGCAACAGCGCTTGTCGAGCGTTTTGCTCTGCCCATTGTAGATTGGAATCTTTTCGCTCAGGATCAGCTTTTGCGAGACGAACAAATTTCTGTGCTTGGGTGCGGTATCGATTACCTAGATTGCGCCGAGGATGCTGCAAATCATCATGGGTAGATTGACGCATGACCATCCCTACTGGACGCTCATGTACCCTTCAGGGTTATCTGAATGATGGATGGTTGCATCAAATCCTACTTTGGACGTCAGTCCATCTTCATACCGTGATGGGTCAAGGCTTGATCCTTTTTGATTTGGGTAAATATGCGTATCTCGATCGGGTTGCCACCGGGTCACCATCGCCCATTCGACACGCACAGGATTGGTAATCTCCACGTCTTCGTCAACAACGGTTACCATCTTCATTGAGCGATGACCGGCCAGTGCTGCTTCGATGGCTTTTCTCCCGTCGTCCTCAGAGGTTTTGCGGATTTTAACGACTGCTGCAAGCCAGCCGCATCCACCCTCCGTCATGTGGACGTCGATGCAGTCAACGACTTGTGCAACTGCTTCTTTTATTGTTGGAGATCGTGGAAGTCCCATCAATGTCTTGTGTTCTGCCTCGCCTGGAATTAGTGCGTGAAAAATAGGATTTGTACGATGGAAAATACCGTCCACTTCAATCACAGGTTGTTGACGAACATCATCAACAGTCCCTGTGATGTCGACATACGGACCTTCATCGTCATCATCAAGCGTGATTCGACCCCACATCGCATACTCTGCATCGGCTGGAACTTGAATGCCGTTAGGCAATTCAACCAATTGGAGGGGCTTGTCGTAAAGCTTCTCGTGAAGTGCAGCAGCGATGGTAAGTTCATCGATCGGCTCATCAAACGACATTGCACCCGCTAAAAGAACAACAGGATCAGGAGCATTAACAATCGCTATGTCAACTTCCTGACCATTCTCCCGAGCACGGTCAACCATTGTTCGAAGGTGACGCGGAACCAATCGTACGACAAGATGATTTTCATCTCGCAAAAATTGGCGATGGAAGCTCATGTTTCGTTGTCCGTTAACTACGGCAATGATAACGCTAGCAGACATGTAGCGACCTCGATCTTGGGGCCAATGGTGAGGAATAGCAATGTTATGGAGATTGACTTCATCTTGCATGCAATCGAAAACAGGCGCTTCCGCTGGGGAAACGATTTCTGGTGATGAAGGGTTTTTCATTGCCCACGCAAGGGTATCGATGTACACCTCAGGTTGTATACCGATTGCCTCACACAGTCGGTCTCTTGTGAGCATGTTAACAGAAATTCGTTGACCTGGAGCTTCTTTGATGTTCTCGAACAAAAGATTTTGATGCGATAGTGATGAACTCATTTCCCAGATCCCATGGACAAGACTGACCTCTTCCTCGACGCGTTTGGCGTGTGTAAGATGGTCTCGAAATGCCAAGGTATCACGCCCTCAGAATTTCGTCTGGGTATCATCGATGTAGTTTGGACGGTCTTCTTCTTTGGCCTCGGCGTTGACTGACATCATGTTCAAACCAGACAGGAGACCAATGACTCCGATGGCATGCGAGGTCAGAATATCGACCTCGGACTCGACTAATCCAACATAGTGATTGATAATGACCAAAAGGCCCACGGCAATGGTGAGGAGTGCTACAATTGGTCGTAACCCTTGTGGAATCATGATGCAACTAACAACACCTTGTTTATGATATTATTCTTCCACGCAGACGGTGGATTCCTCAATACGATGAAACGGCGACTTGATATATGAAAGCAAAGTCGGGAAAACGCTCGAATGAGGTTTGAACATGGGTAGAGGACTCTTTGCAGGTGCGAAAATGGCCAAGGACCGACAAAAGTTTCGTTGGTCTGACCGACGTTACAAGAAGCGTATGCTAAAATCTCGCGCCAAGCACGACCCTCTTGCAGGATCAACACAAGCGAAAGGTATCGTCGTAGAGAAAGTTGGTATCGAAGCAAAACAACCCAACTCAGGCATTCGAAAGGCTGTGAAAATTTCACTCATCAAGAACGGGAACAAGCTAACGGCTTTCGCTCCTGGCGATGGTGCTATCAATTTCATCGACGAGCACGATGAAGTCATGGTCGAGGGTATCGGTGGACGCATGGGTCGTTCCTATGGAGACATTCCCGGAGTTCGATACAAAGTCATACAAGTCAATGGAGTATCTCTCGATGAGATGGTCCGAGGACGTAAGGAGAAGCCAGTACGGTGAGGTTTTCAACATGACTGAAGAAACGGTAATCGACGAACGCCCAATCGCTGGAATTGGGACACTTGTTTTTGGAAAATGGGATGCTGCAGAAGTCGTCTGCAATGACCCAGGCCTTGCTCCATATGTCAATCTCACAACCGTTGGTGTGCCTCACACTGGGGGTCGTCATGCAAACATGTGGTTTGGGAAGTCCAAACTAAGCGTCGTTGAGCGCTACATCAACAAACTCATGCGAACAGGTGCCTACACCGGTAAGAAGCAATCCGCTATGAAAGCATTCGAAAGCGCTCTCGATGTCCTCGCAGAACGCCGAAACATGAATCCTCTTCAGATCTTTGTTGATGCTATTTGCAACGCAGCCCCAATGGAAGAAATTACTCGAATCAAATTCGGCGCAGTATCGCAACCGAAGGCTGTTGACTCCTCACCATCACGACGTCTCGATGTCGCCCTCAAGCACCTAGCAAAAGGGGCCCAGCAAGGAACACACAAATCGAAGCGAACGCTACAACAGTGCATTGTCAATGAACTCAACAAGGCTTCCGAAGGCGATGCGACCTCCTACGCTGTCTCCAAGAAAGAAGAAGTTGAGCGAATCGCTGCATCAGCACGATGAAACCGCACACGTCGGCGAATTTCGTCGAACTTTTGCGACTCACTTAAGAACCCCATTCCAGTGGGCGGATTGAACCAGACAGGTGGCTACCATGGGACGAAAAGAAGACAACATCAAAAAGGCTACAGAAGTTATGAGTGTACTTCCACAGATTCGCAATCTGTGCATTGCTGCGCACATTGATCATGGGAAGACAACGCTTTCTGATAACCTGATTGCAGGTGCAGGTATGATGTCCAGCGACCTCGCTGGTGCAGCTCGAGTTCTTGACTTCGATGAACAAGAATCTGCTCGAGGAATTACCATCAACGCTGCTTCTGCTTCGATGGTCCACGCTGTTGACGGGACGGATTACCTCATCAACCTCATCGATACACCTGGACACGTTGACTTTGGTGGCGATGTAACGCGTGCCATGCGTGCTGTCGATGGTTGCTTCATCCTCGCATGTGCCGTTGAAGGACCGATGCCTCAAACCGAGACCGTTGTCCGACAAGCACTCAAAGAAAAGGTCAAGCCGGTACTCTTCATCAACAAAGTCGATCGATTGATCAACGAACTACAGGTGACGCCTGAAGACATGATGAACAGATTCCAAGAGACCATTACNAAGGTCAACAAACTGATCAAACAGTTTGCTCCAGATGAGTTCAAAAAAGACTGGCAGGTCAGTGTATTGGACGGTACTGTTGCCTTCGGAAGTGCATACCACAACTGGGGAATCACCATTCCTTACATGAAGAAATCCGGCGTCACCATGACGGATATCTTCCAATACTGCAATGAAGAGAAACAAAAGGAACTCGCACAAGCTGCTCCCGTTCACGAAGTTCTTCTCGACATGGCGGTTACAAAATTGCCAAGCCCAGTCCAGGCCCAACCCTATCGTATCCCCAACATTTGGACAGGTGACTTAGAATCCGGTATTGGTAAGGCAATGATGGCTTGCGATCCGGATGCAGAACTTGCAATGATGATTACGAAGATATGGATGGACCCCCATGCCGGGGAAGTCGCCGTTGGACGAATTTACTCCGGTGCAATTTCACAAGGTGAGTCCGTGTTTGCCATTGGCGCTGCAAAACCAGAGCGTGTTCAGCAAGTCAGCATGATGGTCGGTGGAGACCGAATCACTGTACCGAAAGTTGTCGCTGGTAACATCGCTGCAATCACTGGTATACGAAGTGCAGCTGCTGGTGTCACACTTTCACGCGACAAGGATTTCACTCCCTTCGAAGCCATTCGTCACTACTCAGATCCTGTTGTCACTGTAGCAGTTGAACCAAAGAGCATGAAAGATCTTCCCAAGTTCATTGACGCACTCCGTTCCCTCGCAAAATCCGACGCGTCATTGCAGGTCACAACAAACCAAGAAACTGGTGAGGCATTGTTGGCAGGAATGGGTGAACTCCATCTTGAGATTACCGTATACCGGATAGAGGAAGAACAGAACATCAAGGTCAGTGTCAGTCCACCAATCGTTGTTTATCGTGAGGGTGTACAGGGCAGCAACAGAGGACAGGCGTTCGAAGGCAAATCCCCGAACCGACACAACCGTTTCTTCTTTGAAATCGAATCGCTCCCAAGCGAAGTCGTTGATGCCCTACGCAACGGCGATCTTGGCGACGGTCCAGTGCGAAGCAGTGATGCGAAAGAGACTGGAAACAAGTTTGGTGAACTCGGTATGGACAAAGACCTGATGCGGAAAATTTACGCCATCAACGGAACAAACGTTCTCGTCAACGACACCAAGGGTATTCAAGGTCTTCACGAGACTCGTGAATTGATTATTGAAGCATTCAATGAAGTGTGCAAGAAAGGTCCTATTGCGGATGAACCTGTTCAGGGTATGTTCGTTCGACTTACGGATGCTAAACTCCACGAAGACGCAATTCACCGTGGACCTGCTCAAACCATTCCTGCCGTTCGAAATGGAATCAAAGGTGCAATGATGCGAGCAAGGACTGTACTGCTAGAGCCAATGCAAAAGGCATTCGTCTCAGTACCGAACGACTGGCTTGGCCAAGTAACACGCGAGGTCACAAACCGTCGTGGTATTATCGAAGACATGCCAAGTGAAGGCGACGTAACAACCGTCGTTGGTGTTCTTCCAATCGCTGAAACCTTCGGTTTCTCCAACGATATTCGTGCAGCATCACAAGGCCGTGCGGTTTGGAACACTGAAAACCTTGGATTTGAGATGCTTCCACCACAACTTTTCGACAAAGTCGTCGGTGAAATTCGAACCCGTAAGGGATTGAAGCCTGAACCAAACCCAGAATCCTATTATTCAGACTGAACATGATCTCCGGGGAAATAACGGGCCTTTTTGCTACCACAGTTGGTGGCGTCCCGAAACCTTCAGTAGACTCGATTCAGGTTCAATCTGTTGGTATCAAGGACGAGATTATTCGTGATAAGAAACACCATGGTGGTGCTGAAAAAGCCGTCTGTCTTCTCGCTCAGGAAATCGTTGACGAATTACGAGCGAGTGGACATCCGATTGCGGGTGGGACGACCGGAGAGAACATACTCCTCAATGTTCCATTTTCATCACTACGACCGGGTGTGAGACTTCAGTTTCCNAATGTTCTGCTTGAGATTACGATGGCCGCATCACCGTGCAAGACAATCAAAGAATCCTTCCTGAATCATAACTTCAGCCTCCTATCAAATAAAAAGTACCCAGGGAAAACTCGTTGGTATGCACGTGTTCTTGTCGAGGGGACAATACGTCAGGGGGAGAATGTCATCATCAACTCAGACGCTTGAGTTGAAGNTCGGTGAGCTCCCGTAATGCAATCATTGCAGGGCCATCCGGTAAACGATCTAAGCAGGCGTGTGCATGCTGATGATATTCATTGGCCTTTTCTCGCGCATAATCGATGGATCCGAGTTCTTGGAGCGCTGCAACTCCATCTTGAATCATTTCCTCCGTCGCCTCTTCGCATTTCCCCAAAACGTTCAGCAACCGAGTCTTGGCTGCTGAATCTGGTTGCTCTAGTGCGTGTATGACCATCANGGTCTGCTTTCCTTGAGCAACGTCGGAACCTGTAGGTTTTCCGAGTGTTTCTGAGTCTGAAAGCACGTCAATCAAGTCATCCATGAGTTGGAAACAGAGACCAACGGACAAACCCCAATCTGCAAGGCATTCGATTACTTCATCATCAGCACCCGCTACACGTGCACCGAGTTCTGCACAAATGTGGAACATGACGGCTGTTTTTCCTTCAATCATTTCGAGGTACTCCGGTTCTGTAACACGTTCTCGGTTTTCGAATTCAATGTCCAACTGTTGACCTTCTGAAACTCGACGTACCATCCATGCTATGCGGTTGACCAACGAAGGAATATCTTGCACGTCAATATTTGCTGACATGACCAATCGCTCAAAGGCAATTGCTAACATTGCATCACCAGCATTGATTGCTGTGGGCATATCGTATTCAATGTGGACAGCATTTCGTCCTCGACGCATTTCATCATCATCCATAATATCGTCATGAACCAATGTGAAGTTGTGAATTGTTTCGATCGCAGCACCTATATCGAGTAGACCTGAATGTGTATCCCCAACGGCCCGGCCAACAAGCCATGGAAGCGTTGCTCGCATCCGTTTTCCACCGCCGTGTATGAGGTGCATCATCGCACCTGCTAAGCGTTCGTGACGCGAAGCGGTTAGACTTTCAACAATACGTTGTTCAATAAAAGGACGTACTTCCATGATGCTTGTGTTGAGGTCAGCACCTTCAGCATCGGGTAGCATGTGAGTGACATCACCCATGTCATGGATCAGATGATCTTGTAGAGCTTCGCAGGCATGCTTGTCACCAACAGCATCCCACCAATCCGAATTCATCATCCGAGCCGCAATGCATCGGAACCATGGTGCGATGACGTTTTCCGGGTCATCCCCAACCAACATTTCGTCCAATTCTTCCGCATTGACCCACTTGACTGCAGACACTTCATTCTCGTTTGGATTGAGTTCAACATCGGCTTGTATCATGAGTATGTGGTCAATCTCTCGTTCAATCCAATCAGCATTCATTCGCGCAGAGTATCGCATTTTGGTGATAAAGTGAAAATCATCGATGTTGAGCGATTCGGGAGATATCCCAAGTTCCTGATTGAGTTTCCGAATCGCTGCTCTTTTGACACCTCGAGCGTTTACTTCGTCCATTTCATCTTCGCTTGCAAGTGGATGAGAACANCAGGAATTTGCCCAAACACTTGGGAAAGTAATTTTGTCATGTGCACGTTGTTGCAGCAACATTTTCCCCTCGGAATTAAACAATAAAACGCTGAACGCACGATGCAGTGCTCCAACTCGATAGTGACTATCAGCCTTGCTTATGGGGCCGACGATAACGTCACGCTCATCGACTTGAAGAACAGCCTCTGCCATCATTCCTGCCTGAATGGAATCAGAGGATTGGGCAGTCATGAAATCCGAAACATCTGCCTCGATGTTTGCCTCGGGAACCGCTCCGCTCGCATAGTTCGACATATGAGCCCCATTCATCCTTTCAAACGGCCCTACATAGACAGTTCGCCTGAGTTTGAAGAGAATTCAACTTACTTTCGACGGATTGACCAATTTTTTCGACCCAGGCCTTCCAATGCAGCGCCAGTGAGGCCACCCCAGATCAACGGATAATCGAGTTCAAAATAGAACAAGGGAAGCATAACGATCAAAGCGATAATCCAGTGATGGAGCCATAATCTGTTCGTTCGGACGTGAAATTTGATGGTTTCAGTGAACCAACGAACAATTGAGAANCCNAAAACAATGCCGAGTGAGTACAAACCGATCTCCAAACAAATCACCTCAGGGGAGGATGGTTGTTCCTCTCCANGGCTCCTTCCGAACAAGTGCCGCTATTCTTGCAGGATGTTCTCCATTGACAAGGTAGACACCTATCCCTGACTGGGCTACCAGATGTCCTCTCTTCATTTTCAAGCCAATTCCCCCAGTTACATCGATCTCGGATTGNTGCAATCCCTCGTAGTGGACGTCGGGTGACCAGCGCTCAATCAAGTCAGCATCCGTTGCGAGATGGGGTGGGACTTTCAAAAGTCCATCAACACCACCCATNGCAAAAATGAGCGACTCAACATGNGGCAGTTCCAACGAGAGTCGTGCTACAACATCATCTCCCGAAAGGATTCCAAATTTACGGTCATCTTCAACATCAACAACATCTCCGAAGGTAACGTGAACCGTACTAGGATCAGTTGAGGAAAACCGATCGAGTGATCCAGCAAAATTTGGTCCGAGGTTTGCTGCCCATTGATGTGGTGGATGCGACTGTACGACGAGCCCTAGATTTTCCAGTTCCGCAACAACGATTGAATTGAGTCGCAGCATGTCTTGCCGAACTTCGTGCACCGCTTCAACCTGAGATTCGCAAGAATCATTTGGGTGCGATAGATTCGGTATGTACCCNTCATTCAATCGCCAACGCTTGGCNTTTAGATGACCAAATGAACCTGCGCCATGGACGATTATCACTTGAACTCCATCCGTTGTAAGGGAGCGGACAACCGAGCACAGGTCTCGAATGATCGCAATTCTCGCAACCGATTGTTCATCTTTCTTCGTGATGAGAGCACCGCCAAACTTGACAACAATACGTCTCACCATGAGGCTCCCAAGAATCTGCCCTTCATGAGTATGCCTACAAAACACAGGATTCAATAGTCTGCGATGATTGACACAACCATGACCGATGAGGGCCCGAGTCTCGATTCCTTCCTAAGGCACCTTCAAACAGAAGTTGAATCAGCCAATGAAATCGCAGACAAGTCTGAGCGCAATGGGCGTTTGTTGCAATTGGAAGCATCCATTCAAGAAGCAATCATTTTCGCAAATCGTTACAAAGAACTGCAGAGTCAAGGCCTCGATCCACTCTTGCTTGTTGATCCAAAGGTTCAGAGAGACCGTCCTGCTCCTCCAGCAACCAAAGGTCAGGCCATTCTGCTNGGAACGACAACTTGTGCAAGTTGTGGTTACTTATTGGACAATGATCTTGACTTTTGTCCGGCTTGCGGTGCTAAAAAGTAATTATTATTCTTCTTCTTCTTCTTGTTCCCAACGAGCAACGGTGTCAACAATCATTGGGTCATCATCGCCGACTCGGTAGAGGTATTCTGGTGGGACCTCATCGGTGAGAAATACAGTCTTGCCAGCACGGTAAATGGTGTGTCCATCGGCAATGGCGCGAACGGTATCGATCTCGATGACTGCAGGACGATCGATTCGAACATGTCCCGCTTCCAGTGCATTGACAATGGTTTTGGAGAGGTGAATGTGATTNCGTGTNCCTGATGTGATGCCAAGTTGGACAATGGCATCTGCCTCAGCCGGTTCACACGGCCAATACAACGCTTCAGGAATCTCATCGGTTGGAAGATCGAGTTCGATTTCAATCGAATGGCCGTAGGTTGCTCGAATCATTTCGCCTTCAACCTGATATCGGCCTTTTTCATCAGCGTTTGCAATCGCCTCAAAGTGCCATCCACGTAGCCAATGGTAATGACGACGTTGTCCGGAAATTGAGTCCGCGAGTTCCCGTGTACTCACCCAGCCGTTGATGTCCATTTCGACGTTGAACTTTTCAGGTGCATGACGCAGGACGAGTGCGAGCATTCGGCCGAGGCTTCCTGCTTCTCGGTCGCTCATGATGAATTTTCCTTCATCGTTACAGATGGGGCAGTTGGTGCCACTAAAGTGACCGTGCTTTCTACATTGGCGCAGCATGTCCGTGGCTATCGACACCCATTCATGAACCCTGCGGGTGATTTGACCGACTCAATCAAATGCTTGATTCGATTGGAGATAACATGGTCGATGTTGCAATGGTTGGTGCAGGCCAAACAAAATTCGGCAATCATCCTCTGGGGCTCAAGGGCATGTGGTCTGAGACCATCGAAAAAGCAATTTCAAGTGTTGATCATGACTTCCAGTCAACCGATGTTGAGGAGGCTTTCATTGGAAGCATTGCATTTGGTGGGTCTCAACTCGGAAACACAGCTGCTCTTCTCACAGAACATTCAGGGATGGAAGGTGTAAGTGTTCGTCGGGTCGAGAATGCATGCGCATCCTCAGGTTTTGCCCTCCGTGATGCGTGGATGGCAATCAAGAGTGGACAAGCGGATGTTGTCGTTGCAGGTGGCATCGAGAAGATGAACGACCTTTCCGCTTCACGAAAGCGGTACTGGCTCGGTGTATCTGGTGACACAGAATGGGAGCGACTNGCAGGNCTTACTTTCCCTGGGACATATGCNCTTACAGCACGACGTTATTTCCACGAATTTGACGCAACACACGATGATTTGGTCCATGTTTCAGTGAAGAATCACATGCATGGATTCGAAAACGAAGTCGCACATTTGCGGAAACGTGTCTCGTTTGAAAAAGCCCAGTCGGGATTTATGGTAGCGGACCCGCTCACATTGTACGATTGCTGCCCAACTTCTGACGGAGCGTCTGCGGTCATCTTGGTTGCTGATCACTTAGCGCACAAATTCACCGACACACCCGTTTGGGTCAAGGGTTCAGGTGCCGGATCGGATCACCTCGCTCTTCATGACCGTCCAAGCATTACCCAATTACGAGCAACGCAATCTGCAGCGGACAAAGCATACCGTACGGCTGGAGTTACACCCAAAGACATCGATTTAGCCGAAGTCCACGATTGTTTTACGATCGCCGAGGTCTTGGCGACGGAGGATCTTGGTTTCACTGGACGAGGAGAGGGAGGACGATTTGCCCGAGAAGGTGAAGGTCGACGAAACGAAGGAAGCGTTACCATCAATGCAAGTGGTGGGCTGAAGTCCAAAGGCCATCCACTTGGAGCAACTGGAACGGGTCAGGCCGTTGAAATATTCAAACAACTACGTCATGAAACAGAGCCTTCTCGGCAGGTGAGAGATGCCGAGATNGGCTTGACTCACAATGTCGGTGGTTCAGGAGCAACGTGTGCAGTGCATATTTTTGGGAGAGAGCGTTGATGTTGGTTCAATCCTTTTCTAACAAAGACCACCATTTTGCGTGCAGCAAGTACGGTCAGGATTGGGCAGGTCCCGATGGTGATCGTCTCACGCTTGCCCTTTCTTTGATGAAACAACTACCTGCCGATAACATCCAGTTGGGAAGGTTCAGCGAAAATCTTGAGTTCGTTTCGAGCGTTGATGTTCAGGAAATTCTTGAAGCGAGCACAGATTGGGTTGTCAATGATAAAGCAAGTTATTACCTACATAGCCACAGCGAGAAGTTTCTGGTTGCTATTACGACATCACTGAACGAACCAACATGGCCAGAATTTGATGGTATCGAGTATTCGCCTGATTTGAAAAACGAGCTGCAAGCTCAGTGGGCAACAGAAGTAATTGGAGTGAGTCAAGGAGCCTACGTTTCTCAAGCACAACACTTGATTGCATCACCCGCTCGGCTCGGGCTTCTTGCTCAGGATGACAACGGCCGAATGGTTTGGCCACCTCGACAACTCAATTCACGAGGTGACCGAATTACATCCACGACCAAACAACTCTCTGAGANGGCGACGATCCTGTCATGGACCCGTTTAAGCGCCGCTGGAGCACCCTCTGAATTCTCCGGCCGAGCACCCGTTCTTGATGGGATATCAACGGTTCTTGTCCAGTTTGATGAGGGCCCTAGAGGTGTCTTCATGCTCGCTGATGATGAGGAAAGAACACCAGAGATTGATGGAACAGTGCGTTTTGATGTACGTCGTTTGTATGGTCAAGATGGTATGATTCACTACGGATTGAAGGCTGTTCTGGTGAATTCCTAAACCAGCAGATAGAAGCCTTCATAGAAAGTCTGTGCCGTGNTTGTGTNATGGCTNGGTTCGGTGGCATTCGNAAGGGAAGGAAGGAAGCGGCTGACAATCTGTCAATTCAAGAAGATGGAGATTGCGCAAGGTGTGGTGGTGAAAGTCAACCATCAACAATGGAGGGTTATCTTGCTTGCACACGTTGTTCCTATGAGTGGGCTGATCCAAATTTCATTTCCAAAAAGGTTCGAGGTCCGCCTCCCAATCATCGNCGTGATTCTGAGTTAATTGAAGAATTCAAAAACGAAATGGCACGCGGTGACCTCAAAGGTGTTCTCGGTGTTGATTCTGACCTTTCAGAAGAGCAAGAGCAATCTCTGCGACGCCTGGAAGACAAGTGGATGAGTGGAATGCAGGGGCATTACAACGCCGCATCCGAAGATCGTAAACCCCTGATGATAAGTTTTGACGATGACGACAATCTTGTTTCAACGGAAGTTGCCGCTTTGACCATCGTTTCAAACGGTTTTGATGGAGGAGAAGAAATTCGACTTGAGTATCCCGGGATTGGAACTGAATTCTATGCTTACAATGAACGCAGCCCTACTGGTTGGAAACGTGGTCGAAACAGCGAGGAAACAGCACGTTCAATTACCAGTGTTATCAATCGCTCATCGCGCCTTGTCTACGCAAATTTAGAGGGGAACAGAATTTCTTTTGAACTTCGTGATGGAAAACTCAAGCCTGAGTCATTAGTTTTGTTTGTTGATGATCCAGGTGGCCAAGATATCGTAGCAGAGAAGGGTGGTGTTATTCTCGATTTCAGAGATGTGAACGTTCTTGATGATTACCGAAATGTCATTGCCCTTGTTCTTGAAGACGGGATTATTTCTCCAAGTGAAGATCAAATGATGTGGGTGATGCGTCAGCACATCGGCGTAACCGAAGAACAACACGTTGCCCTTGTCCAGGAAATTTTTGGTAGCAACGCTCTGAAAGAGTGTCCAAATTGCAATCAGTTGGCAGAACTATATCCAGAATACTCTGCTTGGTACTGTCAGCCATGTGAAAGTTGGCTGTAATCTTGTTTCTATAGAATTAAAANCACTTGGAAAATCCGCTCAAAATTGCGAACTTGAGCGAGGGATGCTTCATAAGGTGGACGGTGTTCCCTTTAATTGGCGAACGCTATGGCAGAAGACGTGTTGTANATTGGAATTGATTTGGGGACTTTTCGCTCAGTTATGGTCTCCTCTGGAAACCACGAAGAGGAAGAACTTACGGTTATTGGGACACCAAAAGATCTCATTGCGCGAAATTTCCTAAAGAGAGATGTCCTGTTTGGTGAAGAAGCACTCAAAAACCGATTGGCACTCAATCTTTTCCGCCCGTTGGAACTTGGAGTCATCAAGGATACACCTGAAGATCGCCAATTCATCGCTCACTTCATTACACATCTCATTGGACTCGCCGATCCTGAAGAGCACGACCGTGTGGTTGCCGTCATTGGTGCACCTGCTGAAGCAAGTCACGTCGACAAGACCGCAATTTTCGATGCTGCTGCAGGAAGCGTCAATGCTGCAATGATCATTTCTGAACCGTTCGCTGTCGCTTACGCTCTTGACATGATTGAACACACACTGGTTATCGACATCGGCGCTGGTACAACTGATCTCTGCCGTGTCTATGGTACTATTCCGGGACCAGGTGACCAGATGCACACTGGATTTGCTGGCGATTACGTCGATGCACAAATCATCAAAGAAGTCCAGTCCAAGTACAACGGTGCTCAAATCACCAAGGACATGGCACGCCGATGGAAGGAACAGTATTCATTTGTCTCGACGTCAACGCCTGATGAGCCCATCATGGTCGACTTTTCAATCGAAGGCAAAGCAATGAATCTCGACATCACCGATTGTGTTCAGCGAGCATGCGAATCCATCGTCGATCCAATCGTTGAAAACGTAAAGCTACTCATTGCAGATTCCAACCCTGAATACCACGACCAATTCCGTCGAAACATGGTTCTTGCCGGCGGCGGATCAGGAATTCGTGGACTTGGTGCATTGATTGAGCGACGTCTATCAGACATGGGCGACGTCAATGTCCACGTTGTTGACGACCCTGTCCGTCTTGGTGCAATGGGTGGTCTTCGACTCGCTATGGAAGTTCCAGAAGACATGTGGAAGAACCTTACCCTTGCATCCCGCTGAGTTGTTCCCATGAACAAAGGGCTTGCCGTCACTGGCGGTGTTCTTACAGGCATATCCATTCTCAGCCTTTTGTTCGGTGTAATCAGTATTGCTGGACACGGTCCTGACAGTGAGAATATACTTCATGATACAGAATTTGATGGTACAACATTCGCTTACGATGGTGATGTTGTTCTTCTCGAAGTCTATGCCAAAGGTGATGTTGATTGTTATTCCTTCTCCATTTCGATCAGCGACGACTTTGCTGATGATTATTTTTATCCAAACTGTGAGACTGGGTCCGATATCAATGGCTATACATATCTAGGTGACATAGACTTCATCCCATCTGGAAGTTACAACATCGAAGCAGAAGGCGATGTGGTGATCATTGATGCAGACGGATTACTTGCACCTGTTTTTGTAGCCTGTGGAGGAGGTGTTTGTTGCCTAATCGGTATCATTTTGTTGATCGTTGGTCTTGCGGTTGGAAAAAAGGCACCACAAGTAATTGTGTATCAACAACCAGATGGTTCCGTTTACCAACCCAACCAAACAACAGTACAGCAATACGTTCCTCCTTCCATTGAAGAACAACCAATTCAACAGCAACAAAACATTCCCCCAGCATTTGAAGAAAACCCCAATGCTGTCCCTGTTTATCAAACGGATTTTGATGGATTTTCATTCGAACATAAAAAAGAAGATTGAGGCGTCATGATATCCAAAGAAACCAACGTTGTGATCTTGACCGGTGCTGGCATCAGTGCCGAATCTGGAATCCGAACCTTCAGAGCATCTGATGGTCTTTGGGAAAATCATCGAGTAGAAGAAGTTGCAACACCCGAAGGTTGGGCTGCAAATCCAGAACTTGTGTGGAACTTTTACCAGCAACGACGCAGGCAGCTGCTCGAAGTTGAGCCAAATTCGGGTCACCATGCCCTGGTCGAACTCGAATCATATCTCGAGCATTTTCTTCTCGTTACCCAGAATGTCGACGATCTGCACGAACGAGCAGGCTCGAATAACCTCATCCACATGCATGGTGAACTCGCACCTCTACGTTGTGAAGAATGTGGACATGTTGAGATTATGATGGATGAAAACCACCTTGGTGAGAACTTTCTCACTTGTAACCAGTGTGAGGGAAGAATGCGTCCACACATCGTTTGGTTTGGTGAAATGCCCATGCACATGCCTGAGATTGAGAAAGCACTCGCTGAGTGCGAGGTCTTCATTGCCATAGGAACAAGCGGTCATGTCTATCCTGCAGCAAATTTCCTTCACATTGCACGACGGCACGGTGCGCACACCATCGGAATCAATTTAGATCCACCAGAAAACGTCTACTTCTTCGATGAATTTTTCCAAGGGAAGGCAGGAGAAATCCTTCCCCACATTGTTGAGAAATGGACGACTGAGTAGAGTGAACCATGTTTCATTGAGTTCACCATAGATAGTATGCACTATCGCAGAACGTCTACAGGAGGCTCAATTCCCAAATGCCGACGGTCCCCGAATCTTCGTTCGCCACGACAAGCAATGGAGTTGACGTTGGTGATATCTCTGCAGGAATGAATTCCATATCTTCGGGATTTGTTGCGCCGTCTACTTGAATCCATTGTTGGAATGTTGGTTGATGAGGATTTGAGATATCATAGATCATGACGCCAAAACTACGTTCCATGGAAACGAAAAGATAGGTCCTATCTTCGATAACACCGACTCTTACACCTTCTGGTTCGATTCCTTTGTTGTCGTCTCGAGAATTCATTTCATCAATTCGATGCTGTCCATTTTTCGTTGAATAGTATGAAAGATCGTGGCCACTGTCCCAAACCATTTCCATATCTGTGGTCCAGATTGAGAAGGAACGAGCACCTACAGCACAAATGAAGTCGAGGTCACCATCAGCGTCAGAATCACCACAGTTGTTAGGAACATTGAGTCGACCGAGTTGACTCATTTGTTGCATCGAATTCGCATCAGGGAATCGCATGGGGTCGAGGGTTGTTGATGCAATCCGAATTTCTTCATTATGCCCGATGACATTCATACCAGATGAACTGTTAAAGTATCGGTAATCGCGAAGGTCACCTTCGTTTCCAGTGATCAGATACATTTCCCCATCGACTGTGTACGATGTGATTCCATCAGGCATGTAAAGAGCCATTACGGGCCAAGGGAATGGATTGTAACCGTCTTCATCGCTACCATCCAATGGATGGAGCCTGATATCAATAAACCCGAACGGTATGCTCGTAGCAGTTGCACCTGCATCAGTGAGTACTCCTAATCGTAATTCTCCAGTCATATCGAATTCAAACGGAGGTTGTTCTTTGATGAAATCGAAGAGCTCGATTTCCGTCGTCGTTTGCGATACACATATTGAACCGCCAAGTGTTGCAATGAAGAAGTCACTGAATTCATCATCTGCAAATGCAATCTCCATTGTTTGGTTCATGCAATCAAATTGTACATCGATACCCTCTGTGTCTTGGAATGTCGATGGTGTAGCATACGATGCGATAAAATTCCCTTCCAAATCATGAACTCGAACAGTATCGTGGCTATCGTGCAATGAAAAGATGAGGTCATTCGCAACATCGAGACCAGCAACGTCGTTGAAGGCGAGTTCAATAGTTGCTACTGCCTGCAGATCAACCTCACCACTTATGCTAGCCGGTATGGCGTAAACGTTGACAGCAGTTGCATCCTGACTCCCAGCGATGAGGTAACCTTCAGCCGATGACGGCCACATACTCGGAGCTTGCGAAGATGCGACATAGCTCACAGATTCCAATCCTTTACCATCATCCAAATCCACGGATAGATTCTCAAGATTCAATGTTCCAATGAGACTAAAATCGGTCGAGTACTCAAGCACGTGGATTTGGGTTGTTGCCTCATTTGCGACATAAATTGTTCCTTCATCATCACATGTCACTCCTTCAAAATCTGCATTTGCTAAGCTGTAGACGTCCAAGACTTGCCCATCATTAGCATCGATGAGGAACACTTCGCCTCCATCGTTGGCAAATGTGAACGCATCGTGGAATGAGCAATAATCCAGTCCGCTTCCTTCGAGTTGATTCATTGTTGACTCGTTAACAGTATCTCCTTGAGAGAAAGCATTGTAGTTTGCATCATCAAGTGAGAGTTGTTGATTCAATGACAGGTCAGATGAGACTCCAGAGATGAAGGCCCCCTGGATCGAGCCAGCAACAATGGTCAGCGCTTCTGGCTTTGCACCGTAACGGTCACCTAATTCTACAAAGGGAGATTTTAGCACAGGCTTGATTCCCTGACTTGCAGCCGAAGGACCGCCTTCACCACCGACGTATTCTACGTTATCACCTAGAGGCGTTAGTTCCGTGACCCCAAAGATAGAGGAACCAGTTACCAAGCGCCCATAAGATGTGTCTTGGCTCAAAGCAGG
This sequence comes from Methanobacteriota archaeon, assembly GCA_002698145.1. Lineage (GTDB taxonomy): Archaea > Thermoplasmatota > Poseidoniia > Poseidoniales > Poseidoniaceae > MGIIa-L2. The sequence continues at coordinate 2,961 of NZVG01000019.1, read as the reverse complement.
GAAAATGACGTTTTCAATGATAACTTGATTGTTGTCTTCCAGAGTCACACTTTCACCACCAGATGACAACTTGATTGGAAGGTGATGGGCTCCATTTTCATCGATGGTTATATCCCAGTCCTGCGTTCCGTCGTTTGTGTCATCAGCGAACAACAAGAGGTAGGACATTGGTCCGATACTCGAGCCTTCAGGGAAGGTGTACGCTTTGCTAATATCATCGTATATCCTCCAACCGGAGAGATTGATATCCGCATTGGTTGGGTTGTACAATTCAATGTAATCCGAGTCTGTGGCGCCATCAAGATATGGGTTCGACGGACCGAGGGAGACTTTGCTAGCCAGTTCATTGATGAGAATGCGGTCATTGACAATGGTTTGAGTGAGATCAACGTCGGGTGTGTCGACTTCAATTTCAGTGAATTCGTTCATACTCATTTGTTCAAGTACACCAGATGCCCGCATGCTTTCATCCAAATCCATCAGGTTTGTTCCCTGAGATAGGTCAACTCTGAAGACCCATTTACTTGCCAAATCACCAGTCGACGAATCACGTTCAATGACGAGAAGTTCACCTTGACCGATGGCAACCATCGACGTGACTTTGTCCATCTTACCTCCACGGGAGTAGGCCCCATCGGTCAATTCGACTGGGTAGAGGTATTGACCCTCAAGTGTCATGGTATCGATGTTGATGTCGAGTATTCGTATCCACTGCTCGGTTGAACCGGGTGTGCTGAGCGAAGATTGCGTCATCGTGTAGAGGTGGTTACCAAAGCATGCAACGCTCTCGAAACCTTTGTTGGTTTCAATATCAGATATAGCTGAAGGAAGAATTGCGTAATCGCCAACCATCGTAAAGGAAGAGTTTTCAGGAACAAGTCGTGTAATTTGACTTCCCTGGCCATCAAAGAATTGCAAGGATGGAATCGATTCTTCTGCGAGTATAAATGCATTCAGACCATCGTACTTACATACGGCAAGATCTTCGAAATCAGCCTCGCTTGAGAGCGAAACCAACGGATTTGCTCTTAGGGACAAGGACTCTGTTGCAGGGTCAAAATCAACAAGATGCAACTCGTTTGAAGCATCTGAAAGCATCAAGTATACCTCTGTTCCTAGTGTTGCATCCTCTCCGAGGAACATCCAACCGGATGTATCGGTGATTCCTGAATCCTCCCAAGCCAGGGGTGTGTGGACTGCTGCACCTGAGGAATGAGGTTTGTATCCCATTGGCATAATTTCGGTAAATTGTCCAGCTTCAACATCGAGAACTGCAATCGCGTTTGCTTCTTGAATCGCCACATAGGCAGTCAAAGAATCTGGAGATACGGTGATGTATTCTGGCTCAAAATCCATGCTCAAATTTGCACCAGGACCATTGATTCGAATGCCCTTTTGCATCAAGGATGCTTTGTCCTCTTCAAACGCATGAAAAGTGACATGCGTGACATGCTCCTCACCGACATCTAAAATCGGTCCACTTACGTCGATGATGTCGACCGACCCCTCTGGATCGAATTTGTAGTCAGTGGATGGCTGTCCTTCATTTGCAACCAAAACCTTGTTTCCATCAGGAGTGAATGTAATCATATCAGGTTGGTAGCCCAAATCATCCACGATGTTCAGCCGTTGTCCGTCTGTGTCCATAAAGTAGACCAGTCCTGTGTCAGGTCGATCCTTTGTTACAACAAACGGTAGCGGCGCATCCTCATAATTCCAGATGTCGGTTTCTCTGTGGACTGCAATTGCAAGCAGTCCGTCACTTGGCCGAATGTCGATACTGTTGGGTTCTCCAATCTTTGAGAGGTCAACTCGACCGACGAGTTGAGGGTCACTGGGATCAGCTATTGAGACAATATCAACAGACTTCTCAAGAACGTTGACCAGGAAAATACGTTGTGTAACTGGGTCATACGCTGGAATTTCCAATGTTCCGAAGGTCCCTGCATCGTGGTCATACATTCCTAGAAGGTTGGCCTGAATAGTGACTCCCGAGTTGGGAGCGCCATAATTGATGTCAAGACCGTTGCAACTTGCTTGTTCATACACACCTTTGTCGCTGGCGTCTTCCAAAACACGAATGCAGGCATTGGCTGATGCCGCAAGACGTGCTTGCCATCCATTGGAACACGAAACAATACCTTCTCCGTTAGCAAGAAGAGCCAAACGACAATTGTTATCGAGATGTCGAATGCGTTCTCCGACAGGATAGGTTTCGATCGTTCCACTGATTCCGTTGCAGGTTAGTTTCGTGTTCCCTTCCTCGTCCATTGCCCCGAAAACACACGATGTGATGTAGCCTGATTCGACGACCATCGGCAACTTGGCTACTCCGAGCTCCTGGGTGCACCACAGTGAGGTATTGTCTTCTTGAATCCGACAATCGTACGCTTCATACATCGGTTCTTCATTTGTTTCACTTTCTCCACCGAAACAACCAGCGAAGAGCGAAGACATCATTACAAGTATCAAAAATAGTGCTTTCTTTTTCATAGAATCACCTCAGGTTAAACCAATTAGACCATCGTTGTACAGCACAACATTCGAATCATGTGTTATGGTCAATCGTATGTAGCAAACTGGGAATGCATTGGAGGATGAATCATGCACTCCACAAAGGCTCACACCGTCTTCGATGAGTGTAACTGTTTCATCAGCATGCCAAAATTCGTCATCGATGGATTGACTGATCATACAACCGGTACCCATGGAACCTGGTGCCGATTCGGGACGAATGTTTTCGCCTGACATCACACCGTTGGTTCGCATGGGGGTTGGTGTGCGATCGACTTGGAAATTGATTGAGCCGTCAGGGACAGCGGTATAGGAGGTGTCCGAGGTTTGAGCACCCCATGAAATATTTTGATGCACTTCGCCTTGAGGATTAATCAACGACACGGTCTCACCCTCAGATTTCAGTTTGAAATTCATGTGAACAGGACCTTGCTCTGTTTCATCATC
>NZVG01000018.1 GCA_002698145.1 Methanobacteriota archaeon | reverse complement strand
GTCATTAATCCTCCCATGCAGACTGAGGAGAAGTTTGCTGTTGAAACACAGCCCATCCCAAACGCTGCGCAAGATGTTCAGCAGGCTTTCCCCATTTCAACCGAACGAGATAGGAGGATAAAGACAGCAGCATTCGTTGTTCTCATTTCGATGTTCCTTAATTGGGGTTATCAGTATTGGTTTAATTGGACGATTTTTTGGGGACCAGATGTTTTCCTTTCACGAGGTATTGATGACAATTACCACAACAATCTTTCGGACTATCTTACGCACAGTGAATTTTCATTCGAGGGTGGAATCGGTTTAGTAGAGGTATTGAATTTCTTCTTCAGATTTGAGATCTGGGGTGATGTTGTAAATTTGGTAGGACCGTTATTTGTTTTGTTCATGATGCGTGAGTTGATGCCGTTTGTGTTCGTTGGAACCCTCGTGTTTTGTTGGATAAATCGAGAAAAGGGCGACGAGTTCTTTCGCAAAGTAACGCTGTTTTACGGAGGATATTTCCTCATCATGGCCATACAACTGGTGTACATCAAGATGGAATTCTCGGGATCTGGCTATTGGGAATTCAACTTATTCTTCGATTGTTTCGGATTTTGGTTAGCAGGATTCGCAGGCTTGATTCTCGATCCAAAAGCCATCAAACTCCCAGAAGGTGTGTTCTCCGGCAATGAAACGACCATAGTGCCGGAAGAAGCAATCAAGCCTGCTATGTTTGTTTTGTTTTATTTTCCCGTAGTTTACTACCTTTCCGTGCTTAATTCAGTGATGGATGGAGGCGATGATGATGCATTGTTCCTTGGAATAATGCTGCCAATTGTTGGTTTTGTGGCTGGTATCATCCTCTATGGTCTTGAATTCNTGAAAGGATTTGGACTNCATCTGCTCNTTTCCATCGGCTACGGGTTTATTGGGTATTTCTTAGCAATNANCCGCTTTTTTGGCGATNTAGNCGACGGTCCTCCGATTTCTTTTCTCCTCATGATTTCCNTTATACTGACGATCAGGTACCATTCGAAAAATAAACATCGTCGAGCCATCGGAGCAATGTATGCCATTCCGTTAACGTTTTGGATTATTATCTTCGGGATACTCATTGGTTGGTTTCAGGTAGATGGCTGGTAATGCATGACAATATACCTCCTGCTCTGAAGGTTTTCCATGGAGATACGCAACCTTGCGCCGGCAAACATTGAGGCAATCTGGGCCATCAATGAGCAAGGGCTGCCTGGTACAGGTCGGGTTTCTGAACAAGAAGTATCAGATTTGCTTCAGTTCTCATCACTGTCTGTTGGTATGTTTGATGGCAATGAANTGCTCGGATTTGTCATCTGTTTGCCTCCGAGGACACGTTATGGCAGCCTCAACTATCAGTGGTTTAATGATCATTACAATGCGTTTGTTTACGTGGATCGAATTGCGGTCTCTACGCTACACAGAAATCAAGGCGTTGGTACAAAGCTGTACGAGACCGTTGTTGCTTATTCAAAAGGAAAGAACATACCAATTGCAGCAGAGGTTAATCTCAATCCTCCAAATCCAGGCTCCATTCGATTCCACGAACGATTTAATTTTGAACAAGTCGGCGTACTTCATCACGATGAGAAATCCGTAACGATGCTGTTGAGAAACGAACGACAATGACCTCATCGCATNAGGCGTGATTTGAAGCAGGCAGGGACGAATGATGGAGATTGATTCGAAGCCTTCCAGCGTCATCAAGNACGTATCCAAAGGTGTATTCGACCTTTGTTTCGTCCCCATTTGGGCCAGTAAAGAAGTAGTTGCCCATGGCTGTTGCATTGGTTTGGTTGACAGTAAAGCCAGCATTTTCGAATCGTACCGCAGTCCACCCTTTGATCGCAAAACCACTGTCTTCTTCGCAAGCACCGTTTGATGCGACAAAGTACGAGAGTGCGCCTTCAAAGGTNGGTCGGAACTGGTCCACTGAGGCCATGGTTGGTTTGAACAGAACNTCGCCCAAATCGTATGCATAGAGACGCTCAATGTGATTTACAGCAAGCCCGATGTAATCCTCGCCGTTGCTGTGAGCTGATGCCATTTTTACGATTCCTTCTCCCCATTCTCGTTGTACTTTCTCAACATCGTCGATATGAATCATGATTTCACCTGTTCTTGATGAAGGAGAAGACAATACTAAGTCTTTCTCAGTTCTCTGTTTAGCATTGAAGGAACCTACGCCATGTACCGTATTTCCAGCCTCTGATTCACATCGAGGGAGTCTTGACCTTCACGAATGGTCAATTCAATTTCATGCATTTCAACTGGAGCGAAATGCATTGTGTTCCACGTGAAGGAATCACCGTTCTCAATTATTTCTCGATGGCCCAAGCATTGACCGTCAATGTTGAGGACTGCCCATTCCAAGTCAACATCTTGTCCATTGACTTCAAAGAAGGGAGCAGGGTTGCTGACCGTTGAATTGAGAACGAAATAGGAAGGATGAGGGCCATCATTTCCTGGATTGGCTTCAAAAAACATGGATTCAGGGTTTCCNGTGTTTTCTTCTGTCCAAGTGATCACTTGTTCAACAACGAGGGTGTGAAGTTCTTGCACCCTGATGTCCTGTGAATCAATTGCGTAGGCAGTAACGATGTACATTCCATGTCGTTCAAAGTCGAGCGAAATTGTCTGTTGTTCGCCTGCATCTATGGCGAACGATCGACCGTCGTCGATGTCGATTCCGTACGTGCGAACGGATACGTCTGAAGCTGTTTGCGAGAAATCAAAGGTAAATGTGGCGGTTGAAGATGATATCATTTCACCCTGCTCGTAGGATGTTTCGATGAGCTGGGTGCTTTGATCGACATCGACAACCAGCTTTGTTTGAATTTCCTCATTGGAGACAAGACCTAGACATCCAGAACTGAGCAACAAGCAGACAATTCCAGCAAAGAAAACAGTCTGTCGCATACCATCACATTCAATTGTTCCAGTTTGTTATGAGATGGTACATTGTACGAACATGGATTCCGGTTGCACCGTTGCCAACCATCGTGTTGGTCTTGGCGCCCCAATAGGTTCCTGCTATGTCCATGTGTGCCCACGTAATTTGTTCACCGTCTTCGTCGTAGTTTCGATTTGGAACGAATTGCTTGAGGAACGCTGCAGCAGTGTTTGCTCCACCCCATCGCCCTGCGCCAAGGTTGCGTGTATCAGCAATCTTGGAATCGGTCATTTCCTTTTCAAATGCTGGAAGAAGTGGCATTGGCCAAGCCAATTCACCAACGGCATTACCAGCCTCATGGATTTTTGTACGGAAGTCGTCGTCGTTGGACCAAAGTCCAGTCGCTTCGTGACCAAGCGCAACCACACAGGCTCCTGTGAGTGTTGCAAAGTCAATGATGAATTCAGGATCGAATTCGCCAGCCTTCCAAAGTCCGTCGGAAAGAACCAGTCGACCTTCTGCGTCGGTGTTGAGGACTTCAATGGTCTTTCCAGAGAGCGTTGTGATGACGTCGCCNGGCCGTTGAGCATTTGCTGCTGGCATGTTTTCAGCCATGCACGTGATTGCGACCACTTTCCCGTCGTATCCGGTTGCGGCCAAGGCTTGCATTGTTCCAAAGACCGTTGCAGANCCACCCATGTCGTACTTCATCTCATCCATGTTTGCACCAGGCTTGAGCGAGATACCGCCTGTNTCGAATGTGATTCCTTTTCCAACGAGGAGAGGACAGCGACCGGGCTGTTCTTTGTTCATTTCGAAAATGACCATGCATGGTTTCCGAGAAGAACCCATACCGACTGCAACCAAACCACCCATGCCTGCTTTTTTGGCATGTTCGTAGTTGATGATGGTCACTTCGACATTGTCGTAATCCTTTGCCCATTCCCAGGCTTTGTCGGCGAATGCCTCGGGGAACATATCGTTCGGAGGGCAGTTCCCAAGGTCTCGTGAGAGATGGACTCCAGATACAACTCCAACGTGGTTCTGAACAAGNGCNTCCAATGCTTCTTCTTGACCCTCATCGCAGGTAATGCGTACATTTCGCTCTGCTTCCTTGTCTTCGTCCTTTTGCATTTTGTATTCATCGTATGAGTAATCACGGAGCAACATACCTTCTGCGAAGGCACCCATGCATTCGATGCTTGCTCCTGAGAAGCGGACAGTCAAATCCGTACCGTGGGTCTTCTTTCGAGCAGCAATGACCGCAGCTCCTGCCTTGCGATAGGCATGTTCGTTCGCATCTTCCTCTTTTCCAAGTCCTACGAGCATGGCTTTTCCACCCTCGCCTCCGATCAAAGTCATGGTGGATTTCTCCTTGCCTTTGAAATCCCCATCTGCGAGGACTCGGTTGATTTGTCCNTTGAGAGCAACATGCAANCCTGTTGCATGTGCTTCTGGCACGATATCTGTTCCTTCATGAAGTGGAAGAATGAGGGTTCCGTCGATGTTGTGGCTTGGGCTTACGTTAATTTGCATGGTTTCACCGTTATCGCCGAATCGCTTGAGACACTTGAAACCTTGCGAATCGTTTTCAGAGATTCAGACCGATTCATCTTCGTCCTTTCGCANAAGCGAAATGACTGCGAAAGCAGCGAGAATCGTTGTTGGATTGAACAATCCATAGCCAACAAGGAAACTCGAATCTTCTCCATCATCGACCATCGTGGCGTTGATCTCNAGGGACTCTGTTACCCATTTCGATGCATCGATGACCCGCTTTTGGTAGTACAATTGCCACGAACCGTCTTTGGAATAGGAAAGGTTTGTTGCATCAAAAGTAGCCACAGTAGAATTGCTTGCATTCACTGAGAACAGAGAAGATGTCCAAGATACTTCACCGTTGGAATTCACGAATTGGAGGCTCGCATTGCTGGTGGATGCATGCCCAAGGTTGTCAACATCGATGGTCACTTCGTCATCACTAATTTGAATGGTTTGCACATCAAGGCGAGCGCGCCAATACCATACGTTGGAGATGAGGTAGCGCATGACGTCCATTTCCTCATCCAAGCGTTCGTTCAAAGCCTCCACGGAACCTGGGATGAATTGTTCATCATCGGTTTCGAACGTAAAGGTTGGAATTCCCATGACACCGTATCCATAATCTCTGCTTGTCCCACAGTTGGGGTAAAGTCCTTGATTGGCATTTTGAATCGGTATGTCTGAGATGTTGGCATGAACTTCATCACGGATTCCATGGAACAATTCCCAATCGGAGGGTTGGCTTGCCCATTTTCCCCAAGGGTAGAGAATAATCCACACGCCGGTGTGCATGGTCACATACAAGTCTGCATCTGTCACATAGGCATTCATGTATTCTGCGTTCGCTGCGGTTTCTGATTCACTAAATGCAGCACTTCCGGGTTGGGTTGTTGGACACGTGTTCCAATAGTGATCGTAGTTTCGATTCAGGTCGACTTGATTGATGTTCCATCGGGTGTCGATGTCATTGCCATCAGGGTTGAGCATGATGAGTACATGAAGTTCAGTGCTTTGAAGAACATCAACAACTTCTTGATTTCCTTCGTTCCAACCTTCGATGTAATATTGTGCAGATAGCCAAGCCAGTGCAGTGCCAAGATATTCATTACCGTGGTGGCCTCCGTCGATGTAGACGATTTCTTTCGCATCACCGTTGGCCTTGGTTTCCATGGACCAATCCGAGATTTGAACGACCCAGAGTGATTTGCCAAGTTCAGATTTTCCAGCATCGATCAGCTGTACAATATCCGGGTTGTCATCTGCCCATTCGTTGACTTCCATGGTCAATGCTGCCCAAGTCATGTGAACATGATTGTCAATCGGTTCGCCAGGCCATGCGTCTTCATCGGTATCTGCTGCGGCGCTAGCAAGGGGTGTGATCCCAGCCAAGAAAAGGCAGAGGACGAGGCCGACTGCTACACGCATGATACGCCCTATCGTCGGTGAAACAAAAACGCTTGGTCGAGGATATCACCAATCGCTGGTGAAGGCATTTGGATTCTGAACCTTCTCAGATTCACGTGTCCATATGGAGTGGCCATCGGTTCCGTAGACGTCTGCAAAGGGATCGATGTCCTCTGGCTTGCGTTGACGCTGCATGTAGGATTCAACACGCTCCTTGAGGTCGGGCTTGAACTTCCAGTAGTGAATTCGCCACTCGCGTCCGTCCCAGAGCGTTGTTTCCTCTGACTCTGTTGTCAAGAGGTCGTAATCTTGGAACATGTAGAACAAGTTTCTGTCGGTTGGTTCGAGGGCATTGTCGATGATACGGTTGTAGAATCCAAAGAATCCAAGTGCGTGCTCAGCCATGCCTGCAGCAACTTCTGAATCCATTTCTGTGTCGATATGCTGTTGTATTGCTTGCGTCAACGATTGCAGTGTCATTCCCATCTTTCATCACTCCGCCCCGGGTTTTATTCCGAGAACACTATTGTATATTGGTTGTTGATGTATATTAACACATCGGCTGATTTTCTTGCAAACCACGGTTGAGAAGGGATTTCGCTGTTGATTTTGGTAATACTTAGAAGCGCGGAGNCAGCGCCAACCACATGGAGGACGAGCGCATGCCGAATTTTCTTGACCTCGCTCCAGTCAGCGGCGATGTCGACATTGCGATTCTCTCGCTCCCNTACGAANTGACAACCTCNTATGGTCAAGGAACAGCCTCCGGNCCGNAAGCATGCATAAAAGCCTCTACACAAGTCGAACTGTACGANGAAAACCTTGGAGAGGACTTGCCTGCTGGTCTGTCGATTCATACTGTACCTCCATGGGATGGCGATGAAGCAACACTCTTGCAACAANTGGATTCCATGACGAGTTANCTCATNCCTTGGTTCATGGGCGACTGTTTTCCAGTTTGCCTCGGGGGAGANCATGGAATATTGCCATCGATTATGGANGCTGTTCGACAACATCCNNTNGTTNAGAACGACTTATCCAATTTGACGGTTGTTCAAATTGATGCACACGGCGATCTNCGAGCTGAATTGGACGGNGAACNNTATTCNCATGCGTGCGCAGCAGCGCGAGCACTCGANGCAGGCATTGCCTCCCTGCTGCAGGTNGGTATTCGTGCATACAGCAAAGAAGAACATGANCGAATGNTTCACGATGAGCGAATAACGACTTTCTTTGCAAAAGACACNCAATCTCCACAAAANGGTTCCCANCACTGGAATCAATGGTTGCANACGCTCACATCAATTGAAGGACCGGTGCATCTTACAATCGACATCGATGGACTNGANGGGACACTCGTTCCNGCAACAGGTACGCCTGTGCCTGGNGGCCTCACNTACTGGCAAGTGNAGGAAACCATTCAGACATTGTTNAACGCAAAGAATGCAGTTNTCGTAAGTGCAGACGTCAATGAAATCGGTGTTCAAGAAGACTCTCCATTGACGCANTTTACTGCTGCAATGCTGGCCACCAANGTNGTAGCAAGTCACGTNTCAGCACGTCGAAAAGGAACATGGAAGCCAACGGAAACGACGTCTGGGCCCAATCGGCAAAAAGNAGANTTCAGGGGCTTTTCTGAATCGAGTGGAGGTGAGTGAATGAATTCCAATGCNCGCGGAAAGCACATTTTTCTGGACTTCACCGAATTTTTCCCAAGCGTTTCCTTTGATGGGCATGAGATGCTTGTCTTGATGAAGAAAGCAATTGAAAACAGTGGNGCAAGAGAGGTCCATGCGCACGTCGAAGTGTTCGATGGCACNGTCTCGCCACCAGGCTTTGCTGCAGTGGTTTTGATNGATGAAAGCCATGTCAGTGCCCATTGCTATTCCGATCGTGGNCTTCTNGCCATTGATGCCTTNACNTGCGGAAATACGGACCCANNGACGATAATCACGCAACTAAAGCAAGCCNTGCAGGTCCTCTGTCCAACAATTGTTTTGATGCAAGAAAAAAGCGTGNACCGCTTCCTACCTCCGGAGGCCTGAAGATGGGTNTNCGAGGAACNGTCGAATCGTACTTTCATCACTTTAATGCTGGNGAATTAGCNANGATGTCAGCATCCTTACTCAAGCACATNGAATCNGGNGGNAAGGTGTTCATTACGCTCGCTGGAGCAATGAGTACTGCTGGAATTGGCCAACTCCTTGCCCCTCTCATACGAGAGGGCCACGTCGCTGGAATCAGTTGCACGGGTGCCAANCTCGAAGANGATGTTTTNCGAATGATGGCACGACCTCACTATGCTTCGATTGAGAACTGGAGGAGTTTATCNCTCGANGATGAAACCAAATTGTTTGAACAAAAAATGAACAGAGTAACGGATGTCTGCATCCCAGAGGAAAAGGCGGTTCGTGAACTGGAAACACATCTCATGGATGCTTGGAAGCATGCTTCCATGAACTCGATCCGGAACCTCCCACATCAGTATTTCTTTGAAGCATTGCAATCAGAATCACTGATGAACAATTGCGATGGAGATCGGCAATCATCTTGGGTCTACGCAGCATTTGAATTGGATTTGCCGATCTTTGTTCCGGGTTGGGAGGATTCGACAATGGGCAATATTTTTGCCGCCCGATCCCTCGAGGGACACATCGAATCCGATTGCGTGCTGTCAGGAATTGAGTACATGAAAAAACTCGCAGAATGGTACCAAGCTCAAACAACACCTCTTGCATTTTTGCAAATCGGAGGAGGAATCGCTGGAGATTTCCCAGTTTGCGTTGTGCCCATGCTCAACCAAGATTTGGAAAGGGATGTTCCTTTGTGGTCTTGGTTCGGACAAATCTCTGAATCACGTCCGTCCTATGGGGGATATTCAGGCGCACCACCAAGCGAGAAAATCACGTGGGGAAAAATTGATGCAAAAACTCCGATGTTTGTTGTTGAAAGCGACGCGACCATCGTTGCACCTCTCCTGTTCGCCTACATACTGAACCTCTGATTGTTGACGCAAACCGCCAACACCCTTAGAGAGGAGCGGCGCAAAGGGATGGACATGGGATGTTACCGAAGTGTTGGGCTCGTGTTCCTTCTTTTGTTGACGCCGATGACGTATTTTGTTTCTGCACAAGATGCACCGACGGTTACCATTACCTCTGACTGGAACGGTTCTTCTTCCTTAGGTAACGAGCACGCTTATCTGCTTTCGTTCGGTGATTCATCTTCCCATGAATATGATGTTTCTGTGGAGCATGTGCGTGGTTCCACCGACCTTCTCCCGACCATTCAAACAACGTTTTTGGAAGGTACTGGCACACTCACGGCTCGTGTTGTTCTCGACACAGAGGTTGCTTGGAATGACAGTATCTCGATTGAAGTTACCATCAACAGCCACGATGGAGTCGTACTCCCATCGCCGGTTGTTGTCGAACGTATGTTCACAGTTGGTTCTTGGAACCAGCCCATGGCGGATCATGAGGTGACAACCTCAACAACTTGGTCGCTTGAACAATCTTATCGAACAAACGAAGGGAACCAATCGTTCATGCTTCTGTTCGAAGGAAACGGCTGGCAGCAACGCATAGGAGAGGTTCTCAATTCCTATGAGTTAGGGAACGGGACGTTGTTCACATCGGAAATCACAGAAAATTCAACAACCGAACTCTCTCTCAACTTCGAATCGTTTTGGAAAAATGAAACCGTCACATCAGGCGTGTTGACTTCACAGGTCATACAAGCTCGCGGAAACGGCGATATTTTGTTGCAACTTGAAGAGGATGGGTTGGTAACAAGCATCAACGCCACGGTAGTTGATGCCCTCCTCAACCGCTCAAACATCGAGAACGTCGCAACAGAACGCCTTCGCTTGGAAGCATTCGGTGCATTGCTTGTTTCCGGCCAAGAAGACGACGCAGAATTCGACGTTAACGGCGACATCAGTTTACTCCTGCTGGAAACAATCGATATCGATGGCGTACGCGTTCTTGAGCACACGCAATTCGAAGCAACGGCGGACATGCTACTCAAGGAAGATGGGTCAGAATTCAATCTTCAACTCGATCAGTTCGAGGCGCTAGAACGCTGGGAAAACGGAGAACGTGTTGACCAGTTGAACGTCGTTCGGGGCGATGGAACGTTCGGATTTGAAGATCAAGAAGANAACGCCTCAATGGTTGTCAACGGAACTGTATACACGTTTCACAACCGTGTTGAGGATGGGATNACGATGGTNGACNANATCCACGTNGACGGTACTTTATCCGGAGACGTTCANGGNACATTNGGTGTTGTTCAAAGCATTGAGCAAACAGGGANACAACTCAATCACACGCTTGTTGAACACGACGTCAATGTTCTNCACAGCGAGACTTGGTTCAANGTAACCGGTGCAGGNGGTAGTAANTTCTTCGGAGGTAGCGGAGTTGGTTCCTATTACAACGATTCTTACATTTACCAAGCGACNAACGCAGATTGGGACAATCGTACCGTGCGACTCGTTTGGACCGAAACAGGCCCCGACCCCTCCAACGGGGATGAGCGTCCTGAGCGTAGTCCAATCGAACGCGAGCCGACGCCGCCCGAAGTCGAAGAGGCCCTTGGNAACATNTCGGTTGGNCGTGAGGCNGGTTTGGTNCCCGTCCCGATGGAGACCGGCGANGTGGTCCGTCTCNTGGCTCAGGACGGAATCGTTCTGACCGTNACTGCTGGCCAAGAGACGATTGAGCCGCGAGACGCTAAAAATCTAAGCGTGATTCAATGGACTGGAACATACAGCGATGCAGTTNCTGGAACCGCTCAGGGTTCAATCGTCCACAAAGGTCCGTTNGCAGGTCTCCTCGCAAGNGCCNNNCGTTCGTTTGAAATTGAATTTGGTGAGAACNAAGAGGTTGCTCTCCTNAACGAATCACAAGCNGTCGATGCAATTCTCTCACCGAGCATCGTTTCTGNAGATGANAACACGGCNCCGCANATTNTGGACTTGTCANTNATGGANGGATTGGTNTTNGGAGAAGGAGCATCNCCATCGCATTTGGTCGCCACAGTCGANGATCCCGATTGGAACGTTGTCAGTGTTGTTGTTGACCTTTCCTCGATTGGACTTGGAATCGTTTCCATGAATGATCGAGGCCTTGATGGCGATCAGACCATCGGTGATTATCAGTGGACGACATTGGTTTCCGTTCAAGGAATGGAAGTAGGTCAACTCCAAGTCAGCGTTGAAGTCATCGANGAATGGGGTGAAAGTGACGTGTTTTCGACCAACATAACGGTTGAAAATCAAGCACCTCGAATCCTCGATGTNTCCATTGAGCCAGAGACCGTCATACGCGGNGGCGCTGCGCTCATGANCCTCGATGTCCTCGATTACCATGGNGTTGCTTCCGTNATNGTNGATCTGAGAGAATACGGNGGNGAAGAAATCGCATGCTTCAAANTTGAGGGATGGGCTTGNGAACTTGTGATACCTGANGGAATGACTCCCGGAGTNCGNCTTCTCAAGGTGCGCNTNACCGATGNNCTNGGCTCANCCATTCTNGTGACGAAGACACAAGCATCGGAACACCATTTCCANCCGAGNNCNAGCGANGTTGATTTGGCCGTGACCGTGGAAAACACACCACCNACNCTTTCTCTTGCAACCACTGAATCNTTGCTGCGANCNGATTCCAATACGGAACAGGCAATCGAAATTCGNGTCCAAGACCCNGATGGTATTCTTCTCGTGCGCGCAGATCTNGGNGTACTCAANCCACTTGGACAAANNNATCGATGGGTNACNTTGTACGACAATGGNCAGGGATTGGACCGAGAGGCAAACGACGGAATNTACACCGCAACAGCATCGATNCGNACCTCAACNCCNATCAGTGCGCACGAGATNTTNGTTCAAGCATCCGACTCNTTTGGTGATGCAACATCGCCAACATCGTTCNTTGTAANTGTTGCTGAAGCTGANGAAGGAGTTCTCGGNTCGAGCGATGGTGAATTCTCGGTNANCCTCATCGCAGTGGCCGTTGGTGTGGCGGCTCTTCTCGCAGGTTTGGTGGTCTATTTCCNGCAACGTCAGCCACCAAAGNATGGACACGANCGATTTGGATTCCAGTGAGCATACAATTACGCCGACAATCGTTTATACCCCTGCTNGGTGGGTTGCTTGCTACCTGCGAGCGTAGTGTAGTGGTTATCACCGGGCGTTGCCAACGCCTGAACCCGGGTTCGAGTCCCGGCGCTCGCACCAAAGTNGATTGAAAAAGCCTTTACATACTGCTTGTACAATNGAACANCATGACTGANGCTCGAGTGGTTTACGTCGGAAAAAAGCCTTCTTTCTCGTACGTAAAAGCAGTTTTNATGGCAATGCAAGAGGGTGAACGTTTGGTNCGATTGCAAGCGAGAGGTCAAGCGATAAGTCGCGCAGTGGATGTTGCTGAAATCTGCCGCAGACGTCACGGAATCATCGCTTCCAAACTTCCTGAGAANGTTACCATTGTCAACATCGTAACCGACTCAATTGAATTGCCAGGCGATGATGGACGCACGAAGACCGTGAGCAGCATGTACATTGAANTGCTTGGAGAAGGCGATTTNACTGAAGAAGAGTGATCACAGTGCCGANAAACGGCGTTCGATTTCTTCNGCNGTCGCNTCAAAGNNNTGGAGAGACTTTCCTACTGGGTCATCCAGNCCCCAATCNTGGTCNATTCGCATNGNAGGGCANGAAACTCCGCACCCCATTGANATGACCATATCGAAGTCTTTGGCTGAAAACAANTCCACGGATTTNGGGCTCAGTCCATCNATGGAAATNCCNTTGGATTGCAAAACTTTGAGCGCATTTTCAGATACCTNCGNCGCNGGGTGGGTCCCAGCGCTCGCTGCCTCATGNCCCAAGTGTCGNGCGATTCCTTCAGCCATTTGNGAGCGACATGAATTTCCNACACAGACGAACAACAATCGCATGNNTTGACTTCTGTAACGCAACTTATGAACATTGACTCCTTCGTATATATAGGCAGGATGAGCGATGAGGGCCNTGGTTGTTTTTTCTGGGATGTATCTCCTTCTNTTTGCCCTTCACATCGTTTTTGCNGCAAANGATTGGNATNTCNTNTTCCGNGCNGTTGCTACGGGTNTGGTCGCAATGACATTTCTTTGCGGNCNTGTACTCTGGTTCATGGTAAANCGATTGAACTTCTCTGGAACNAACCCAACGAAACNGGGCTATTTNCTGAGTTTACCCCTTGCCACCGGAATTGCGTACGCTTTCACNGNGATGGAATTCCAATTTCTTGCGACAATGACCGCNTTGNTTGTTACGACCGCCACGCATGGAGGTTGGTTNATGNTCATCAAGGCAAAATAAACGCATTGAAGTAGGCAGAACAAGTGCNATGTNTATGTCCGATTCCCCNGTTTCANTGCANACTCCNGGAAANGATGNNCCNTCAGAGGCCCCTGCTGCGCCCGANCCTGCTGCACAAAAGCAGATGGAACAAGCCTATGCGCAAATGAAGCGNAAGATGGCGATGGCAGAGATNGGTAAGCAAATNAAGCACAAAATCATGGTACTCTCNGGAAAAGGTGGCGTTGGGAAATCGACCGTTTCNACAGGCTTAGCGCTCGCACTTGCTCAACAAGGGCACAAAGTCGGCATNCTTGACATCGATATCACCGGNCCGAACGTNCCCAAGATGATGGGATTGGACGGTCGAAAACTTCACGTTGAAGGAGGANGAATTCACCCNGCACAAGGACATCTCGGTGTCAAAGTCATCTCGATGGCNTTCCTCCTNGAGGATGANGACACGCCGGTTGTTTGGCGTGGCCCGATTAAGCTNGGAGCCATTCAGCAATTNATCGGNGATGTTGAGTGGGGNNNTCTCGATTATCTNATCATCGATTTCCCGCCAGGAACATCCGATGANCCATTGACNGTCGCNCAATCGCTNCCNGACATCGATGGAATGGTCATTGTCACAACGCCGCAGGAAGTTGCTTTGCTCGANAGCCGNAAGTCNATTACATTCGCNTCCTCTCTCAAAGTCCCAGTTCTNGGNGTTGTTGAGAACATGAGCGGCTACACNATTCAAGGAAAAGGNACACCAGGTTCCGAGGTTGAAATCGCTGCGCCAGCNGGNCGTACACTCCGAGCAACATGCGACGATGANGGTCGATTCAGTTTGACNCTTGACATTTTCAAAGAAGGTGGAGGACGTTCCACAGCNGAGGAATTTGGAGTTCCGTTCCTNGGCGCATTGCCNTTTGACCCTGGCTTCGTTCGTGGAGGNGACGACGGTGTTCATCGGATNGTGAGTGAACCAGAGGGTGCCTCGGCATCCGCCTTTTCGCATGTCGTAGCTTCGATACAATCACAATTGGACGGAGCAAGCTCCTCCAGTTTGGAAATAATTTGAGGTTTGGCCATGACAGAAGAACCATTGGAACTGCGACGTCTTGAGCGTCGAGANACGGACATGGAACTNACCTANGAAGACGGTACGACGTTCACAGTATCCTACGACNANNTACGTCACGCTTGNCCATGTGCGAAATGTNCACCACTTCGGAATGAGGATGATACNAGCATGCATTTGCGTCGCACCATTGAAGCNTATCCAAAAGAGAAGCCGNTGGTAAAAACCGTTGGAAANTATGCCATTTCCTTTGAGTGGGAAACTGGNTGNTCNAGTGGAATCTATCGCTTTGAGCGAATTTGGGATTTGGCTCACCGCNGAGATCCTGACCGNGGNCGTCCTTACGTTCATGGNGCATGGTAATTCCACCCNCATTGAANAAAATCAGGTGCAGGTTTCTTGAGCATAACCCACCACCATCCGTTTAGGAGGCTTCAACATGGATGGCGTCTATCTCACCTGGCTCATTTCAGCATTGGCTGTTGGAGTCTTCCTCATGCCGTACTTCAAGCCTCCTTGGGCAAGNCTNACGCTNAGCGGTTTTGTTGATTTCATACGTCGTTATTGGNTGCATCTCTTNATCGCNTTGTCCATNTACAACGCNAAGGATTTCCTCGATCAAATCGACCGAATCGTCATGGCACGTACCGGANTNGANATGACGCCGTACATNTACGCCATTGAGGGAGATTTGGTCGTCTGGTTCCAAGATACGTTCAGGGCTCAATGGCTNGACNTANCTATGACGCATTTTTACATTGCAGGGTTCATGTTCATTACCTATGCTTCNATNTTCTATGTCACCTACTTTGATGATCGATGGATGGCNGATCGAATTGCCTTGGGAGTTGCATGGGTTTACCTTCTTGCCATTCCGTTCTANCTCTTCTTCAATGTCCGNGTGACAGGTTTCTACATNGAAGANATGGATGCAATTGCTTACACGTTAAATCCTGAAATTGANGATTGGTTCCGTCGTATTGATGCATTCACAAATTGCATGCCTTCGTTGCANATTGCAGTTCCNTTTGCCATATGGCTCACGTTTAGNAAATACGATCATGANGGTCGATGGCGTCGNTTCCAAAANATGACNCTTGGGTACATACTNCTNACNGTATTCGCCATCATNTACNTNGGNATTCATTGGTTTGTNGACATCATCGGAGGGATGGTTNTAGCNGCTTTCAGCGTNCGATTAACGGANAAAACAANCGANTCCGTTTGGAAAATNNTCGATGAGCGCACCATNAACAGTCGCCTNGCNACGGTGNTAACACGACCNGGCCANTCAGCATCCATCCTNTTCAATCGANNCAAAGCATATNTNGNAACATTGCTTANGCCCACCAGCAAGGAAACCAGCACCTTNATTGTGGTCATATTAATTNTAACNGGAGCGGTCATCACGTGGGATTACACGCACAATGAACTTCCTGCGGANGGCGTTCAATCNGCACAAGGNGCGGTAGCATCCGAGGGTTGGATGGCGACAATGGACAATCAATCCGGTGACGCAATTTTNCTGATNCACGACGTTTCAGATCCATTGATTGANCCAAAGNTNGTTGCTCAACCCNTCATGGAATTTGATTCTCCTTACGCTCTAAACGAACATTACCTTGTNGTTGCAAACAGTACTGAACTGCGTCTCATCGATGTTGAGAANCCGAGTGAGNTTNTCCTTCAACANGAGGTTNCNGGAATCGANTCNNTGCAATTNACTTCCCTNCAAGGNGAACCGNTTGTACTGTACATNGCAAACAATNCTCTGCAAGGNATGAATGCAGAAGGAGAATTGGTTCAGGTGCCATCACTTCCTGAGGATGAAACAATGGAATTGATGTCCGTTTCNGGGATTGAAGTTCTCATGGTTTCGAGTGAACAACCTTCGAGAGTACACATTGGCACCATTGGTGGAATNGGGTCGCAGAGTATCTTCCTCAATGCATCCACGACACTTGAGCAAAACCTCGTGTTGGAAGANTGGGGGCAAACCGTTGANGAAGAGAATGCAACCATCGTGCAGGTNGCTTTTGACTCNCAACANATTGCNGTTCGAATGAACGTTACAGCGCTTGACCGATTGGTGATTTACGATCGTTCAACCGGTGAACAAAGGCTTGGGTTTGACCCAATCTTCCCCGTTGGAAACATCTCTTTTGCCTACGAGTACGTTGTTTGGGAAGCAAAAGATCACTTCAATCCACTGAGTTTTTCAGATAAATACGGCGATTGGGAGATTCATCAATTGCATCTTCCAACAAACTATTCCGAACAACTTACTTCAGACACCATCGACCAAGTTAATCCAATTGCTCTTGAAGAGGGAATTGCATACATCGAAGTCGAGGACGATGGAGAGGTGACCATCAACGTTCTCAATCGAGGTGCGGAGCTTGCGACCTATTCGAGCACTGTCCTACAGTGGTCGGTGATGCTGTTGATTGTTCTTACGTTCATCTACATCTTGCAACGTCAAGACGAAGCACGGTCAAAAGAACTCATCCATGATAGCGTACTCGAGTCCGAATGAGATCAAATCGTTCGATTACGTCTTCCATGCAAACAGGGTCGCCGCCAGGCGTTTTTGCGGCTTTACCAAGGTCTTGTTCGCACTGCTTGTAACCTTGCAAAACAGCTTCCATCGCACCTTCTCGATGCGGATGCGAAGCTCCTAAAATTTCGAAAAGCACATGCAGATCGATTCCATACAATTCGGTCTCAAATTCGATTTTTGCGAGACCGAAGTCGATGAGGACAGCCTCTCCGCTCGGTGTGATCATGATGTTGTTTGTCGATAGGTCTCCGTGNACAATTGCTTGACGATGGAGCATTCGAATACTGTAACCAGCGGATTGGAGATGCTTCATCATGGTTGCATCGTCGATTGAATCGTCGTTCAGGAGTTCAATCAACGGCCGGCCAGGGACATTGCTCATTACCAATTGCTGTTCCTTGATGTCGCAATCGTAGAGAACTGGAATGTTGAGTCCACTTTTGTAGAGTCGAACCATTAGCCGTGCCTCAGCAAGCATTCGACGTCGACCTAAACGGTCATCCAAGTCGGGATGGCGCCATGAGCGAAGCCGCCGTTGTTTGCGAACAGCCGGTTGACCCATCCACGTTCCACGCCAAACCTCAGCCTCTGCACCGAGGTACAGTCGCTCGTCTGCGCTGAATGCCATCGAATCAAGCGAATTGCCTCCTTTTCATAAGTTCAGCGATAGCAATGGGTTGAAATTAGAAGGCGGATTGGATTGAATGATACGCATGTCCATCTCGCTTGCTATGTGCGCTGTCGACTTTTCCTCGACCTCAATGTCGCCCGAAGATGTGGCCATCGCCGAGCGTATTGCAGAGTTAAAACAAGAACTCGGTGATGCGTTGTTGATCCTTGGTCATCATTATCAGAGGGATAGCATTGTTATGCATGCAGATTTTCTTGGCGACTCCTTCATGCTGAGTCAAAAAGCCGCTGATTCGGACGCCAAATACATCGTCTTTTGTGGTGTCCATTTTATGGCAGAATCTGCNGATATACTCACTTCCGATGAACAGATAGTCATGCTTCCAAATCTGCGAGCAGGGTGTTCAATGGCCGATATGGCGACCCTCGAAGATGTTGAAGTTGCTTGGAAGGAAATGCTAGCGTCAACGGAGCTGATGGATCCNATCAACAAACAGAATCCAGCCGATCTGGCTTNGGAAGGAGAGTCCTATCTTGTCCCTGTGACGTACATGAACAGCAGTGCAGATCTCAAAGACTTCGTCGGTCGTCACGGTGGAATCGTCTGCACCTCTTCCAACGCCGAAGGTGTCCTGCAGTGGGCTTTCGACCGAGCGGGACCAAATGGTGCTGTGTTGTTTTTCCCNGACCAACATCTTGGAAGAAATACAGGATTGAGGATGGGCATTACCGAAGACCAAATGCCCACTTGGACACCTGGTATCGGTGCAAGTTCCGCTCTAACCGATGCGCGTATCATTCTCTGGCATGGATTCTGTTCGGTCCATAAGCGATTCAAACCCAGCCAAATTGCCGATTTCCGTCAACGTCATCCAGATGGTGTGGTCGTCGTTCATCCGGAATGCCCCAAAGAGACGGTTGAGGTGGCGGACGCGAATGGATCGACGCAGTACATCATAAATTTCGTCAATGATCTGCCAAAAGGAACAACGGTCGCAATCGGAACGGAAATCAACATGGTTGCACGTCTTGCAGACGAGCATCCCGACAAACATATCGAATGTCTCGATCCTGAAATCTGTCCATGCTCAACGATGTACATGATTCATCCAGCNTACCTCATGGATCTTCTTGAAAAGCTTTCAGAGGGCAATACGCACAACCAAATCANNGTTCCAAAAGAAGTACAAGAAGGATCACTTCTCGCACTTGAGCGCATGCTCAGTATACGTGCCTAATCACTCGACGAGTCGCCCAAGTTCCTCGACGCTGCGAACTTCTGCGAGATAGATTTGCTCAATTGCATCGTAAAGATCTGCATCGCCTGCATCTTCAATCATCGGCATGAGTTCACCGTAGACTTCAGCAGCCTTCGTCTCCGTTATCAGTGANTGAGCGAGCATATCGGTGTAGGAGGAAACGTGTTCAATCGGCATTGGGTTTCTCTCCGTTACAGCCACGCCACCGAGTTTAACAATGGCTGATCGAACGATGTTTGAGTGAACCATCGATTCATTTGCTTCCGAGGTAAAGTGGGGTTCGAGTTGCATACGATGAATTCCGCGGATGTACGCTGCATAATGTGCATACATATTGATGGCCCTCAATTCCCAACCGAGGGCCTCGTTTAGCTTCATAATCAAGTGGTCGTTTGACATTGTANGTGCCTCAACCCTCTTCCACTTAAACCTCAGGTTGAGGCTAGGATTGTTTCTGAAAGTCTCCATCCAAGCAAGGCAAGCAACGGGCAAAGAACCATTGTGAGGCCAACATAACTGGCCGCAATGCCAGTTTGCTGCTCTTCAATGAGCCGAATTGTTTCGACGGAGAAGGCGGACATTGTCGTCAATCCACCGAGTAAACCTGTCCCGAACAACAATGCAAGATCTCTGGAAATGACCTGCTCAGCAAGAGCAATCGCTAGCGCCCCCATCAGGAAAGACCCAACCAAATTGACGGCGAGTGTTGCATAAGGAAAGCCTTCATTGGAAATCCATTCAGAGGTCAGGTAGCGAANTGCAGCCCCGATTCCTCCACCCAATGCGACCATCAACACTTGTTGGAGCATGGTGATTCCTCTTCAAACAGGAACTTGAAGTTCGTCCTCGATTGAATCCGAAAAGCCATCAATCATGGGTGTTAGGACANGAGCATGCGCACTCTTTGGTTCATGACCGGAAACGAAGGTAAAGTCCGTGAAGCCAAACATGCGCTTGAACCACTCGGTTACGATGTACGTCAATTAACCGTCGATGGCTTCGAAATTGTTGAACCGCAATGCGATGATTTGGAAATTGTTGCACGTTCAAAACTTGAACAAGCNAGACCCTATCTTCCAAANCCAAACGATGCTCTTATGGTCGAGGATGCTGGCTTATTCATTGACAAATCAAATGGGTTCCCAGGCGTTTACTCAGCGTATGTACTGGAGACGCTTGGATGCGATGGTATTCTCAACCTTCTGAAAGGAGAGACCGATCGAGGCGCTCAATTCGAAGCGGTTGCTGCTTTCCTCCTCGATGGTACAATCTATGTTTCCCGTGGTGTTTGTAGGGGAGTGATTGCTTCCAGTGCGAGTGGAGAGGATGGTTTTGGATTCGACCCAATCTTCGTGCCGGACAACATCGAAATGGATGGAAAAACAACAACAACCAATGGATTGACGTTTGCAGATGTTGACCTACGCTTAAAGGAACAATTCAGTCATCGACGTAAGGCTCTTGATGGACTTATCAAATCGCTTTCATCATCCGAAACGGCATCATCGTCATAAGCAGGGAGTTCTTGGATGGAGCGATAGGCATGGGATTCTTCCGCAACACAATCGCATTGGCGTTTGTTGCTACGTTGCTGTTTTATTTCGTCTCAGTTGGTCAAATGGATGAGAATCAACAATGGATTACCATTGGCATAATGATTGTTCTCGGACTGATCTTCATCCTTTCCGGATCGCCTTCCTTTGAACTTCCAGCCCAACCTCTTCCTTCTGATGCACCGGTTGCAACTGCCTCNGCCGCTGCTGCGCAAATCGATGAGGTTGAAGAATCGGAAACGAGTCCTTCGGCTGAACCAGAGAAGACAATGTCGCTCAAAGAACGNAAGGCAGCNAAGATACTCGCTGCCCAGGAAGCACAACGCGCTGCAATGGCGGCAACCGTTGAAGACGATGACGAGCCAATGGATGAACTGCCTTATGTCGAGGTCGAAACGGTTCATGTTGCCGATGAATATGTCGTCGAGGTCAGCCCCGAATCNGTTGAAGAGGCTGACATTCAAGCAACGGTCAAAGAGCGTGCATCCCTTCACAGCGAAATCCGTGCGCGCATCGAGGCACGTCGTCGCTCACAAATGGCCGACATCCGCGCATCAACATCGCGCATGTGGGAAGAAAACGTTGTTCGAGAAGATTTGGTAGCAGTTTTGCAAAACGAAGGCCATGGCCTCTCCGTTCTTGATCAACCCCTCAACCCCGACCCNGGTCACATCTATGGGGCTACCTTCATTCGAATCGATGACCAACGCATCCTCAAGTATCGCTCTCAACTCGATGCTGGATTTGAAGCGGTTATTTCGACCCAAGCCCCGATTGAATCGACACTTCCCGAACTTCCTCCTCTTATTGGACCGGATGGAAACCCACTCCCGCTACCGGACCTACCGAGCCCATCAGGAGCACTCGCAGCTTTGAAAATGGAAATGGATGAAGATTGAGGCTTGTTGATGGAAACAATCCCCCAAGCATCGTCGAAGCAAAAACAACTTGCATTGCTCGGACTGGTTCTCGTTGCAACAGCACCAACCGTCTCAGTCATTACCGGCTTTGCTCTGAAAGCAGGAATCATTGCTGCTTTTGTTTTNGTGTTCACCAAACTGTGGATGTTTGGATTACCTGCTTTGTGGTATCTAAAGGTCGAAGGAGGTGAGCGGTCCTACTCGATGCCAAAAGAGGGAGGTTGGACGATTTCAGCACTGCTCGGAATTGGAATGATCTTCGTCATAGCCATCGCCTATTTTTTACTCGGTGACCTTGTNCTACGCAGCGAGGATTTGCACGAAATTCTGGAGCCGTTTGGACTTACAGTTCCATGGAAACTTGCCATCGGAATTCTGTTTTGGATTTTCATCAATTCCGTGCTTGAAGAGTACGTTTTTCGATGGTTCATTACGTCGAAACTCGAACAAATTCTTGGCGGCAAATGGCGACCAATTTTGCTGTCAGCAGGGATTTTTACGTTGCATCACACCATTGCATTGGCTTTCTTCATCGACCCACTTGGCAATGCACTTGCCTCTCTGGGTGTCTTCATCGGAGGCGTCATCTTCTCGTGGATTTACGTGCAATACCGAAGCATTTGGGTGGCTTGGGTTGCCCATGCATTGGCCGACGTTGCAATCTTTGCCATCGCTTGGCAACTGATTGTCGGATTTTGATCACTTGTGTTTCCACTGTGCGTTCTCTCGATTAAGGAAAGCCTGAACTCCGATTTCCTTGTCCTCCGTATCGAACAATCCTGCAAAGGCTCTGGCTTCTGTTGCTACGCCTTCTGTTAAGCCTTCATCGAGTGCTGACCGAAGCGTTTCTTTGGCGACCCGAAGTGTGCTGCTGGACTTGGTAGCGATCAAACAGGCCATGTCCAATGTTTTCTGTTTCAACTCACTGGATTCGGCGACGTGGTTCACAAGACCAATTCGGAAGGCTTCCTCAGCGTTGATCATCTCGCCCGTGTAAACCATCTCGAGTGCTTTTCCATAACCGAGCAAAGAGACAAGTCGTTGAGTACCACCGTAACCAGGAATGAGTCCAAGATTGATTTCAGGAGTTCCAAACTTTGACCGTGAACTTGCGATGCGTATATCGCAAGAACAAGCAACTTCAAGGCCACCTCCAAGTGCAAAACCATCAACCATTGCAATGGTCGGTTTGGTTACGTTCCACAATGCTTCAATCGCATTGTCCGTGAATTTGGTTGCAATCTCTTCGCTTCCAGCTCCGAGGAATTCAGTGATGTCTGCGCCTGCAACGAACGCATTTGGTTTTGCACGCTTTCCCTCATCCGGCTCGAGCGGCTGAGCACCGGTTATGATAACGCAACGAACCAAATTTTCGGATTCTACCCATGCGACCATTTCTTTCATGGCCGATGTCACATCAGCATTCAACGCATTCAGTTTGTTTGGGCGATTGATTGTGACCATGGCAACAACTGTACCATCGTTGCATGCTTCGACAGGGATTGTTTCAATGCGAAGAACGTCATGTTCAGGGGGCGTCATGGATTTCGCAAACAACGAGAGTTCAAGAGTTCACCGATGGACCGCTTAGGCGGTTTAAGCAAGCAATGAAAACCTAAAGTTGGTTCGTTGATGTATGGGCGATGACTCTCAACCTCTCGTGCGTGCAGTCGACATGGGAAAGCGGTACGGCGAATTTGTTGCCCTTCACCCACTCAATGTTGAGGTTCATTCCGGTGAATTTTTTGGTGTATTTGGGCCAAACGGTGCGGGTAAATCGACGTTCATTAAACTTCTAACAGGTCAACTGCAACCATCGATTGGACAGATCGAGGTGTTGGGCGTCGATGCTCGNAAATCACCTCAAAAACTCAAAGCCAACATTGGAATTGTTCCCGAATCGGAATCGCCTCCATCGTTTTTGACACCAACCGAGTTCCTTCAGTTTGTTGCTCGACTGCGCGGACTTGAGGACCTTGAGGCGCAAGTCGAGCACTGGCTGGATTGGTTCGGGTTACAGGAAAAAAGGGACACGATGTGCAAGGATTTGTCAAAAGGTCANCGGCAAAAAGTCATGCTCGCATCCGCATTTATTCACAAACCTAAACTTCTCTTTTTGGATGAACCGTTTGCAAATCTTGACCCTATTTATCAGCGAAAATGCAGGGAATGGTTGCTCGATCACGTCGATGATGGNGGGACAATCTTCCTCTGCTCACACGTTCTTGAGATGGCAGAGCGNATGTGCAACCGCATGGCNATTATNAATCATGGTCGTGTTCTNGCTGCAGGAACGGTATCAGGAATGAAAGAGTCCGAAAAGGAAACCTTGGAGGACGTCTTTATTCGACTCGTTGGCCACTCCATAGAAGAGGTCGAGCGCCACACTGAGGAAGGAATCAACACAGAGGAGGAATGATGATGCCTACCTCAAGCATCGTCTCTCGAGATTGGGATGATGTTGTNGGTACGTACGATCACAGCAACAACGCATCGCTAGGAACCTCTCCCGGTGGCGCCCAAATGTTGGAGCCTCANCGTGGTTTTGCGGCTTTCTCGACCACGTTNCGATACATGTTTCGTGAAGAGTGGAGAGAAAACATCGATTTCGCAAANAAACGACAAATCGTTTTGTTCCCNCTCTTGCTAACACTCGTCACAATGGTTACAACCATNGGTCTGCAATTTCTCGTTGGCGATTCAGCAGCGCAATCGTCGAACATGGATACAAAATCGTTTACTTGGGACCAACTTCGATTTGGCCTCCATCTCCCTCTTCTCTTTTTCAGCCTCGGAATGGGAACCTTTGCTTTTCGTGGAAGTGAGGCAATATCTCAACGTGACGGCAACAAGAACCACCTGATTGCAGCGCCAGCGATTCAACCGCTGCCAAATTCAATGGCGCATTATGCTTTTTTTGCCAAGGAATTGGTTTACTATGCGTTGCTCATTCTGACGCCGATCGTCTTGGGAATGTCCTTTGGTATCCTTCTTGGAGAAATAGGGGCGATTACGACACCGCTCGAATGGTCTTCGCTNCCATGGACATGGTTGGCAATGTTNACAACCATTGCTCAAGGGCTTGCAATCTCGTTTCTTGCCTCTTCCTTGTGGATGCGTGGTCGCCCATTCACCATCGTCGGGCCGGTCATGATTGTCTTCCTTGGAATCGCAGTCGGAATCGGACTCATCGATTTCGATCTCGGTCTATGGGGGTTGGCGATTCAGAGAGAACAAGCCCTATGGATTGTTGCTGCTTCTCTCATTGGCTGTGCTCTTATCGGTCTGATTTCAGCCGTACTCATTCTCGATGATTTTGAAGCGAAGGTGATCGAGCATGCGGATTTGTTTGAACCGTTCTATCGCCGATTGAAGTTTCTTGGTAAGGGCGAAGTACGTCTTTTGGTAGCAAAAGAATTCGTAGATCTCCGGCGCTCTGGGGCATTGAAAAAAATGACGGTCTCGTACTCGATTCCACTGCTGGTTCTTCTCGGAATGGCATGGTTGGTCGATTTCGCAGAAGCACCGATTCCAATCAATTTGCTTTCATATGCTCCGTTCTTGGGCTTCTTTGGATTCAATTTCTATTCATGGCTTACNGCCCTTGATTCTCCTGACTTCATGAACGGCTTGCCAATGAGCGTCCCTCAACTTATTCGGGCGAAGGTGGTGGTGTACTTCTTGGCAACGTCTTGGATTTCGTTCATCTTCCTCGTCATCATGGCTTGGCGTTTGGATGAATGGGGAGCTCTTCCTATCGGCCTCATCATTATGTTTGCGAATTCCATTTACATCGTTGCGCTCACCGCNTTTCTAATGGGATTAAGGCCCAACAAAGCCATCTTCGACGGAAAAATCATGACGTATTTTTGGATTGGAACCGTCTTCCCACTCCTGATGCTGTTCCTTCTTTCGTTTACACAAGGCGACACGGAATTCTATCAAAACTGGTTTAGCCAAGTGCGTGAAAACGGCCTTGACGCTGAATCTGTGGCGTTTGACAGTGAGCAAATGCAACAAGGATTCTGGGGCATGTTGGGTGTTTCTCTTGCGCTTATCGGTGCAAGTGGCTTGTTGTGGAGATTAATGGACCGACGTTGGGGCAAATCCCCATTTGATAACTAACAACATTGATGAGGTCTCGCCACGACGTTTCAAGCATGAGCCGTGTTCTTGCCGTGTGCGGAATGCCTGGTTCGGGCAAGGGCGAGTTCGCTCAAGTCTTCATGGATGCTGGTATTCCGGTTCGATCAATGGGCGACATGGTCCGAGAAGAAGTCGCACGACGGGAACTCGAAGTCGTTCCAGAAGTCTTTGGACAAGTAGCATCCGATCTTCGAAGGGAATTTGGTGAAGACGTTCTTGCGGTTCGCCTCACTGAAGCGGTTGACGAATTGCTCAAAACCCACCCTTTGGTCTTGATAGATGGTTTGCGAGGGACAGCNGAATATGCCNTTTTTGCATCAACATGGAACGACAAATTCCAGTCGGTTGCAATCCATACGGACAAAAGCATCCGATTCGAGAGAATGCAAGCACGTGGCCGCAGCGAGGACGGCGGAACTGCTACATTTGAGGCCAGAGATGAACGTGAGAAAGGATGGGGTTTGGAAGAACTCATCGACTCGGCGGATTTTCTTGTTGACAACAACGACGATTTGGTTCAATTTCAGAATCAAATTCGAACATGGCTAGCNACACTCATCTGAGCCTCTTGGCACCGTTTGGCAACCAAAGGTTATAGTCGGGCGCGACCTGTCATGGAATGTCTCGGCGGTGATTTGTTATGGCTAGAAAGAAAGGTGGGGGCGGACGTGGCCGACAAAGAGCACAACAACGTGCTCAGTACGATGAGCTCGACAAGTACCCNGTCATGCCTCCGCATGCCTTTGCGCGCATCGTTCGTGACAAGCGAACACTGAACATCATTTACCAGATCATCGAGCCTCCGATGACAAAGAAAGAACAGGAGCAGCGCGAGGAAATCATGGACATCTTCATCCGCTCGCTAACAGCAAACATCGAAGAAATTGACGGCAATCCAGAGGCNTACCTGCGAACTGCGATGGACAAAGTNATCAAATCNTANGGTATGAAAATCACCAAGAAGTCCAAGTCCAAACTGTTCTATTACATTCGACGTGATCTCATTGGGTACGGTCAAATGGACGTTCTCATGAACGATGCAAACGTTGAGGATATTTCCCTCGATGGAACTGGCGTCCCGATCTTCGCATACCATCGTAAGTTCGAATCGGTCGAAACGACTTGTGTTTGGAACACGGATGAAGCACTCGAATCCTACGTCATTAAACTCGCACAACGCTGTGGTAAGCACATTTCTGTTGCAGACCCGCTGCTTGACGCTACGCTCATGGATGGTTCACGTATTGTCATGAAGTTGGGACGAGAAGTCTCCACCCGAGGGTCTGCATTCTGTATTCGACGATTCAAGGATGANCCGTTTTCACCAGCAGACATTGTCGCTTTCCGCACAATGTCATCNTTGATGGTCGCATACCTTTGGATTTCCTTCCAAAATGAAGTTCCAATGCTGTTCGTTGGAGGTACGGCCTCTGGGAAGACCACCACACTCAACGCAATGTGCATTTTCATCCCATGGCAAATGAAGATTGTTTCAATCGAATCCACACGNGAAGTNAACATTCCNCAACCGAACTGGGTTCCNGGTCTAACAAGACAGGGATTCGGCGGTGAATCGAGCGAGGGTGAAATCGGAGAGTTCGAGTTGCTCAAAGCAGCGCTGCGTGAACGGCCCGAGTACATTATTGTGGGAGAAATTCGTGGTGCTGAAGCATATGTTCTGTTCCAAGCAATGGCGACAGGTCACTGTGCATACTCCACTGTTCACGCTGACTCTGTACCATCGCTCGTTCACCGATTGGAGAACAAACCGATCGACATTCCTCGAGTATTGCTCCCTGCCCTTGAGGCATGTTCGATTCAAATTCAAACACGTATCAATGGCCGCCGTGTACGACGAACCAAGCAGATTGTAGANATTGTTGGAATCGATCCGAACTCGATGGAAGTCATCACGAACGAAGTGTTCCGATGGGATGTCTCCTCGGATGATTTCATCTTCAGTGGTAAGTCCTACGTTCTCGAGAAGATCATGGTCAAAATCAACTTCTCACAAGATGAGATGCGACGCGAGCTAAGAACCCGCAAGCGAATCCTCGAGTGGCTTGTACTCAACGATATTCGAAAAGCAGACCAAGTATCGCAAATCGTTACTGAATACTACGTACGTCCGCAGGAAGTTCTTGCCCGTGTCGATGGTCTACGTTGAGGTGAAACCATGGATTTAACCGCTTGGCAACGCATCTGTCACCGTCTTTTGGGCGGTGTGTTCAAGAAGCGAGCGCGAGCAGACAAAGAACTCTCAGATAACCTTGTCAAAGCATCGATGCCAATGATGCCAGAGGTTTACATGGCGACAGTATTTGTCACAACAATTGTCATTACTGCCCTTGGAGTTGGCTTTGTTGCTTTGTTTTTCGTTCCCGAAATCGGTGTTATCGATTTGTGGGAAAGCCAACAAGACCCCGCAACTGAAGCACCTTGTTTCGAATGGGAATATTGGTTCCCGGACCGAATCGATGAATCGAAGCCGGGGAACGGCTGCCCTGATTACAGAACNCAAGTCTTCCCATCATTCCTCAAGGTGATTTTGGTTGTTATTGGTGGTTTCATCGTACCGTTTGCTGCTTGGAAATTCAACAAGGGCGGTGCAGAACGTGAAGCGAAACGTCGAGGTGACATGATTGAGAANTATCTTCCCTATGCCGCATCCTACACTGCGGCAATGTCTGCAGCNAACGCAACACCTGCGAAGATTTTCCGTTCATTGGCCATGAATAAGGACATTTATGGCGACGTTGCTGACGATGCTGCGATGGTNTACCGCGACGTTACTCTTCTTGGCTACGACCTGATCACGGCCATGAAGTTGAGCGTCGATCGTGCTGCTTCTGTGTGGCTCACTGAATTTTTCCAAGGAATGGTTGGTACNCTTACTGCTGGTGGTCAATTGAAACTTTACTTCCTCAACCGTGCTGAACATTACATGCGTGAGAACCGAACTCGTCTCGGCCAATTCCTTGAGTCCATTGCACTTCTTGCTGAGTCGTACATNGTTGTTGCAGTTGCAATGCCGCTGTTCCTNATCGTCATGCTGGTCATCATGTTCTGGGTATCCGGTTCGGGTGCTGAGATGTCAGAAGGAATGCTTTACGGCATCGTCCTTGGCTTCATACCAATGATTCACGTTGCTTACGCCGTTCTTGTTTACACGGCAAGCAAGGAGCAAGAAATGTAGGGGGTGACAACACTTGGCTCGGAAGAAGAAGAACAAGATTGTCGTCAACCTTGACTTGCCGAAAGACGATTCGACGATGACAAAGTTGTACGGTATTTTGTTCGTTTCAATCCTTCTCGGAATGTCCACAGCCGTGGTTTGGGTAACAAACTCCGGCTTCATTCCGACATCAAACGGTGAACCGATGTTCACCAACGTTGCTTGCGGTATTATCACGGGTGATAACGAAGCATTCAACGGTAATTCAAAGCCAACATACGCTCAAAATGAATCATGCTCACTATTGCAAGATAGTCCCGACGTTGTCTNGTGGAACGATGAACCTTGGGAAGATATNATTCTCACAGGAAAAAATTTCGATGTGCCGGGNGTCGATCCACTAGCTACAGGGGGAGAAGTAGTTGTCCAACCCTTGACACTGACATGCGAAGCAGAAGCGAGTGGTCCCGTGAGTTACACGGTTGCAATTCGAGACCGATACGGTGATATTGTTAGTCCGAGTTTTACCGGGAATACGGGTTTGACTACGGATGAATGCCTCATTGAGATAGAGAGCATCGACCCAGGGACGCGTTATGAACTCGTTGTCCAATCAAACACTGAGAATGAGCCATTGGACCAGTTTACGTTTACCATGGAAATCGAGTACTATGATGGTATTCCAGCAAACATGAACAACAAGTCGCTTTGGATTGGACCAGAGGTCAGCATTGGACCNCTNGGCATCCACCCAACAATNTTCCTCAACTTCTTCGGATTGATGTTCTTCTTCTTCCTCTGGCCTGCNTCGTTCTACTGGGAAAGAGTCGAGAACAAGAAAAACGAAATCGAAGAGAANTTTCCNGACTTCCTNCGTGATCTTGCTGAATACTGGAAGGGTGGTCTTTCGATGACTGTNGCGGTCCAAACCTTGGCGACGTCAGAATACGGAGCTCTCAACGATGAAGTCAAGAAGATGAGCGACCAATTATCATGGGGAATCAAATTCAGCGATGTCATCCTACAATTTGCTGAGCGTGTTGGAACACCACTGGTCAAACGTGCGATTTCCTTGATTTCAGAAGCCGATCGTGCTGGTGGAAAGATTTCCGACATCTTGGTTACAGCGGCCAACGACTCCCGGGAAATCAAGTTCCTGGAAGGTGAACGGAAACGGGCAATNGGGTCCTACATTGCGGTTATTTGGACCTCTTACTTCGTTTTCCTCGGCGTTATCGTCGTNCTTTCAACGGTCTTTATTCCTGCAATTGCGAATTCAAACTCTTCGGACGACGGCGGGGGCGGTCAAAACATTGGAAACATGAAGATTCGGAACGTTGATCCACTGTTCTTCCTGACAATCTTTTACTACGGTGTTACAATGCAAGCCATCGGAAACGGCTGTATGGCTGGTCTAATGGCGACGGGTCGGTTTTCCGCCGGTTTCAAACATTCGGGGATGATGATTCTCGTTGCGCTTGTCGTGTTCAACGTTATTGCGTTTTCACCCAACCTTATCGGTATTACAGCACCGCCGGGAGTCAATCCTTCTGTCGGAACCTTCATGCCCGCCCCCCTTAATCTAGGAGGGTGACGTTGTGCGTAAGGACGAGGATGCGCAAGTTCACATTCTTGAGATGTTGACGTTGTTTTGGCTGTTNTTTATGTCAGCNACCTTCCTGATACGCGTCAATGTCCCCGATGCGCGTTCTGTTGCCATCGATGCTTCCTTGGAAGCAGCGGGCGAAGATGCGATTACGGCTTCCATGGCGCTCTCTCCCGAACTTACCGGAGAAAGTCGCCTGCATGAACTCCTNTCTGAGGACGCTTATGATGAGGCTTGCACACTGNTGCAAGACATGCTTCCAATCGGAAAAGAAGCAAATTGCTGGTTAGCGCAAAATGCGATGCCTGCAACACCTTATGGGGAAGTAGGAACGCCGAATGGAGCNACCATTTCTGTGCATCAATTGGTCGTCGTTGATGCGGACGTGTGGACCATCAGTCTCGATGTCTGGTCTCGAGGAGGTGCGTCCTGATGCGACCCTCACAGAAAGACGACAAAGCGCAGATGCTTCTTGCAACGGGGGTTGTTTTGATGATGTCCCTCCTTTCGATGGCCATCTTTTCCATCAAACTTGCAGGCATGTCCGTGCCGCACGATGTGGCCAGCGATGCTGTCATCCAGACTTCACAAGACGTTGAATCCGTATTGCCGGGGCTTGTGGAAGCNAGAGCCGAGGTATGGTACGAGAACGGTGTGTCTGCCCTCGAATCCGTCACACAAGCAATGGATTCCTCGCACGAAGATTTGCTCCATCATGGTGAAATTAGTGGNATTGANGTNAAANTNATCAACNTNNCAATCACCGANNTNGGTTCNAATCANATNCAANTCGATGCNGANCTCGGTGTTTCAGACAGCGATGCAATGTTGATGAAACCGATTCAATTTATGATCGAATTGTGATCATGCNTTGTGNTCATTCCAAGCNAGATTGAGGAAGTGCTTGATACGGTCAGTATCGCTACCCCATGTTGGATCGACAACAGGCCATGAAGCAATCTTTGCACGCTCTTGGAGTCCTTCTTGAATGCGACGAATCCGAGAGAAGCCTGCGAGGTATCGATCCGCTCGACGGTAGGAATGNGCATCCCGTGATTTGAGCATCGCACGATGCTTCTCCTCAGTTTCAACCTGCATCAACAAACCAACAGCAATGCCTCCACCCTCTCGCCAAGCCCGGAGCAATCGATCACTTGGTACAATGTGAACGCCTTCGATCAACAAATCAATTCCTTCGCGACGTGCCCGCTCGATGGTTGCCGTAATACCGGGCTCAACCGATTCACANGTCCGNTGCCAATCGATGACAGGTTCTCCATTTTCACCACGAGAGAAGGACGAGCGGTGCAAGGCTGCATCCTCATCAACGTCGATGCACGTACGCATGATTTCTCGGATGGCATCGGTTGAGATNATGCGAGAAAAGCCAGATGCAGCAGCAATCTCACGAGCAGCTGTTGACTTNCCAACACCNGTCGCACCAGCAAGAATCAGAAGACGNGGTGCGACTTGACTCATGGCCTTTGCAGATTCTGCTGCAAGACCAACACGCTCGACCATGACGCTAGTTGAAGCATGCACCTCATGAGTCTATTGGGTCCTGACCAACGATTGGTTGGTTCTTTCAACCAAAAGAATCCACCGAATCGCTCATGAGGCGCATCGATGTGGAAAGTACATGGACGAGAAGCAGATGTACATTGATGGCCAATGGTGCGCATCATCGGATAACAATACACATGAAGTTCTGAACCCAGCAACGGGTGAAACAATGGCAACAACACCGAAAGCAACACTTGAGGATGTTCACCGCTGTGTTGCTGCATCAAAAGCAGCCTTCGCAGACAGAAGTTGGAGCGCTATGGATCCGGCAGAACGTGGTCGTGTTCTCAATCGAATGGCCCAAGCAACGTATGCAAACGCAAAGGCACTCGCAGCCATTGAAAGCAGCAACAACGGCAANACNTTCCGTGAAGCATTGTCTGAAATCCGNTANGGNGCATGGACNTTCGAATATTTCGCAGGTTTGACNGANAANATCGAAGGATCAACCATCCCAGTTCCGGGCAACCGCCTNAATTACACACTTCGACAACCCGTTGGTGTTACAGCCCACATCATTCCGTGGAACTTCCCACTACAACTCGCATTGCGATCGATTGCACCAGCTCTCGCAGCAGGATGCACCGTGATTGCAAAGCCAGCATCGTGGACACCACTCTCTCTCATCGCATGGTTAGAAGCCATGCAAGAGGCAGAAGTCGGACTACCAGAGAACGTCGTTCAAGTCATCACAGGATCAGGTGGACTCATTGGCG
>NZVG01000017.1:31259-32645 GCA_002698145.1 Methanobacteriota archaeon | reverse complement strand
TCGCGCCTGCTGCACCCCGTAGGGTCTGGATTCGTGTCTCAGAATCCATCTCCGGGCTATGTCTCCCAACACCCGTACGCGTCGATGGCTAGGAGGTCCATTACACCCCCTACGACCTGATACGCCGCAGACCCATCCTATCTTCACCCACAAACCGTTCCAGGCATTGTGGGNTATCCGGCNTTGTTCTCAGTTTCCCGAGGTTATTCCAGACAATAGGGCAGGTTATCCACGTGTTACTGAGCAGTATGCCGAGCCCCTAAGGCTCTCGACTCGCATGGCTTAATCGAACTCCAAAAGCGGTCGCCTCTGGCAGGATCAACCAGATTTCTCGTGTTTTGATCCCTAGAGTTGTTATCGCAATTAATTNGCTGTCCTAAATTTCTTGGCGAGGTTATGAGCACTATCTCTTGCACAACAAAAAATACGTCATAATCTCTAATCACCTACCTGACCCTGAGCGAGCTCCATCCCGGAGGTTTCTCAGAATCGCATGTGCTTCGGCTGTCGTCGTTGGGNGATGGAAACCTTCACCGTCCGAGGACTCGGGTCCCAACGCCGTTCCCAACGACGCAAGCAACTCACCCACTCGCCCCCCCTATATCAAGATACCCGCCTGTAATTGGCCTCAAAGTCGCTCACTGCGAGCCAATCAAGCANTTTATTTATGCCCTGATTCNAATCGATAACAGACNACATCGTTAGNACGTGGCCCGTTTGAAGTCTAGTTGCGATTTCTTGATTGAGTTANCCANGTNATCTTTCCGCAGACTCTCATTGTNCNCTATTTGNACNACTGAATGGTNCTGTCGGCCAAAATAAAAAAAACCNATANGTAATNGNNTNNNNGTGTCAACTGAATTTTGGGGNATTAAACCTCCTGAGGATNCAGAACAGTCTNAAAAAATACACTTTCCTAATCCCTTAAANATTGAAGTTGATGGGAAAACACAAGAGTTTCAACTCGACAAACAAACAGAATTGTCGTATGAAGCGATTCGTGCGATCCTGTCTTGCGATGGATTTTGGATTCTCCACTTAGATGCTGATAGAAACGCCTTTTTNCAAATGCACATGGAAAGTNGTCTGTTCGAATATTGGNCAGATGGTGAAATGCAGCATCAGCAAACCGGNGATATCGATGATGCCNTGAAATATCTAGAATCAATTNTNNTGNCGGATTCGGGTNGTCAACCCGCCNACGNTGATAACAACGACAACNCNATGCCGCCATCAACTGCAGTAGCACCGACANAGCAGCGNATCGAGGCNATGCAGCAGACCGATGTTGCNAAACTTNCATCGATTGAAACACCAGAAACNCATAAATTNTACAGGTTTCGTGACTTTGTGNTNNTCTATTTTGTAATATCTATACTCGGAGNG
>NZVG01000017.1:0-31254 GCA_002698145.1 Methanobacteriota archaeon | reverse complement strand
TTNNGGANTTTTAGACNACGGCGTATGGNTCNTCTTCTCGAACATCGCTGCTGTNNTGGTAACAGCTNGGNNGTATCTCACCCGTGGAANNATCAAGCATTTCAAAGAGCAAGAAACTTATGTTTGGTATGAAGGTACTTCTGTGAAATTCATTTACGTCAAAGATATGACTGACAAATTACTGACTTTTATTAAAACAACTACCACGTCAACNTCCGATGGAAGGAGTGAAACAAACGAACGCCATTATTATAGAATAATCGATGCNAATGGCGGAGAATTACATTCCGATCCAATCGGTGATGAACGAGACATGGGCCGNCTGATAGCATTNCTTGGATTAAAAACAATNAANCAGTCTGCTTACAAATATCCANTAAAAGGTGCCAANAACCANGATATGAANCCTAAAACAGCACAAATNATATTGGNANNGGTTTCNGTGGGAATGGTCATAACGTTNGTNGTGTTNNTTGCTGGNATATTNGGTATAATTCCACTGTTCNNNTGGGATGNAGGATATGGTGATCCNTATNNNGGTGATTATTCATATTATGATAATGATTTACCACCTTTGTGGTGTGATGAGACTGTCCTCTATCCAGTCACNGTTCCCATCAGCGTAACAAGCGANGTNGTCATCGAGGAAACTGAGGGNCATCANCAACGAATCCCCAATCGGAATGNATACACAGATTCAATCCCCGAATTAGCCATCAACGGTGGAGTGTGNAACTATCAGTACAGGGTNGGCACGGCCTCNGGTTTCGAAATCACCTACAAACTGGATAACGTAACCAATATCGATGGAGTGAGTATTCTCGTGATGGAACATCCGTTTATGATTACCAATGGTTATTCAGGAATTGANATCTACACCAGCACCAACAACGGTTCGACATGGACTTCCCAATACGAATCAACAGAGATGTATGGCTTCTATGAGCGNGGAGCCACATATGAAACGTATGCTGAAGATTTCATGCNCAACAGCTGGTTCAGACATCANTTTTCTGCNACTGCTGAAAATGTAACTCATGTTAGGATCGAGACAGGATACGCTGACCAGTTAGGTGATACATCGGTTAGCTTCTCAGCATTGCGAATTGANGCAGAGGGNGATTATGACTATCCNGACTATCTTTTGTGTGACGGCACTTGGGACGGNTTGTTTGAGAACTCAACCAGTGAAATGATGGAATGGCCNGNTTATGGTGANCGTGATCCAGTCCTNTTGGGCTGCGATGACTGACAAATAAATTGNCTCGGTNTGNAGCCAAGCANTGTTTCGAATGTTACTCAGCGCCGAAGAATTGTCGCAGCATTGGATGCATTTCCATGGCTTGTTCCTTCTGGATTTGNTCGTACGTTCTCAANATAATACCAACAGCCAGCAACAGACCTGTACCNGTTGCATTACCAACCGTACCAAGCAANTCAGCACCTGCTGCCAGTAAACCTACAAACGCACCAGAGAAGTAGGTAACTGGAGGAATGTAATTCTCGAGAATCTTCTCCAAAACCTTCGGGTTCTTACGGAAACCTGGAATCTGCATGCCTGTTCGTTCAATTTGCTTGGCAACGTCCTTGGTACCCATGTTGGTGGTGTCGATCCAAAACTTCGCGAAGACCATCGAACCAACGGTCATCAAGACCACATAGAACACAACGTGAAGCATNATCTGNCCNANACTATGGCCAAACATATCCGATTGCTGATTCAGNAACGGAATCAGCCAATCGTTGACACCAGCNGGCATGGATGCATACCAGGCAAACCCACCNGACGCNGCTGTCTGACCCGGCTCNTACGTNCCNATGTAATCCGACATGGAGAACCAACCCTGCCGACCTAATATCGGCGTCTGTGACATCGTCGGATGACTCCAGAACAAGAGCGAGAACATGTTGACGTTTGCGAGCAATGCAGCCATCAAAATGACAGGAATGTTCGAAGCGTAAACCAATCGAATTGGATACTTACCACGGTGACCACGAACCTTTCCGTGCGTCAATGGCAATTCCAATTTGCTCGATTCGGCATAGGCCACNACGAGGAACACGATGATACTGGAAACCAGNGCAATNACAGCATTCGGATGCGTCGCATCNCCCAACAGAATCATCTCGAACCCGTTNAGTGATATCATCTCACCATTCGTCGCCGTCCTGAACATGTAGAAGATCATNGGAAGNGTACCAGCNGGCGGGTTTTCTACGGAGTAAGCGAAACCTGCAGTGGTTGGAAGAGGTGAAAGTGTACCAACNAATGTTGATTGTGCAACACCTGCTGCGATGAANANGGACATACCGGATCCNATNCCCCACTTGCTGACCAGCTCATCGAGAAGGAAGACCAGNTAAGAACCTGCAAACAATTGAGCAACNATAACGAAGTTTGCCCANCCGATNCCGTATTCATCGATGAGGAATTCTGAAGGGTCGAGGAAACCATAGGTCTGTGGAATNGATTCGATTGGAATCATNATGAGAACGAGAAGTTTCTGAACACCTTGGTACATTGCCTTGTCATCGCTGTTNGTAAGGTCAAGACGAATGATTTTNGCACCAGCAAACAATTGCATGATAATTGAACCAGTGACGATTGGACCAATACCCAAGTGCATGATTGTACCCGATGCACCAGCCATGATTGANCGGAATCCNCTGAACAAGTCCATTGCTTGTCCGCTNAGTCCGTAGAGCATGACGTTGGTCATNGCGAAGTANATGATNAGAACGAAGGTTGTTGTCCACATCTTTTCTCCGAATCGAACGTGACGATCAGGTTTGGTGATGGCAGGGTAAACATCGACGAATCGGCTGAGNGCGTACAAACGACTGCTNTGNTCGCCGCTCCACATGAAACACGTAAGAATGGCTGCNGCACCAAANCCGAGCANAAGGACACCTACGAGNAGGAACCCAACGGCTTCATCGTACCCGCCCCATTTTTCAGGACGGCAATACCAAACNGCNATAAAGACGAAAATCAGCCATCCGTAGAGTTTGGNATAACGGCCAATAATCGGNAGTTGCTTCATTGAGGCNGGAAGGTCAATTTGGAAACAAGCCATAACGTAGGCTACGTGTGCAATCGCCAANACGATGCCAAAGATGGCTGCGTCNCGTGCTGCACCGGCGCCNGANAGTTCATCCCANTGCCAGTAGAAGAGGAGACCAAAGTAGAGTACACCGGTGAGAACGACACCGATTGGTACTGGCTTGTGTTTCATTTAGAGACCTCCTTGTTCACTCTTCTTCCCATTCGTCAAAGTCNTCGCTGTCNTCGAGGTTGACNGAGCCACCAGCTGCCTCAACCTTTTNGATTGCTGTAGCNCTAGCGTTAGCGACTGTGATGGTCATTGCTGCATTGATTCGTCCAGATCCNAGGAGTTTGTCGATTCCGAGTTCTCCNAGGTNGATGCTGTCNTTTCCGTCTGCCATTCCTTCGAGTTGGCTGACGTTGCATGTGACATGCACATTGCGCAAGAGATGGATGACGNTTGAAACCGTGCATNCCCCAGTGACCTGGCATGTACTTGATTCGAGTCATGACACGATGNTTGTTCATACCTGCATTTCCACGNCCACCGCGCTTACCTGCGCCNCGNCCAGCTTTCTTTCCACGACCATGGTATCGGTTTCGACCACGGTGCTTGTTTGCTTTTGTACCCATCATATCACCTCAAATCATTCTTTCAACNAGTGCCTTGATGTCGTCGCCTCGGGAACCGAGTGCGCCACCAACGACGTAGGATCGCTTGATTCCGCCCCATCCTTTTGGTCCTCGAGGAGGATGCAAACGGAAGACGCGCTTCAAGCCTGGAACATCTTTGACAGTTGCCTCATCGGCGACGATTGCCTTTGCAAAGTCTCCAATGGTCTTGTAATCGGTTGCTTCTGCNACGANAGCNTCGGTCAAGGGNGCATCACCNCTCATNCTNCCACGCTCGGANAGCATGGATTCGACAGTAGCAAGGTCGGCCTTNCCCCATGTGATGTAATCCTTGGCCTTACGNAGCATACCNACGTATTGNTCATTCTCTGGAATGATGACTGCATGGTTTACNTTGGTGAGGTTGAGGTACGACATGGTCTCGCGAATGGATCGNTCNACNCCNACGTTGCTTCGTGCTCNNACTACNATGTAACTCACTTCAANACCCTCCCAGTGTTGATGTGCAAGCGTTNTCGCTGTTCGTTGCTGATACGGGTTGAATTTAACGTTTTGAGCGCGTTGAANGTTGCAGCAGCATAATTGATGGTTGTTCGGGTTTGTCCCTTGGTTCGTGATAGAACGTCGGTTACCCCAGCGAGTTCGAGAACTTTCTTGCCAGTCTCACCAATAACCAGACCTTTTCCTTTCGCAGCAGGCATGAGTGTTACTCGTGTTGATGCAGATCGTCCGTTCACTTTGATTGGGACCGATGTTCCGGGTCCAGCGGATGATTCCCANGAACCGTTGCCACGCTGTACGCTGATCAGGTTAAGTTTGGCAGCAACAATGGCTTTCTGAATCGCATTGGATACTTCTTTTGCTTTGGCCATTGCAAGACCAACATACCCGTTGCGGTTTCCGACACATGCCATGACATTGAATCGTACACGTCGACCACTGTCAGTCATTCGTTGAACCATGTTGACGTTGATGATTTCGTCTTCCAACTCAGGGAGAAGAGCATCGACAATTTCGACTTCACGAATCGG
The DNA here is from genome assembly GCA_002698145.1 of Methanobacteriota archaeon. Taxonomy (GTDB): domain Archaea; phylum Thermoplasmatota; class Poseidoniia; order Poseidoniales; family Poseidoniaceae; genus MGIIa-L2. Next base: position 26,544 of record NZVG01000017.1, on the reverse strand, counting down.
AAGTCCACTTGCGAGTGCGTCTTCGTAATTTGTGATGATTCCGGCGTATACCATGTTTCCTAGACGAGTGCGTGGTGTCCAGTTTCGGAGATTGTTTATCGCATCGGATTGAGCATTACGTCGTCTTCGACGTCCACCGGTTTCTTCAGCTTCTTGCGGAGCGTAAGCAAGAATCATACCTGGTGCTTGGTTAATTTCTNGTGTTTCTTCTTCTGTCATCAGTAAGCCCCCTCAATGGATGTTTTNGTTGTTTCAATTGCGCTTGCAACACCTTCGTCGATGTGGNCTCCAGTGATTCGNTCATCGCTTGGAAGAATTTCATCGCTGTGCGGAACGTTCAGTCCNGCCTCAACCATTCCACGAAGTGCAGCAAAAACACGNCCNCCTGGTGTGCTTGCAGCAAGTCCTATGTCGAGAACTGCATCTTCATGGCCTGCAGCGATTGCTGCTTTNCCGAGAGCGTANCCTACGAGNTANGATGCAGGAACNGATTTCTTTGACATNTTGTCTGGCCATGANAATTTCTTGACCAAATCGTTGCCTGTNACATTNANNGCAACGTTGTCACCNCCAGCNGCCCATGTNACCAACTGNCACGAAGTTCGTGTGTTTGAGATGCGAACGACAGCACGAGGTTGTTCACTTCGTANCAGACGTAGACGTCGTCGATANTCAGTAAGTCCAGCTTTGCGTCGTCGAAGNACAGAGCGTCGTCGNTTTCCTTGCATCAGTTGTCACCTTCCTTGAGTTCTATACCTTCAAGAGTCATTTGAGACCGNAGGTGGGCAATGGATCGGTATGANCCACCCTTTGCTTTGAGGTAGTAGCGTCGNTATTGCGANGANGTGATTTCATCNTTNTCTCGCAANTCTTTGAGAGCACGTCGTTGCGAACGAATGGTTCGCATCCAACGATTCTTGCGTGGGTTNCGAGCNTTNGCAGTTCCCGTTCGCTTACCNTGNCCTTTTTGTCGACCNTTNCGACGCTGCTCTTGNCGAGTGCGTGCNCGNACTCGNGATGTNCCTTTAACGGCCTTTGCNCGNATTAATCCTTCTTCGATGAATTCACGNATATCNTCTGCCTGTACNGATGATGCAACCTCNTCAATGTAATCNGGGTTGATCCANACTCGGTTTTCACCGCACTTGAGAATTTTCGCAGCGAGACGCTTTTGGTTGGTTAGTTGCATCAAACATTCCTCCTTCGGTTCAGGATACGAATCCCTAATTCATCAGCACGNGCGTGGATGTTCTCACGCTTTCGGCCACCAACGGTACGTCCNACTCGAGCNGCCTGTGTCTCGGGATCNATCGATTCNAGATCGTTCGNGTTGTGAACCATGATTTCTTGAAAACCACTTGGGTGAAGCCCACGAGCGGCTGCGACCTTGCCGTGTCCAACACGNACAAGTGAGCCTCGATACTTGTAGTTTCGACGTTGCTTGCTGTCCATACCGTGTGGAGCNCGCCANCCNGATCGTGACAATCGCTTGTAGCGGAACCATTCNGTTCGGCGGAACGAAGGAGTCTTCTTCTTTTGNGCNGCNCGNAGNGCGAGCGCTTCTTGCGTCTCTTCGTCGAGTACTGGCTTTTGCTTNGCGACGTGAACTTCATCTTCATCGTCATCCCAGTCATCATCGTCTTCAAAGAAATCGTCCTCTTCTTCNTCGTCATCGGACGCAGCCTCTGTTTCTTCAANNGGNGNCNCTTCTTCCTCTGCNGCACCTGCGAGGCGCTCGATGAGGTCTGCTTTCTTTCCAGANACNGGTAATCCTTGCTCNTTGAGCAATTCCTTGAGTTGTGCTACAGTCATACTTTCATATTCTTCTGTCATCCTTCATCACTCCTTGCTGAGACGGTATATTCCGTCTTGGAANACACGTCGATCNCGCTTCTTGACCGTCGTGCAACGCTCGATGTTTGCTGCAGTTTGGCCAACGAGTTCTTTATCGATTCCNGAAACAGTAATCTCAACTTTGTTTGAGACTTTGACGTCAACNCCAGGAAGAATGTTTGCTGATCGTGGAACTTTCTCACCGAAATAGTTGTTCACAACAAAGTTCTGNCCTTGGACAGCGAGCGTCATTGGAAAGTGAGAGTAGAATGCCTTGAGNTGGTAGGTGAAACCTTGGGTCACACCCTTCACCATGTTGTTCAANTGNGCATTCCATGTACCTGCCANTGCCTTGTCTTTTCGGCGNGGTANNTCGGTTCGNACCATGAGNCCTCCNCCGTCNTGGAGAATATCGACNCTNGANGATACGAATTCTCGTGAAAGTGNTCCGTTNGGTCCAGNNATGGTGACGACGCCATCTTCGCTGATTGTGGCTGTAACGCCTTCAGGGATGGTTACGTTGTGTTCGATTCTGTCGATTTTTACCATGCTTTTCACCTCAGTACACGTAGGCAAGCAGTTTGCCGCCGATGCGGGCGTCTTTCGCATCGTAGTGGTTCATGACGCCGGAATTGGTCGTCAGAATNAGGAGACCAAAGTCCTGTGCAGGAAGATATCGTGTCTCCCACTTTTCGAATTCTTGTCGGCGAACACTGTGTCGTGGTTTTACAGTACCGCANCGGTTGATGGTTCCGCGTAGNTGAACGACAAAAGCATCTCCTCGGCCGTTNTCNACACGTGAGTANTCTCCGATGTATCCGGAAGTCTGCATAATGTTGAGNACGTTTCCGAGTAACTTGGANGCAGGNGTCAATTGGACGTCGAATCGACCAGCTTGCTCTGCGTTGTAAATCTTGACGAGTGCGTCGTTTAATGGATCAAATTGCATTCATAATCACCTCAGTTCATCTTTTTGAAGCCAATCTCNGGCCCAACATCNCGGAANCATTGNCGGCANANGCGNAGNCCATGTCGTCGAATCATCCCTCGACGTCGTCCGCATCGGCGACATCCAATCGTTCGTCCCATGTATTCTCCATGATCTCTTGCCATTTTCATTCCTCCATGATTTTAATTCCAAAGTTCGACTTGAACCACTCCATCGACTCATCTCGTGAGACGCNGTGGCTCTTGCCNACCTTGCTCTTTGCCTTTCTTCGGCGGCTTATTCGGTGNCCAGGTCGTTCGAGAACGACGTTGATGTCCATTCCGTANATTCCGATNTCTGGATCGTANTTTTGCTCNGGGAAATCCGTGTAATCACGGACTCCAAAGGAAAGNTTTCCTTGGGCGTCNAAGTTCCANCTTGGAATGGTGTTGTCNCGGACCCAGAAGGCGTTGGTCAGGAATTCCTTGATGGAAGCCTGATNTCGCATGGTTGACCGNCANCCGATNGGNGCACCTTCACGAACNTTCANGTCNCGGTTTTGGATTTTTCCGAGTGTTCGNTGTGGACGTACACCGGTNACCATCTCGAGAACGTTCTCTGCGTTGACGAGNCGNTCNCCACCTTCGCCAACACCGATGTTGACGCAAACNTTTGTGATTCGAGGTACGCTCATTGGATTNACNGTCTCACTCATGCCTTCACCTCCATGACTGGGATGCTTGCATCNCCNACTGCGAAAACGTTGACTTCGGTTGTACCNAATTCGTCAAATGCGACTTCGTTGGGCATGCTGGATCGCTTGACNATNCGCTCCTTCATCGANGCCATNTCGCCAACGTGNGTNCCTCCGATGAGGTAACATCGNACNCCCTCGGNGAANGGNATNTGCTCAAGNACGNTNTGATCTGGNAGNGAAATTTTGATTGAGTCTCCCGTGCTGTATTCTTTNGCATCNTCAACAAGCATGTTTCGACCNTCGTGNAGATTGATCTGGGTCTTACCACCCTTGATTGTGGTCTTGCCTTCGATTCGAACAATTTTCCACGCTGCTTCTTCAGCTGAAATCTTGACATATCGAAGACGACCGTTTGCGTCGAGCATGCATCGGAAGTGCTCATCACCNAGTGAGAGAACATCCATGAGGCCGACNCCNCGGCGGGTGTCTTTGCAGACGCGNCCATCNACCTTCACCAACTCATTGTGAACNATAAATCGAACTTCNCGGGCGCTNTGTGCNCGNCCNAGAACATCACGAATNACGAGATTNACAGGCATGCATCGCTCCAANGAATGTCCNCCTGGACTTGGGCGTGTGACCCAAATGGTTGTCTTACGAGGAAGAGGCCAGCTTCGTGGCATGGCCAAACGTTTCAAGTGACTGCTGCTACCCATATTNTTCAACTCCTATCCTCGGTCAATTTCTGCATACGCANNTTGTCCGTCTCATCGAGTTTAACGACGACGACGTTGGAGGCATGGACCGGAACTGCCTCTTCTCTGTTATCGGATTTGGATTGCTTTGCACCNTCGATNAGGATGCGNCCNTTGTTGGCATCGATNCCGATGACGGGGCCAGTAAGTGGCTCAGCCTTGCGCTTNCCACCNTGNCGCTTNCCNCCGTGAGAGAAATCTCCACGAATGACNCGNACTGTGTCACCAGCACGGACGGTAACNGATCGNACTCCGGCNAATCGCTCATCAGGCTTGTCGAGTTGCANTCGTGCNGAAACTCGCTTACGCTTGGTATGCATGGAGGCGTTGTATTGCGCNTTNCNTTGCTTTCCTGGTTTACTTGACTTGACCATTTTCTTCACCTCATACAATCTGNTTCGCTGTTGCAGCGATACGAGGCCAGCGTTCTGCAGCCTCACGAGATACTGGGCCCTTGATATCNGAACCCTGGACTTCGCCTTTGATGTTGGTAATNACACAAGCGTTGTCTTCGAATTGAACCCANGTACCGTCTGCACGACGGAATGGNCGGCGCTGTCGNATGATGACAGCGTTAAACATTTGACGACGGGTNTCNGGTGTACCCTTCTTNACGGANACCTTGGTCATGTCACCAACGCCACCTGCTGGGTANCGACGCATGGTTCCACCGAGTTTGATNACGTTGACAATCTGAACAATTTTTGCACCGGTNTTGTCNGCAACATGCAATCGAGCCATGGTNGGTAGACCACGTGTTTGACGACCTGCAATTCCACGCATCAGGATTCACCTCCAGTCTTTTCGATNACACAGAACGAGACCGTCTTTGACAGAGGGCGGCATTCCATNACACGAACGCTGTCNCCGANTTCAATGTCNCCGATGCAGCTTGGNAGGTGCGCACTNAGGGTGCTGGTTCGCTTCTCAAAACGCTCGTANTTCTTCATGTATCGAACGTTGTTTCGCTCNATGGTGATGGTNTTCTGCATACCAACNCCGGATACAACGCCTTCGAACATCTGACCNCGCAAGCGNAGGCTTCCGTAGAAGGGACAATTTTCATCTCCGTCCCATTCNCCAGTTGGTANTTTAACATCTATTCCNATTTCTCGCATTTTCATGCCTCCTTGTANTTGCGGCTCATACGATCTTCGGGTCGNTGCCGCAGAGACGACCCAGANAGGACGGTANTTCCGCCGTTGAGTGTAAATTGAATCGCTGCTTTTCCGAGAACACGCTCGTNGCCGTTCTCAAGGATGGTCAGCGTCTTTTGTGTTTCATCGACAACGTTTCCNGAACGTCCGATGAGTGTTGGGTCNGTGGACTCAACAACGGTCANTTNTTGACCAATCCAAGTTNTGTTCATTTCCGTCATTTATCTCACCTCCACATTNAATCCATTNTTTCGTAATACGTTTGCTGCCTTCTTTTTGTGATCGCCTTGNAATTCGATGATTCGACCTTTGANAGTTCCCCCGGCAGCGCATTTGTTTTTGAGTAATTTTGCTANTTGATTGATGTCGATTGCTACGTCGTCAATTCCTTCCACTTTTGTTACGATTTTTCCGTATCTCCTTCTGTCGGTGGANAAGATTGCTCGTTGTTGTTCCTTNGCAATTTCTTGNCAGATGCATAGTTCGTCTGGTAGACCACATACACCACAAATTGCCGCCATAGTTGTTCATCACCTCGTGTTCNTTCAGTTGTTCCCTAAGTGGGATTTNATTCGTGCAATACTTCGNCGAGTTGCTTTGTATGCGCCCATGTTTGATGGNGTACCACCGAGCGCCTTTTCCGCTTGAAGTTGAAGAAGNTCATCTTGCAACTCGNTCAAACGNGCCTCAAGTGCTTCGCGGCTCATGGCTGCNATGTCTCGGTTGCGGACGTGGCTCACTCTTCCACCTCCACGGTGGTTGCAGCCTCGCCTTCTTCTCCCTGNTCNTCGCGAATCTTTAGTTCTTCATCGGAGAAGATTGAGATTTCGTGTGGAAGACGAGTGTTGGCTCGCATGATTTCGACGGTNACGCCNATGGTTCCGAGTTTGCGNACTGCGACTGCGTAACCTTTGTCCATGTGNTGNAGTGCGGTTTCGCCNCAGTACTTGACGTGACCCATGATGAATTTCTGGGTTCGGTTTCGAGANCCTGTAAGNTTCCCTGCAACGGTGACGATGACACCACGAGCACCTGCNGACATGATGTTCTCTGCAGCGCTGTTNCCAGCACGACGGTAATACCAGCCGCGCTCNAGAGCAGATGCNATNTTNTCNGCCATGACTTGCGCATTCAACGTTGAATCNGANGATTTGATTTCNTCGACTTTGAGTTGTGGTTCAAACANTTCGAACTCACTCTTCAANCGACNTTCNAGTTCNTTGATGATCTTNCCTTTNCGCCCNATNACAAGACCTGGTCGCTCTGCGTGAACGGTGACNTCGGTTCCNTTGGGTGTTCGCTTGATGTCCAATCCACCAAATCCAGAGCGTTTTGTNTTCTTCATCAANAATTCCTTGACGAGGTGACGCTCGACGTTTCGGTCGACGATTGCTTTGATTGTACTCTTCTTGCCTGCCATGATTGTTCACCTCAGAANTCGTCCTCCAACTCGTCGTCGGTTGCGGTGAAGTCTTCGAGGAAAATCTCGAGGTTCACCTGGTAGTGGTTGCTTGGCGTTGCTCGACCACGNGCNCGTGGAATCCATCCNCGACGGATTTGGCCACGGTGTGCTGCAACGTGNGTGATTTCCATATCTTCNGGTTCNACGTCATCGTATTGGTGACGAGCGTTTTCCATTGCACTCTGAATGAGNTTGATGAATGCNCGGCTNGCCTTGACTGGGTATCGNCCTGGCCCGACCTTNCCTTTTCGGTGTCCAACCATNGAAGGACCNGATCGCTTTCNTCGCTTGTTTCCACTGCCCAATCGGTANGGAACTGCGCTNGCTTTTCGACGAACATCGGCNCGNTCTGAGTCGATGAGAAGAACTTCGTTNAGGAAGTTGATGGCCTTNCCAGCAGTCATCCCNTTNACCGCACGGGCGACTTCGAAACAGTGNTTGACNTGCATGTCAACGTTGACTGCTCGGGCTGTNGCGAGTCGGCTTCCTTGGAGAAGTTGTGTGTATCCACGTTGTGGGAGTTGTCGACGCTTGGTTCGACGNTCCATGTTTCGCTTGTTGCTCATCCTNTTCACCTCACTTCAATGGTACGTGCTTCGATGAACGGGTAGCACCAACACCCGGCCCNCTGTGGGCGACTCCACGTCGTGTAATTGCGAATTCNCCGAGNTAATGACCAATCATTTCTGGTTTCACATCAACCTCAACAAAGTTNTGGCCNTTGTGGACTGCGATGGTCTTACCAACGAATTGTGGTANAATTGGCATGTCACGTCGGTGGGTTCGAATCGTGTTTGTCTTGCTGCGGTTGACGCGCTCGANGAATTTCTGGTTCTGCTCTGACCATCCTCGGACGATTGAACGTCGGACNCGAGCTGGNAGNAGACGAGCAAGNTACTCATCGGANCCTTCNTCAGGGAACATTGGCATGTTGACCAATTCTTCGATTGNATATCCACGGTANGTGAATTCCTTCTTCTGACGAGCCGTNGTTGTCGAAAGTCGCTTACGTGCCTTTCGTCGACTNGCCTTNGGGGTCATGAATGACTTCTTCTTCTTACGTCCCATACTTCAACACCTCATACTCGCTTGCCGCGACCTCGACCCGTGCGGCGTGGGGCAATCAATCCAACCTTGGCACCTGGCGGNGTGCTTCGGGCAACTGAGTTNGGTCCGTGGACAGCNTGGTGGTTTCCACCACCGTGCGGGTGATCCACNGGNTTCATGGCAACACCGCTNACGTGCGGGAAGAGTTTACCACGAGCCTTNGCTTTGTAATGAGCAGCACCTGCAGTTCGCAGTGGCATCTCATCACGGCCATGACCAGCGAGCACACCNATGGTNGCTCGGCAATGGCCTGGAAGTTCCTTGAGGGAACCGGATGGCATTCGAATACGGACCTTGTCGCCNATCTTGGCTTCAACGATGCATGAATTTCCTGCAGATCGGGCAACCTTGCCGCCATCACCNGGTCGAAGTTCNACGTTGTTGATGGCTGTTCCTTCAGGAATTTCGGAAAGCAGGGTNATGTTCCCNGGTCGTAGAGATACGTTGTCTCCGANTGCAATCTTGCTTCCGATGGAAACGCCTTCTGTTGCAACCACAAGTGTTGTNTCNCCATCTGGCAACTTTACACGAGCCAATGGTGCNGTNTGAACCGGTGAGTGAACAAGTTCNGTAACCTCACCAACCACATCCATATCNCGTGGCATTCTGTTNGCACCNGGGAATCGGTGGCTTGACACGCGATACCGTGGTGATGATCCTTTGCGCTGTGCACGAATTCTCTTACCCATAATTCCTCACCTCATAGAGCTCCCAGACGCATTGCGGCGTCTTCTGCGTCGAAGCCTTCAGCCAAACGTACACTTGCATGCTTACCATGCTTGGTNTTGCGAACGTTGACNGATGCAACTTCAACTTCAAAAATCGTTTCGATCGCACGAGCGATCTGCTTCTTTGTNGCAGCTCGTCGTACAATGAATTCCANTCGGTTCTGTGTNGTACGTGCTTCCATGGTCTTTTCCGTTANCCACGGCATGATGATTACGTCGTATGCATTCATGATATCACCTCAGTTGAGTGCCTCCACAGCNTCTTTTGTAAACACGGTTAAGCGACCGACATCNCCGCCAGGGGCGAGGTCTTCTGCGCTCAAATCCTTGGCAGCAACAACATCAACTCCTGGAAGNTTNCGNGCNGCNTGTGCAAGACCNGCTTTTTCCTTGACGACCAAGAGTACGGACTTCGGTGTCTTGTGGACACGACCACGCATNGTCGCCTTACCGGCTCGGATCTTTCGGTTGGAGCGTGCACGATGGAGGTCGTGCCCAAGTCCAAGTTCNTTGAAGATNGCNAGGACTTTTCGNGTTGCTGANCCATGGTTGAAAGNNTCNATNTTGTATTCNTCGGTNTTGCCATCGATGGTTTCNGTGTAGTTACCAAGNACGATTGGNAGNTGTTCAACGGACTCGTCAAGTTGATGTCCNCGAGCCATAACNAGNTCCATNTCAACCGTTGCTGAAAGTGCAGCATCTCGGGCCATNCGGCGTTGNTTGGTNTTGAATTTTCGAGACCAGTCNTTTTCGACCTTTGGTCCGTGAGCACGGCGNCCACCNAGTGTGTGTGGGTTTTGTGCACCACGGCGTTGTCCTGTTCGACGCATGATACGAGAGACACCTCGNCCCTTNCCCCACCATTCGACGGANTGCTTCATACCNGNCATAGGCCGGCGCTTTCCNACGTGTCGGCGGGATCCGTAGGCTTGTCGACGGTTTGCTCNGCTGGATGCNATTGCATCACGAACAAGGTCTTCTCGCACAGATTGACTAAAGGAATCAGGNAGNGANACNTTGGAGCCATCTTCGACGGTNATGTCGAAAACACTCTGAAGACGNCCAGCATCCATCTCATCTTGCGTGATGTTGTTGCTGATGTTCTTGACTGCGACCTTCATNTTCAGGCCCCCTGCTTGCTGCGTGTACTTACATAGGTGATTTCGTACGGCTGTGGCTCTTCNTTGGANCGCATTGCNTCACGGAACCGAATCAATCGCTTTGCAGGCCCNGGGACGCTACCTTTGATGAGAATGTAATCNGAATTGACNTCACCGTAGTGGAGGAATCCACCTGANGGCGTNATCGAGTGCTCTTCAGGATTTGCAACACGNAGAACACGCTTGTTAAACTCCGTTCGCTGNTGGTATCCAGTTTGTCCNCCTTGACGNATGGTCTTNCGGACGTATCCNGTACCAAAGTCACCCATGTTNCCGTGTTGTCGGCGNTTCTTGGAGTTCTTGTGNGATTGNAGNTTTCCACCNAATCGTCGGATAACACCTTGCCATCCGTAGCCCTTCGTAACTGCNACNATNTCCGTCATNGCACCTTCTTCAAANGCATCGGTAAAGGAAACCTCGTCACCGAGANGTTCNTTNGCAAAAGCGAGTTGATCGCTGGATGCACCGCCATCNAGGCCAACCTCCATGACTTCAGGGACCTTTGAGGGNGATCCTGANACNTTGGATGGTTGTGTCGCCACNATAAGNCGNATTTCGCAAAGGTCTTGCTTTCCGAGATTGTCGAAATGTTTGTCTGCNTCGTGNTTCTTTCGGTTTGANACACGATCGAAGANCTCNGGGAAGGANTCTGTGAGTGTTTCAGCGTCGACCCANACTTCNCCTGCNGCCTGCTTNCCATAAGNNGTCATTCGGTATCCACGAACACCGAGNATGCGCATCTTNGGCACCTCGACGACGGTTACAGGNATTCGNATCTCCTGACCGGCACTTGTTGATCGTGGGTTGAGNTCTCGAGCNAGAACGTGCGTCATTCCTGCCTTCCAACCTGCAAATCCTTGCATACGTACTTCGCTTGCGTCACTGGTCGGCCATGACTTGACGTGACCAAAAGGTCGGTTGGCCCGCTTGCGCGGGCTNAACGCCATGCTACCTCGACGTGGGTGGTTTCTTTTTGCCATTTTGGGCTCCTCCATTATTCTACAACACAGAGGCTCCGTAGAGCGTGCGAGGACTCTTCAGGCCGGGAGTAGCCGTGACACAGAGTCCCATTTCCACGAGNGGGAAACGGTGCCAACGGGTTCCTTNCGGATTGCCCAACGTGTCTGGCTGCTCACCCTTAGAGCAACCTTCCGACTTTCCACCCCTATATCAGTAGTTCGGTGTTTNAACCCTTGGAAATACAACGACGTCGGCTCGTTTCAGCCCTTGCACATCATCCTTTTGAACCCTCGACTTTTTCATCGAAACATGCCTGTCTTGCGCCACCCGTTCNTGCAAGATGGTATCGATGCCAGGGGCTACCAAATCGCTGCAACGCAAGCCTGTATCCGGTGTTCAACCCTGTTGGTGATGCCAACAGGGTTNGGGAAAACTGCNGTTCAATGGAATTGCATCGCTGATGCTCTCGACTCTGGAATTGAAAAAATTATCATCACNGCGCCAACCGTCGGNTTGGTCGAGCAACAGCGACGAATGATTCTTGAACGCATCAAAATCGATCCCGAGGTTGTCCGCACGTANACGGGCAGCGACCGACCTGCCAAGCGCGGCGAAATTTGGGACCAGGCCAGCATCGTCATCGCAACTCCTCAAGTGATTCGCAACGATGTTGATTCCGGACTGATTCATCTTGAAACAGTTGGCCTGCTCATTATCGACGAAGCGCATCATGCCAAAGGCAACCACGCCACAGCCCAAGTGGCTGAACGGTACAAATCGCAGGCTGCAGCTCCTTGGTTGGTTGCTGCAACTGCAAGTCCTGGCTCAACTCAGAAATCGATCGAACAATTGAGAGATAGACTGGATGTGAAACGAATTTATGTTGCAAAGCGGGAGGATGACCTTCTCAAGCCCTATGCTGTTGACATGAACATCGCCACGATTCGAGTTATGCTCGATGAGACGACATTGGCGTTGTTGGAGCCCTTGGAAGCCGATCAGTTCCAAGAAACGGATGCACTCAAGCGGCAGGGATTTCTCGCCCCTACCGAGCACCTCACGGCTGGACTCATCGAGGAAGCGGCTCAGCGAGCGAGCATTGCAATTTCCCGGAGAGACCCGAGAGGATACGATGCAGCCCGTCGGATTTCAGACATTCGACGGATGCACATGCTGCTCGACTTGCTCAAGACTCAGGGCTTACGCTCAGCTAGATCGTATTTGCAGCGGGCAGATGAACAACTTCGTGATGGAGAGCGTTCAACCAGCCGGTTTCTCAAGAAACAAGTCGTTCACAACTTCCGTCAAGCTGTTCAAACATTGCAGGAATGTCATCCTAAAGCAGGAATTGTGAGGCAACTCGTCGAGGAGCATTTGCAAAAAAACCCAAACGAACGCATCCTTATATTCAGTGAATATCGAGATACTGTTGAACATCTTGTGGAAGATTTGAACCAAATTCCTGGTGCTATTGTTGATCGATTTATTGGGCAAAGCAAACGCGGCAAAAAGGAAGGGATGACGCAGAAACAGCAACTCAAGCAANTGGAACGTTTTCGAAACGGAGAGATGAACGTTCTTGTTGCGACCTCNGTTGGCGAAGAGGGTCTGGATGTNCCTTCTGCATCCATGGTTCTCTTCTACGAGCCTGTTCCGAGTGCAATCCGAGCAATTCAACGAAGAGGTCGGACNGCACGCGAGCAGAGTGGNTCGGTTCACGTNTTGGTNGCNAANGACACACGTGACGTTTATGTTCTTCACGCNTCGAGAAATCGTGAGAAGCGAATGCACAATGTCCTCGCCCGGATGCGTTTGGAAATCCCGGTCGGTTCGTATGAAGTTCGGAAGGAAGGAAACTTGCTGGAATTTGAGATTGTTGATGACGATTCAANNANACCTGCATTGGAATTTTTGAAAGAATGAACGNTTNCGNCTAAAATCTATAGAANAGGAAACNAANGNCGANGCTTCAGAAAAAAATNCNGAGACTTCATCNNACGACTCCCCGAAAACCCCANCGTTGCACACTCGCTCTCGTTCGCAGAAGAGTTTGTTTGATTTTGGCGAGGATGCGGNCGATCCTTGGAGCCCNATTCTTGATGGANGAGACATCAACCGCCAATGATTCTTGCNCGNGTTCGNANTTGTGCNAAGCGGTCTGGGAAATGACCCAAAGCGAANGCCACCAATTCAGCGAGNTGAATCACAGGNACNGATGTGTCTTTCCCTGTAACTTTACCAGCCTTGACNTGATANGAATCAAGNTTGGAGTGNGAAATGGTNCANGCACTTACAACCANTTGTGCGCCNTTCGCTTTGGCTTCTGAAAGAACNGANGCGGTCATGCGCAAAGCGGTTTTTTCGTTGGTNAGNAGACTNGGAGAGCCAACACTCTGACAGCGAGCATCATAGTCGACAGGTGTTCCTCCNAGAGCGGTAATGAGATCTTCNAGGTAATGTGGATTGAATGGGTCGTCCTCACCACAGAAGCCCTCACGCTGCATGTATGGTCCATAGTANGCTGCGATNTTCATGCTGAGAGGGTTCANAACAGCAGCCTTGACTTTGTCAAGACCAATCTCTTCGACAAGNANATGCANAAGATGTCGNGATTTTGATTCNCCTGCATATTCGATTTTCGAGGTGCGCGCAATNAGGTTGTTGAGNTGNGAAGCCANTACNGGGTCTGCTTCCATNGTAGCTGCTGTNTCGCAGTGGATGCTGTGCGAGGTTGCACAGGANGTCATGATGTCCANGCCCTTTTGTTCGGCAAGAGCGAGNTTNCGNGCNGCAAGAGCATGTTGNANNCGAGGCGATGCTTGACGGATGATGTTTCCACCGTCCGAGGTCGCTTTTGGNAGTTCAATCAGGTTGATTCCCAAGGTTTTGCAAAGCGGTTGNATGCAGTCTTCAACTTCCATCATTGCGCCACGGGCTACATTTCCTGGATAGTATGCTACCTTCATCCAGTCACCTCAGAACCGTTGATCGAGTTCGTTGAAAAGGCTGACAACTTCGTGGTGAGCTTCGACTTTCCTNTTGAACATGTTTGGAATNTTTCCGACACCAGCAGGAGGCAATAGAAGTGCTTGGAGACTTCGNATAGGAGGTCCACCNGTGCGNGTAAATCCNAGCATCATTCGTGCGGATACGCCCGAGAAGACGTTCGAAACCAATCCCAATGGTCCGAGGACTTGNCGATAGAGTGTCGTCTCGTTGAGTTTACCNGACCANTTNACCGAGCGACCGTACCACTTGACGAGACGTCCATGNCGGCCNGCGTTCTTGTATTCTGTGAGGAGGCGACTTCGTGCATCGTTGAGNGTATCTGCGAGNAGTGCACCCGCTGCACCATGACGAGCAAGNGANGCTGGGTCTGCTTCGCTCCAGACNCCTCCTTTGCCTTGCAGNGATGCCATGAGTTGTGCACGATGCTTGTCCGATGTACGCGGNTCGTTGATGCGTACCCANCGNTGNAGNTGNATGCCTGGTCCTTCNTAANCAGGATCGAANTCGACTGTATCGGACATGCCNTGTGCNAGNAANTGGCTTGAGACAGCGTTCATTTGATNNAGAGCAAGAGCGGTCTCAGANGCNAGAACACCGACGGCTTGTCCACTGATGAGNCGNTCTCCTTCTCGAGGGTCTGCCTGCATCCATGGCTGAGNTTTGCTTCGGTTTTCTTCGAATTTNCGGGTATCGACAATCAGNTCTCGNATAACGGGGTACCCTGGAAGCGGTTCCACTTTCAAACGNCCGTTTGAAACAAGATCGCCGACTCGGGCAACATCGGANAGNACGACGCGNCCNTTGACTCGGACNCCTGTTGTTGATGTNNCTCCNAGAGCNCCTCGACGGAAGGCNAANCTTCCATCTACGTCCCTTTGGAAGGTTGTAAACAAATCNTCGAGTGATGCAGAGGCAGGAACNGCNACNGCNACNACGTCCCAACCTCGCTCGCCTTGAGCAGGACAGTAACGGAACANTTCCAGTTCAACCGCAATCTCGGTCGAATCAATNATNCCNGGNGCATAATCGCCCTCGATGATNTCATCATCGTCGGAGGTGCCGTATGCTTTCATTTCNTCGANAAGTTCGANTTGCAANGTNCCTGAGTCNTCAACACANGCAATNCGNGGNAGNGCTTCNTGTACCCATTCNATCCACGGNGGTTCAAAGTCAACATCGCAGAGTTGNATTTCTTGAACGCTTGTTGCACCAAGGCNAGAGAGTTTTNNATCCCAATCGTGTCCTGCCTTGCAGAACTCGTCATAGGANGTATCACCAATTGCACANACGGAATANTGCATGGATGCAAGTGCNGGTGCATCGGATTGAACNGATTGCCAAAGNNCNTCAGCATTGTCCGGCATTTCNCCTTCGCCCCAAGTTGATGTAATGACGAGAAGACGCTTGATGTTTGCAAGATTCGATTTNTCGTAGCCGTCCATGTCAACAACACTTGCTTCNAGNCCGTAATTGGATGCCATCTTTGCAGTTTTCTCGGCAAGACCTGCGGCGTTACCTGTTTGAGAACCNAAGAGAATGGTCAGTGAGCGGTCACCACCCATTACAGCAGTGAGTTCTTCNGAAGCAGCGCCACCAACTGCAATTGCNGCGGGAGCGGCTTCGACNGCNGCCTCGACTGCCGGTGCTTCGGCAGCCACTTCTGTCTCAGCACCGTCTGAAACAAGTTCGAATTTNATAACTTCAACAGGACANGCCTCAGCAGCNTCGAGGATGATNTCAGCGTATTGCGTTCCAAAATCGCCGGAAAGTGGGCTCATTCCNTCGTTTCGGTCNAACCCTCCNTCGAGACGTACTGCAGCAAGAATCTGCGATGTTTCATCCGTAACTTCNAACACTTCTGGTGCGATNTCTTGACANGCATCGCAAGTNATGCAATCTTCATCAATCCANACCTTTGCAACGACTGTCATTTCATGACCTCCAAAGCGTCCGCTTCGCNGACAATTTTGCCACCATNCATCGGCCTTTCAACCTTGCCACGCAACCATGNTTGGTTTTGTTACAATTTGTTTCNAACAACTCACATATGGAAGTCATCTTCGCCGCCAAATCCATCTGCCATGCTNACGCCCTTGGANGAGATAACGTCGTCGATTCGAAGAATCATNATCGCTGTNTCGGTTGCAGATTGAATAGCTTGCTCAACCACTCGNAGAGGCTCNAGGACGTTTCCAGCTTGCATGTCAACCACGCCACCTTCGTANACNTTGATTCCTGCATGCGAANCNCCATCAGCATGGGCCTTTCGAAGAGCGATGATTGTTGTTACAGGNTCNAGTCCAGCGTTTTCAGCGAGTGTACGAGGAATGATTTCCAGGGCNGAAGCNAAGGCCTCAATNGCCATTTGTTCACGCCCNCCAATGGTTTCNGCATAGGTCCGAAGATCTCTGCTTAGTGCTGCTAGNACACTNCCNCCACCGGTNAGAACTGCNCCGTCTTCCCAAGCAACAGAAACGACNCCGACAGCGTCATCGAANGCACGTCGAATCTCATCNACAACGTGNTCGGTTCCACCACGAAGCAGTACGGAAACTGACTTGGCTTCTGGGCAACCGGTGATGAAGGTCATGTCGCTTTCTCCNATNTTGCGCTCTTCAACNCGNGCAGCCTGTCCTAGATCGTCCNCTGNGAGNTCGTCCATGTTGGTGACNATNCGGCCACCTGTTGCTTTGGAAAGTGCTTCCATGTCGGACTTTTTNGCACGACGGATTGCGAACACACCGGCCTTGCTGAGATAATGTTGNGCNAGTTCGTCNATNCCTTTCTGGCANACCAANACNTTNGCACCGGATGCTGTAATTTTGTCGACAAGACCACGGATGTAATTCTCNTCTTCAGCAAGGAANGATGCNAGTTGNTTTGGATCTGTTATCTGAATTTTCGCGTCGACTTCNGTCTTTTTGACTTCAACAGCGGANTTCACGAGTGCAATTTTTGCNTCGTTNATGCTCCGTGGCATNCCNGCNTGAACNCGNTCCTTATCGAGNAGAATCCCATCGATGAGGGATGANTCNTTGATNGANCCACCTTGGCGCTTTTCAACCTTGATNTCGCTCANGTCAACGAGTCGCTCNCCTTCNTCGATNACNCCAACGGCATTTACTGCACGAACACAAATGTCTGCCATGAANGCCTTCACAGCGCCNGCTGATTTTCCAGTCAAGGATGTTTTCGCAACTTCAAGGAGGACTTCATCGTTCCCTTCNGTGGAAATACCATGNCCTTCAAGNAGTGAAATTGCCTTTTCTGCTGCCAAACGGAATCCTTCGCAGATAACGGTNGGGTGNACGTTTTGTTCAATTANATCTTCAGANCGCTTGAGCAGTTCACCAGAAAGTACGACCGCTGAGGTTGTTCCATCNTAGCAGTGCTGTTCCTGCGTTTTGGCNACTTCNATGATCATTTTTGCAGCNGGATGTTCGATGTCCATCTCTTTGAGNATGGTNGCNCCNTCGTTTGTGATGACAACATCGCCCATTGAATCGACCAACATCTTATCCATGCCCTTCGGGCCGAGCGTTGANCGAACGGAATCAGCAACTGCCTTNGCTGCAGCAATGTTGTTTGATTGAGCACTGCGCCCNCGNGTNCGTTGNGTTCCTTCTTTGAGAATGAAGATTGGTGCTTGTCCGTTTCCATACATGTTGTTCACCTTCGGTTGTTGCGAGATGCTGTGGGTCTTGAACCCTACGATTGGCCCGTTTACAACTGACCATCGAGATATTGNTGACCGTAATGCTCCCATTGGTCCATGGTCCAACCNTCAGGNAGNCCCTCTGGAGGGAGCGGCGGNCCAGNNGCAGGAGCAGGAGCGGCTGGAGGAGCCGCATCAGGNACTGNAGNCGGTTCTGGACTCGGTGGTGCAGACATTGGTACGGTTGGTGCAGCAGCAACTGCACCGTATGTTGCNGTCAAGGAATCTTGGTACATCATATCATCCCAGTCATCGAGTTCGTCTTCTTTGTCGATGGTTGTAAGAATCTTGAACGTNATGAATCCAAGCACACCNACGACNATCANGAATCCTGACCAAAGTACGATGTTTCTNACGAGTTGTCCATCATCCTCAGANGATGCATCGTCTCCATCNCCGGNATCAGCCGATTGTTTCTGAAGCACGACAGTCAACTTNGCAGTNGGNGAATCTGCNACCGTCANNGATGTTGCATAGACTGTGAAGTTNACAGTNAGCGTATCGGAGGGGAGGTTGATGAGCGTNGCTTCACCGACCTGAACCTCAACGGTAACGATGCGAGACATATCGGACTCCAGNGAAAAACTGCGATCANTGTTNTCNATNCGNACACTGATGTAACTCGACCATTCTCCATCGACCTTGTCCATGGAGATCGTTTGTGAGGGATAGACAAGCGGATTGAGTTTGTTTTTGACTTCNANATCCATGGTGTAGATAAGATTGGGNTCGTCNATTNGGATCGCAGCCGGTGGTGTNAGATCGATNGTTCCCTGGCGACCGACGAGNTACGTTGCTTCCCCAGTGTCAGAAATTGTAGGATCGTTNACCGATGTTGCNGTCAATCCAAGNGTTCGAGAACCGTCAGCNCCTGTGAGGAATCGGAAACGGACNTTGGCTTCCCAAGACTCACCTGTTTGAATGACTGGAGTGGTCGCAACGCCGCCGATTGGAACAGGATCGATGAGCTCNGCAACCATCCCTTCTGGAATGTCGAGGGTTATGGTGAATCGATCNTCNCTGTTNCCATAATTNGTAATCTCNAACGAGCGGTCGGTNGTGTCCATNGAACCNGGCAAGAACGACTGATCTGAGGATTCATCCGANACACCAACAGCGGCNGTGTCNAGNATTTCGACNTTGATTCTGTACGTNNCNGANACGGAGGAGTCATCGACGTTGGTTGCANTCACATCCACGTAATACGGCGCAGGGGACANTCCCACTGGCATNGGAAGCGTCAAAATGAGNGTCGTTTCACCATCCCAAGCATCCANGATTGCCGTCGTTTCTCCCGCAAGTTGNGCNCCCAGTATGTACTGGTGAGGTCCNCCGAGNGACAAAGCATACTGCTCGTCATCGTTTCCAAGATTNAACANGGACATGTAAACGGTCTCAGGCACGCCATCTGCTGCNCTTTGGTANGTGTTTTGNTCNGCAGNTATTGATGCCTGACGCAAGATNGGAACCTCGATGTTNCGGCCAAGAATGTCNGCACCNAACANGGACGTACCACAGGATGGGCACGTTGCTCGGAGGTTGAANGACACNANACCCGGTGTTGCAAGACTGTCTGCNGTGACATTCAGGAATANGTTCGTAACTTCNGCCTTCCCNANAACNATCGGGTTCGGNACGGAAACGCCTGTTTCATCCTCGACAACTGCANTCCANCCGTCCTCTGANAAAGTTGTNACGAGATTGTATGCNGCATCNCGGTTTCCAACATTCTGNAGTCGGACTGGAATGAGNCCTGACTCGCTTGGCATGAGNGTATCAGCAAGAAGCGGNGTCTGTGATGTNAGCGATACGCCAAATTGTTCAGTGACTGCNAGGTTCATTGANACACGNCCTTTNTCNCCTGAATTTGTACCGCCGCTGTCCNNGAACCAGACCTGCCAAGTTTGTTGTTGNACTTCCGCTCCTGCGGGGATGCTAATGTTC
The DNA here is from genome assembly GCA_002698145.1 of Methanobacteriota archaeon. Lineage (GTDB taxonomy): Archaea > Thermoplasmatota > Poseidoniia > Poseidoniales > Poseidoniaceae > MGIIa-L2. The sequence goes on along the minus strand of NZVG01000017.1, from coordinate 7,089 downwards.
ACGTAAACATCGACGGTCTGTCCAGCACCNATNCTTGGNATGATNACGGGGGAGAAGAAGTCGTTNGGATTGGAGGTTTCGATTCGAATCGAAGGGAAGGCNGGATCCATCCAAGTCAGGTTGGTTACNTTTGAGTAGACCGAAACAGTTGCACCTGAGTACCCGTTGTTGGTAACAAGACAATGCAGTGCNATCGTGTTTGAAGGTGGAGATGAGAATCCTGCCTCCGGATTGTCGCAGTCCACGTCGAGGGTGTAATCAGCCACCTTCGAAACACCAAATTGGATGAAGTCATCAACGTGCATGCCTTCTGAAGCCCCGCTGTTGTCCGAGTGGAACAACAGGCCGATGGAGTATGAGTTTCCGCCGAGGAACAGGTCCGGATTGGACAGACCCGGAATTTGCGCCCAGTCGGTTTGAGGATCCCATGAGATGTTGGTCCATTGACCCGACGCAGGACTTGGTGCACCGTTGGAGAAATTCCAGACCAATGATTCCGTTTTGTCGTTGTAGTTTCCAGAGCCTCTCCAGAGTTCGAAGGCGACGTTGTCACCTGCGGCCAATGAGCCCCATGTTTGGGCGTAAAATTGAGTGGAGATGAACTCGCCTGAAAAGAAGATTTTTCTGCACACAGGAAACTGGTAGGTATTGGTCAGCCCTGCGTCGAGCTGACCGATTGCTCCACATTGACCACCTGAGGGGAAGAACATGTGAAGGAGCCGATCGTGTGCGCCCGATGGGTAGTCAGCTCCCGGGGCGGAGTGGCGCCAGTGGTCTGTTCCTTCCGGACCTCCAGTATCGGTTTGCCAGCTCCCAGAACCTGTTGCATCACCGCCACCCGGAGGATAGCGACCTGAAATGAAGGTCGGTGTTTCTGCAGCGAGGGTTGTTCCATCGAATTTATCCTTCATGATGGCGATGGGTACCGCCTGTTCAAGGACATCGTTGTCGTTGAGAGTGTCTCCAGAGTACAGAACACTGGCGCGAACAATTAACCCCCCGGTCAAATCGTTGGTCGTTGTGTTCAGAATCGAATGGGCAATCATTGGCATCCAAACATAACTTCCCTCACTTTTTTGCTGGCCGACAAGCTCTGCTGTCGTCCAATTGTAAGATTCGATAACGTAACCAATCGGGTGGACAATCTCAATCATTCCCATGGCGGTGCGACCGGTGAATTGGTTTCCGAGACGCTGGACTTCAACCGTAATTTCAATTTCTTGCCCCATGACGAGATAATCGATCACTGATTGATCCGATTGCACCCATTCATTGGCAGGGTCTGAAGCATTTCCAAGCGTTATTTTTGTTACACGGAAATCGTCGTTCGGCCCACCTCGGCCTGAGGCTGCTTCGGCTGAATCCAGCACGAGCAAAGAGGCAGTCTGAAACACCATGAGAGCAATCAAAAGCATAGGGATACTGCGTCGCATCGTCATCAACGTTCTCGCGAACAACTTACATCATATGAAGATGGTCGTTGTTTGCTCTCTAGTTTTCATGCGGATGTTCATCCGAAATGAGGCCTTGGATGGTGGGTTGGTCGTATGGAGGTGAGTCGTTTGAGTTTAGGTCGAGGAGACTGTTCTCAAATTCTGGCAAATCGAGGGAGGCCTCATCGGGCAGCGAGGGCAGTGAAGGTGTAGAAATACGCGAAGCTGTATCGCCCATCGCCCCAACACCGCTTGGTGTTGCGGAAGCCATCGCAGAAAGTCCGGTAGCAATGTCTTGACCTCGAGAGGCGACGCCTGCCGCAGCAGCAACTGCGAGGGTTGCTCCCGTCGATACCGCTGCAGTAGTAACTTTACCCAGCAATCCAAAATCAGGCGATTCCCTGCCATCAAAACGCGAGATAACATCCTCAGGATGATTCATCCAATCGGGCGGATTGGTTGAACCGCCCTCCAAAACCGCAAGCGTTGTGAATGCTGCGAGTGGCATAACAGCCAAAGCGGTCAAAAGATCGAGGAAACTCGTTTCAGGGATTACTGCATTTCCGAGAATGGTCTCAAAGAGGTTTGCCTCAAAGGTTATCGAAAGTTCCGTGTCTTGACCCATCCAGCCTAGGACGACCAGACTTGCGAAGCGTCCCATTAACCACAAAACAAGAACGGGTGCTAGCCATGAGAGTTTGGTCATCGAAATCAACCAGCGTCGAGTAAACGTGGCAATACCGATGTATTTTCTGCAAAAACGCGGGTAGAGGCGCATCGCCATCAACAAACCAATGATGTACAGGAGAATTGCAAGCTCGAGTCGACGATTTAATCGGACTATCGATTCCGGAACCATCATCACCAGTGTGAGCGGAATTGTGACGAGGAGAATTTGAAAAGGAACGGCGAGGAGCAACAATCCACCGTGGGTCGAAATCAAAGAATGCCCACGCATCATTCGACGGTTAACGAGTGTCGATAAAGACCCGTGCGGTGAGGCTGAGAAGTTGTCGCGGGCTTTGCGTAAAGTCGATGCTGAACGACCGACTCTTGACATACCAAGTGCAGAAATCCAGCCACCCCGTTCAACAACTCGAACTGGGCGATAGCCTCCCATAATCAAAGCGAGGAAAAGTGCGAGCATACCATAGCCGAGTGATGCTGCCATAATCCAAGGTAGCATTTCTTTTTGGATTCCTATCGTAATGTTCTCACCCGTCATGTCAAGATCAAGGAGGTACGTAATCGAAAAAGCGGCCATTGGCGTCAAAAAGATTTGACAGAAGACAACGATGGTCAACCAAATGCGGGCAGTCAAAGGTCCACGTTGCTTGGCCTGCCCCATACATCCATTGGATTGGAATGGTTAGACAAAGGTTCCCCTTGATTTTGAGGCGTTGAAGTCAGTTTTGAGGCTCATCGGGTAAGACCATGGAATGACCATCACTTATCCATAAACGAAGCCCACCAAGAAAGAAACCATCCTTTCTAGGTCGCCCAAGATCTGGCTGGGGCATGTCCTCAAGTTTTTTTGAACAAGACCCGCAGCGTACAGATTCCATCCACCATTGCGGTTGTGGGTGTGAACAGCACGCATCCTCTGAATCTGCAATGTTCATGACCATTTGCAGTCTTTGAGCCATTTCAAGGGTACAGGGAAGCGTTGGTCCACCAAGGAGCGCTTGGCCACGAGAAAGCAACGTCCAACCACCAGCGAGGAACAAACCATAACCAAATGTCGATTGTCCACCGAGAATGCTGAGATATCCAAACAGAAGCGGTAAAGCAGTGGTCATGGTTCCTAATCGATGGAACCATCGCATGTGCAAAACGCGTTGTGTTAGTCGAGGAGAAAGAGGAATTGGCTCAGGGTGAGGTGGAAAGCCTTTGTTGAATCCAGCGTTGCGGCTGATGAGGATGAAAGGGACACGTGGCATGAGGTGACCAAGAAGGAATCCGGCGATAAAATACAAAACAGCTGAAATCATATTTCTTACCTACCGGTTGTTAAGCCGATTTAGTGTGGTTTCGACCTTGTCCATGCCTTGCGAGATGTCTTCTTGTGAAATTGTAAAAGCGAATCGAAGATGTCCTTCACCAGATGGTCCAAATGCCGTTCCGGGAGAGCAAAGAACACCGTCTTTTAGCAACTCCATGGCCAGTTCTTGACTGTTCAAACCCGCAACCTTGATTCTCGGGAAGACGTAGATTGAACCCTTTGGACGATGACATTCAACACCGGGCATTGCGTTTAGGCGATCGACGATGAGGTTGCAGCGGGCGTGGAACTCTTTTGCCAAAATGTCGGGGTAATCCGACGCTTTTTCTAAGGCCTCAAGCACTGCGTATTGCATTGCATCGTTCGAACATGCTGTGATGTAATATTGCATTTTTATGACCTGTTGCATCGCTTCAAGGTTTGAAGACATGATGTAACCAATTCTCCACCCTGTCATCGCAAAGGTCTTGGAAAATGAGTTAATGAGCATCACTTTGTTGTAATCGGTCCCGATAAATGAAACGTGTTCAGAATCAAAAACAATTCGATCGTAGACTTCATCAGAAAGTATCCAGAGGTTGTGGCGTTTGGCGAAATCAAGCAACGCATCTCTTTGTTCAATGTTCAACGTCCCACCGGTAGGATTGGAAGGGAAGTTGTAGAGAATTGCAACGGTGTCTTCATCCACTAGGGATTCAAGATCCTCAATGCTTGGGACAAATTCATTCTCAAACAAACAGGGATAATATCGACTCTCCCCCCCACAAAGGGTTACATCGGGGCCGTAAAGCGGGAAATAAGGTTCTGGAAGAAGGACGTTTTTACCTGGGTCAACGACCGTCAAAAACAGATTGAGAAGTGCGTTCGTACCCGACATTGTGATGCAAACATTGTCTTGAGTTAATCCCGGTTCTAGATGGTGCCATGATTCTGCAATCTTTGAACGCAATGGAGGTAAACCAGCAGTTGTCGTATACTTGTTTCGCCCTTCAACCATCGCTCGATGAAAAGCGTCTATGGCGATGGAGGGTGGTTGAAAGTCCGGTTCACCGAGTCCGAAACTGATGACATCATCACCAGCAAGGTCAAACATTTTTCGAACGCCGGTTGGTTGAATGGCCAGCGCTCGCTGGCTGAAATCACCCACCATCATCACCGTCCGAACCGGTTTCGATGATTGCATCAAGAACGTCTTGTTCGGTCGTCGGAGGCATATATGTCGCATTTTTGCTGTCATATTCGTCCCCGTCTCCCCCAAGAAGAATGATCAAAGCAAGAACCAACATAGCTACAGCAAGTCCGGCCATGATGATTTCTTGGAAGCCAAACTCCTCTCCCTCAGGCTCACCGTCCCATGTACCCAAAACCGTTGTTGCAACCATCAGAGATTGCGTGCCTTCTGTATTTACGGCACGAATCTCAATGCTTCGGTTCCCTTCCATTAGTTTCGATGTGTCAAGTGCGATGGTCCAATTAAATCGAGCAAATGGCCCAAGTGTTTCCGCACCCTCATCAAAGGTTGCAGACATCCACTCACCACCATCAATTCGATATTCCACGGACATAACCGCTCCAACTTGGCCCCAAGCGAGCCCAGTTAGAGTTGCAATCCCATCGGAGGTGTTGGTCTCTGTGATGTGGACCTGGGTGGTGACATCGATTTCACCCGTCAACCCCTGACTCTTCAGATCAAAGGCCATGGTAACCGCAGCATAGGCGTCGACCATTCCCCAGCCAAAGTCACGGTTCCAAAACGGATCTACGTCTGGTGCTGAGGGCCCGCCCTTTCGCTCAGCAGTTAATTTCAGAATTTCCTTGATTTCTGCCGTAGACAAATTCGAATTGGCTTCAATCATCATCGCCATGACACCTGAAACTGCGGGCGTAGCATACGATGTACCGGATCCTCGACCCGTGTAACCATTGCTGCTTGCGTCGCCTCCGAGGAAATTGTTGCAGCCTCCAGAGGAAACACATCCCTCTGCTTGAATGATGTTGGTGCCCGGGGCAGTCACCTCAGGCTTCAGCTCATTGAGTGGATTACCGTCACCGTTGTCCCTTCGCGGACCACGTGAAGAGTAACCTGCGATGGTATCGTCTTCTCGATCGATGGTATTCTGATCGTCGGTCGCTCCAACGGTTACGGAAAGATCTGAAGAGCCCATTCCTGACAACCCATCGTTTTCTGGGCCATCGTTACCCGCTGCAACGCTGACAACAACGCCTGCAATCATTGCCTCGTCAAGAATCCGGCTGTGCATATCAGAACCATCCGAACCACCACCTTCGTGCGAAGTAATGCCCCACGATAGTGAAATGATGTCGATTCCATATTCGTCTTCTTCAGCTCCTGCCCAAGCATCGTCTTTGTGATCGATGATCCATTGCAAGCCATTCATAGCCGACTCGTAAAATTCCTGAGAAAGAAGATAGTTCTCGAAAGGACCTGCTCCCGCATCCGTTCCAATTCGAACATCAACAAGTGCTGCATCTGGTGCTGCACCATAGAAATCGGTTTGCGCACCGCTGGCATCAATGCCAGTTGCAGCGGCCATCCCCATGCATGCAGTTCCGTGCTGGTTTCCGTCATCAGGGTCGTAACTTCCATCTTCAACACGGCCTCCTGCGAGAACGCATGTTGGATCGGTGTGAACAAAGCATACTGCATCGTAGCCAGCAACAAACTTCTCACTCAGTCCAGGGTGTTCGTTGTCAACACCGGTATCAACCATAGCGATGACAACACCATCACCGGTCACGCCTAAATCCCAGGCACCTGGGTAGAGTGTTGAATTCCGAGCCTTAACTGCAGGTGTTTGAATGTCACCATAGAGGTGAATTTCTCCATAACGCTCCACCATGACAACGTCATCGAGTTGAGCCAGAATTTCAACCATTGATGTGTTGACAAGACCCAAGAGGACTGCATCAACGGACTCAATAATATCAACGACTTCCAATCCAAGTTCATTCAACGCTGCAATGTGTGCATCGGCAACTTCGACGCCATATGAAAGACCGATTCCGGTGGTGAAATGAGATTCCTGAAGAGAGTCATGCACCTTGTTTCGGTCTTGATCGAGAGCAGATCGTTCCCACCACGGTCGATCATCAACGACCCATCCCCATCCCTCTTGTTCTGGAATGTCCAGAGTTTGGCCATGAGGCACAATTTGAACGTCGTTGTTTAGTCGAATGTAATCGGAAGGAGGAACGGTAAGTGAACCGACGAGAGGACCCATCAGGACCGTTAAACAGATTACTGCCCATAGTCGACGTGTCTGCATAGTATCACCGAAACCAGTTCTTAGCATGAATATTCGGTTTTGTTGAGTGTTGGTGGGGGCAGAGGGATTTGAACCCCCCCTAGCGGGTTTCTTCTGACGTCAGCCTCGGTGAAAGGCTTCGGTTTCTCGGTTAAACGGGTCGGCGCTCCAGTTGTTCATCAACTTCAGCAAACCCACCTGTCGTCATCCCCGTGCAACTGGAGCCCGCGGTACTACCAAGCTATACTATACCCCCAGATGTTCAACTGAGTTCAGTTCTTGGCCTGTCGACGTGCACGCTTTCGGCGTCGCAATTTCTTCTTGCGCCACTTCCAACGTTGGTTGCCAGTCTTTTTCCAAGCACGTGAGCCTCGCTTCATGGTGAACA
>NZVG01000016.1 GCA_002698145.1 Methanobacteriota archaeon | reverse complement strand
GTCTATCTCAACAAAATCAGTCAATTGTTCTTTTTTAGAAAGAAACTCTCGACCTGTTACAACGATGTTTACAGCACAGATCCAGTCTTCTTGGCGTTGAAAGACACCATTGAGCGATATACCATTCCCCGAAGCGTGTTTGATGACCTCATTTCAGGAATGGAAGACGATCTCTACAGCAATCGATACCGTACGTTCGAGGAGCTCTATGTTTACTGTTACAGGGTTGCCTCCGTCGTCGGACTGATGTGCATTGAAATCTATGGTTATGATGACCCAAGGGCAAGGAAATTTGCTGAGTCTTGGGGTATATTCATGCAACTCACAAATGTTTTGCGGGATGTCGGCGAAGACATCGAACGAGATCGTGTGTACCTCCCGCTGGACGAACTCGAACGAAACGGGATTACTGAAAACGACCTTGGAGGTGGAAGAGTTGTTCTCAAAACATCTTGGGAACCATACTGTCACCACTATGCAAAGCGGGCTCGTACATATCTCGAAGAAGCTCGTCAACTTCTCCCTCTCCTCCCACGTCGGACCCGTTATTCTCCGGCAGCCATGATTGCTTTCTACGACAAGATTCTGAAAGAGATTGAAAAGCAACAAGGTGATGTGTTCACACGTCGTGTTAAGCTCAACAAATTACAGAAGTTGAGCTTGGCTGCTGCTGTTTACCTTCGTCACCGATTCCTGCCAAGGTTCCTGGACCCTCTCTGGAGCGGCCTAGCACGTATTGGTTTGCTTCCGAACGTCTGATTTATTCAAGCCGTTCGAGTGAATGCTTGAATTCCTGTAATGTAACGTCCAAGGATGAGATTGTGAATGTCGTGCGTTCCTTCGTACGTTTTCACAGATTCAAGATTCGCCATGTGACGCATGATTGGGTACTCGTCAAGAATCCCGTTTGCCCCATGGATGTCTCGAGAAACTCGCGCGATTTCCAATGCGATGTCGACATTGTTCATCTTGGCCAGTGAAATTTGTTCATTAAACCACGTGCCGTCATCCTTCTTTCGACCAAGATGGTAAGCAAGCAGTTGCCCTTTTGTGATCTCCCTTAGCATCCATGCCAATTTGTTTTGAACCAATTGGTAGGAAGCGATTGGATGGTCGAATTGGATTCTACTTAGTGCGTATGTCTTTGCGCTGTGGAAACAGGCCATGGCAGCACCTAGTGCGCCCCATGAAATACCAAAGCGAGCGTTGTTAAGGCACGAGAAAGGTCCGCGTAGACCCTTGACACCAGGCAGGATACGATCCTTTGGAATCTTGCAGTCTTGGAACACGAGCTCAGATGTTACAGATGCCTTGAGCGAGTGCTTACCTTTCATTTCAGGGGCACTAAAGCCTTCATCACCTTTTTCGACGATGAAGCCACGAATGACACCATCGAGTTTAGCCCAAACAACTGCGACGTCCGCAATTGTGCCGTTTGTAATCCACATCTTTGCACCGTTCAGTAAATAGTGATCGCCTTTGTCTTCGGCTTTCGTTATCATATCTCCGGGATTGGAACCGTAATCCGGCTCGGTCAAACCAAAACAACCAATCCATTCACCAGAGGTCATCTTTGGCAAGTAGTAGTTCTTCTGTTCCTCGCTTCCGAAATCCCAGATCGGATACATTGCAAGTGATCCTTGTACGGATGCGAAGGAGCGCAGTCCAGAATCGCCACGTTCGAGTTCCTGACAAATCAAGCCGTAGGCTACATAGGATAAGCCAGGGCAACCGTAGCCCTTCAATGGTGCTCCTAGGACACCCATTTCACCGAGCGCAACTCGCCACTCATCGAGAAAAATGCCTTCTTCACATGCATGCTCAATCTTTGGAATGACTTCTTCATCTACCCACTCGCGAACAAGGTCGCGAATCATTATTTCTTCTTCAGTGAGCAAGGATTCGATGTCGTAAAAGTCGATGGCTTCGAAAGGTTCCATTCAGTTCCCTCAATCCGTGGGAGGCGATACAACTGATGAACCTTAGCACGAAAAAGGAATGTTCATTCTTCTCATTCTTTCCTTTCAAAGCCTCGCAGTTGCCTGTATTTCCTTTGCAAATAGGGGCTATTCATGAAAATCAGTCCAATGATGACACCCGGCACCGAGATGGCAACTGCGGCGAAAATTATAGTCTCCATAATTCCCAAACTTTCGCGTGTTTCTGTGGGATAAATTTCAACGATGGACCCTTCGTTTGTAACAAACCAACCATCGTCTTCACCGGTTTCCCACATCAAAGCAATTCTTTGGCCAGCAACGTCAGCGTCGTACGATGTAATCGCTTCCGATTCAATGTGCATGAATACTTCATCGGCGTCAAGTTGGTAGCGAACAGATTCCATCGGAGCAAGATGAACCAATGAGGTTCCATCATATCCTCTGCTTACAGAAACGAAATCGCTTGACCCTTGCACCAACTGCATGACTTCGCCACTTGTTGATTTTGAAGCATCTTCGATGTCAAGAACAACCGAGACATGACGTCGTCCGCTAGCAAAGGCTGCACATTTGCGATACAAAGGATCAGCACAATCAACAGCAACCCATGTGTCACCTGAAGTCCCATCGATCCACGTCACTTCTCGTGTTCGATCGATAACGGCGATTCCATCATCCAATGTGGTGAAAAGACAGATGTTCTGCTCAAGATGGCAAGCAACATCGGTGATTTCAGATGAGAGGGTGTTCTCCATTTGCATCATACCTTCTCCTTCGTTGAAGCTGTACACGTTCCCATTTTTCGCTCCAAAGAAGGCAAGATCGCCTCCAGCACGCCAAGAAGCAGCGGTGAGTTCGATGCTTCCAAGGATGCCTGCCCCTTTGAGCGCCTGAATGCTGTTGTCACTCATTGTGTATCGTAGTGCAGCACCAAGGTCTCCTGCAATGAGTGCGGTTTCTCCGTTGGGGTGCCATGCAACATCGTTGAAACGTGCGGAACGTTGACTGTCAATGTCCTGATCCTGACTGCGGTCACCTGGAGCAGAGGCCGAAATCATGTGAACAAAACCGTCATCTCCTACCAAGAGAAGGTTCGATCCACTCGGTGAAACTTCGCCCGCTTGGATGTTAAGTGCTTCCGCACTCAAGGATTCTTCTCGATTAAATCCAACTTCAGATGCGCTTGCCATCGGGGTCAAGAGAACGAGAATCAACATGAGGACCACTCTTGTGCGCATGGTTGGCCCAAGCAATCGTACAAAAAAACCCCACTCTTTGGGTGGCTTCTTGTTCGTGAGCCTTATGAGGCTCATACCGATGGGCCAACATGGAGCGATTCGCAGTAAAACGAGGTATTCAAAAAGCAATTGGTGGAAACGCGGGCTTAGCAAAGTTGGCAGCACAACATTTTGAGAACGTTCAAGCAAACGCTGAGGGCGAATTCCAGGCATCCTTTGGCCTACTGTCAAATATTGCGGGTTGTTTCACAGATCAAGGTCAACTGCAAGTTGATGTCGTTCAATTAAAGGGGGCCGACCTTGAGTCGTTCCTTTCCGCTGATGGTGGCCGAGAGCAGGCGATGGAGAGTCGTCGTCGATGGTCTTCATTCCTTGATGAGGCGACCGGCTACACTGCAAAGCAGCGTGGTGATAAAGCAAAAGAGAATGCAAAGAAATTCTCGAAAGCAAAGTCAGCCATCAAGATGATTCGTAAGTCCATTGAAATGAGCACAACCGTCACACAGGAGACGGTTGACAAGGCCGAGTCGATGATCACTGAAATAGAAGCAATGATCGAACGTGGCGAGGCTCCATCCGAGGGTAAAGTCAAGAAACTTAGTGAACTCGTCTGAGGTGTTAATTTGGATTTGAATACCTTGCTCAAGCCATTTGAGGAGCGGTATCAACGAATNAAGGAACTTNCCGATGATGATCGNAAGCGCTTGCATCTNATGCTTGGTGATGTCGAAGAAAGTGTAGGAATCGAACANCTNGTTGATAGCCTTGCTGAAAAGACTTCNATGGCAGGNGATGGCGTNNTNCGTTGCTACGTGGGNTTNGAACCCAGTGGNAAAGCACACATAGGNTGGAAGGTTCTCTCGCTCCAACTCAAGCGGATGCTCAAAGCGGATGCAAANGTCCTCATCTTCCTNGCAGATTGGCATGCNTGGGTGAANGATAAGTTCGGAGGCAACATGGAAGACATCCAGCAAACCGCTGTTTACATGGAAGAAACATTCAGGGCNTTGCTTGACTATCCAGAGGAGGGGGATGGTCCNGGACAACTTCGATTNTATTGGGCAAGTCAACTNATGGATTCNGGCGATTATTGGGCACGAGTTCTACGGTGTTCCAAAGGNGCGACGTTGCCAATGGTTCGCAANACCTTCACCATCATGGGTCGNGATGAGGCTTCTTCCGACCATGACCTNTCAAAATTCTACTATCCTGCGATGCAGGCAGCNGATATCTTTGAACTTGACATCGATGTTGCGATTGGNGGCATGGATCAACGAAAAGCCCACATGTTCATGCGAGACATGGCATCAAAATGGAATTGGAAGAAAGCAACATGTCTNCATACNCCAATNCTCTCATCNCTCAAAGCGTCTGGGNTTCGCATGGACTCGTTNGATCATAAGATGAGNAAATCNGATCCAAATGGAGCGCTTCTTCTNCACGANACGCTCGAACAAGTTCAGAAGAAAATGAAGAAAGCATATCTTGATCCTGAAGATNAACATTCACCCGTTTATGAGCTCGCNGAACATGTTGTNNTCCCNGAGTTTGGACANNTNCAGGTGACTCCAAACCCNAAATTCGGNGAGCCAAGCACGTGGAATGANCTNGAATCNTTCAAATCAGCGGTCATGGATGGGACATTGCATCCNTTCGACGCAAAAATGGGTGTTGCAGCAGGGGTTGCTGCGGGCTTGTCTTCAATCGCNCANCATTTCGANGNAAATCCNGAAGCNTACNAAAAAATGTTGGACATNACNTCATGAAACTTCTTCGATGCTGAGNGCACGAACNTGCAAGATTCGACGTGTNTCCTTNACGAAGTTGCGNTCTGGAATNGGATCNATGTANACAACACCGTTGATNCGAATGGTCTNTCCGGGNTTGTGCCTGTCAACGTATTCATCATCAAGAATGATTTGAATTGGCTGTTTGCNTGTNTCAGTNGCATCATGAACGTTGAGGTATTGAATGTCTTGNTAGAAGGAGCCCTCGGCGGTNAGTTGCATNAGNGATTCNAGACTCTTGTANAGGCTGTAGGAGACCTGTCCCCCCAGCATTTGTTCTGCTTCTTCNAGACANATGCGACANGGTCCTCTTGGCCGTTTTCGTTCCCGAGCGACGCGTTGAGCAATCTCTTCTCGATGCCCGCAAGCAATGCATGTGTAGAGTGCTTTCTTGAGGTAACCNACTCGCGGGCCTACATCTTGNATNTTGACNATTAAACTNACGAGTTCACCTCGGTTNCGCATNCGNAGGCTTGAAACGGTTTTGATTTTCTCNTCAGGAAAATAGATTGGTCGCAAGACACATCGTACGTCCGTGTACTCGGCACACATAGAGCGCAAGACTTCGTTCGCTTGTTCNATGGTTTCTTCTGGATACTCATTGAATCGTANGCTNAGGAGGTCATCNTNGTCAATATCAGCATANTCNACAAGAAACGANAANATCGGATCTTCNATCCCGGTGAGCCCTNNCAATGCCTCAAAATCCTCANAGTGCTTGCGTTGNAAGAGATCTCTCCANTGATTTAATGTGTCTGCAAGTTCGCTTGGAGGGCCCGGGACGTGACGTTCTTCTGACATGGAGTTTGCACTGAACCAAGACGGCATGTAAACGTTATGATTGAGAGGTGTATGATATCTGAATCCATACCGGCCCAAAGCCAATCTTCATGAATCGATTCTCGTTGGNAGNNANGATAGAGATGTCCACAATCGTCGTTTTGGTAAANCAAGTTCCAGATACAAACGCCAAAATCACNGTTCAAGGTGANCGCGTGGATCTTTCCAGCGTAAAAATGGAGATGAGTCCGTATGATAGNTTTGCTATTGAAACGGCACTTCGACACAAAGAAGCGACAGGNGGAACAGTCACAGCGCTNACNGTGGGAGGNCCNGGGACTGAAAAGATTCTCAAGGATGCCAANGCTATGGGTGTNGATAACATCGTCCGAGTNTGGGATGATTCATGGAGTGAACTTGACTCAAATGGATTGCAGTCTGTACTCAAGGAAGCAATNCAAGGNTTAGGTGCAAATGCGGTCTATTGCGGNAAATCAGCCGCAGACACGGGNGCNGGNTCCACTGGACCTGGCCTTGCTGAACGTCTNGGTTGGTCNAATGCTTCCAATGTTATTGGTGNTGACTTCGGTGATGCAGTCACTGTATCAATGCCTGTTGAAGCGGGCGTTGCAAAAATTACCGTGCCGCTCCCAGCAGTGATATCTTGCGACAAAGGAGATTTCAAGCCTCGNAAAGCCAANGTAAAGGGAATTATGATGGCAAAGAAGGCAAANGTTGAGNTGATGTCTGCNTCTGCACCTGCNGCAANTGTTGTTGTTGCAAACCANTCCATGCCTGCGGCCAAACCTGCTGGCAAGACNTTCGAGGGTGGCTCAAGTGCTTCCCAAGTTGTCCAACTGCTTCGTGACGAAGCCAATGTAATCTGAGGTGNACCAAATGACCAACAAAATNGTAATTGCAGAACTAACCAAAGGAACAGTCAATGCTTCAACTGCAGANCTCGTATCTGCTGCNCAAGCGATGGGTGGGGACATCACTGTNGTCGTGCCATGCACCGATGCNTCGATGGCTGANTCTGTNTCNNCCTATGATGGTGTTTCCAAGGTCATTGCGGTAAAATCTGANATTTTTTCAGGCAGNGACAGCAGTGGGTGGGCAAGTGCGCTCGATAGNGCAACACCTGAGTGGGACAATTCTGTGTCTTGCNACTGCCCGCAGCAAGGATGTAGCNTCTCGATTAGCAGCACGAAGAGGCCTGTCNATTGTNCAGGATGTTGTATCGATCGATGGCAACAACCTCACCTCTCCAATCTACTCAGGNAAAGCGAATCAAACCGTAACNGTCAACAGCGACGTGGTTGTCTCAGTCCGTGCAAACGTNTTCCCNNCTGTTGGTTCAAGTTCGTCNAATGATGTTTCCGTTGTGGACGCATCCGGTGACGTCAAAACAGCTGTGCAAGAGGTCATGCAGCGAGCAAGTGCTCGATTGGATGTCTCTGAAGCGAACATCATTATTTCAGGNGGACGAGGNATGGGTTCNCCAGCGAATTTTACCCANCTNGAAGCNGTNGCTGACACAATCGGTGCTGCAGTTGGAGCATCTCGTGCAGCCGTTGANACATGGGANGAGATACCCCANTCAATGCAAGTCGGACAAACCGGNAAAACNGTCAATCCGAACCTCTACATTGCAGTAGGNATTTCAGGNGCNATCCANCATNTGGCAGGTATGCGTTCGTCCAAATACATCGTNGCCATCAACAAAGACGCTGATGCACCGATTTTCCAGCACGCTGATTANGGNATTGTNGCAACATGGGAAGAAGCATTGCCTGCTTTCCAAGATGCCCTTTCAAGTTTGCTTGCTTAAGCGTACTTACCGAANGTGTAAACGCCNGATTCACCNGCNCCATCNCCGACAAATGGATTTGTTGCTTTNTCNTGACCAATTGTTGTNAGGGGTCCATGACCNGGATGCACGATTGTCGCNGGATCAAGTGGCCACAANTTCNTNCNNATACTNNCTGAAAGGACATTAAAGTCTCCTCCTGTNTTTTCCAAATCAGTTCGACCAACAGACCCTGCAAACAATGTATCACCGACAAAGAGGTGATCTGCAGCATCATCGATAATCAATCGAAGACAGCAACCTCCGAGTGTGTGTCCAGGTGTATGAAGAATCTCAAAGTCGATGGAACCNAGAGANAGAATCTGNTTATCNGCAATGTNGTGGTCTGCAATNGCAGGTTCGGGCAAGGCGATACCGTAGCGNACNGCNGCNGTCTTGGCAAGGGTNTGNANGAANGNATCATCTGGATGTAAGTACCANTCTACATCGAAGTNTTNCTTCAAAGTTGGAATGTGTCCACTGTGGTCAAAATGAGCGTGCGTATTGAGCAATGCAACGACTTTTCTGTTGATTGATTTGGTNTCCGCTTCNGTGTGTGTCGACCAATNNGGGCCGCTTCCNTGACAAGATTCTATCCAATCGATCAGNCGTTGTGGTTCATCTCCTCCGTCAATGATAACNGTNTCACCCGAATCAGAATCAGTTACAACAGAACATCGCATCTGCAATGGNCCAACCAAGAAGTTCTCAATCANNGGTGCACTGACGCCCATGGTTTGGCNAAAGACTTCTCCTTCATGAGTCTGAGGATTCGAGCGTAATCTGAAGNGAGTCGGNNGTCATNCCCCCATCAACATCAAAAACACGTAGTTCGAATTGNTGCANTCCTAAGGAAAGTTTGACNCGTAATTTNGCCTCGGTTGAGATCTCTTTNCCGGTCGAATCCAACCATGACCATGTTGNAATTCGATTTTGTGGGTCACTGGATTGTGAACCGTCCAATGTGACGACGGCTGTNTTTCCATTGTNCAAAGAAATTGTTTGGTTTTCACCTGCNTAGGCCTCTGGCGCAATCACTTCANCAGCTTNCTCATGAAGAAATTGAAGCAACTCATCAAGATCNTGNTCCTGATTNTTNAATGANNCAGTAGGCAAATCTTCNTTCATNGCAGNAGAGAGTGAGTCNAACTCTATNCCNATCNCATGTTGNTGANTCTCTAAGGATTNTTGCTCCTCCANNGACAAGAGNNTTGTATAATCNTCAACTGTTCTATAGACTACATTNGGATCGGTTTCGANNTCAACNANCGCTTCCTCAAACCAGCCNTGAAGGAAGGATGNATCGACTTCAGCACGTTCTTGGTTAATGTTGCAAACNCCAACAGGCTCAGCTCCNGTGTAATCGTTCTGATCATCACCAAAGAAGGCGATACGTCCTGAATCATCCACTTCAATTCCTTGAANCATTCCTTTGTGTTCAATTTGCCAAGCNATCTCGTTTGTTTCAAGATCGAATCCAAANACATAGAACCACGTTCCAACAATGATTGTGTTNNGACTGTGGGCCAAGCANTGNATTGGATAATCGAAAGAGGNNAGCANTTGAATTTCATTTTGNTTNACTGCAACTAAATCTCCATTGTCAAGNCCAATGAAATGATTCAATGAATCCGAAATNGACGCCTTCATTCGTCCNTTTAGCTCCTTACGGTCCAGNAGTTCNTGANNTAGGTAGAATTCAATNTCGAGAGCTTCTTCNTCACCNGGAACCAGAGCGTGNCCTTCNCTCGCCACAAACCANGCACTTCCTTGACTTGAACCNACAGCNNCGATGTCTTCTCCNATCTCNCCACGCTGNGGTCGTTCAAAGACAATGTTCAGATGGTCATCAGTTTTTACNACAGATTGGTTTTCNGTGANGAGCANAATCGAATCTTGAATCNNCTCAAANGAACGAACATCGCGTTGAGAGGATTCATACTCCTGTCCATCCAAGGTGAATTGACGNAGTGTTCCGATTCCATCNAGGGCAAGAATCTGTTTTCCTACGNCCAACTNGGCACCGCCTGCATCNAATTCAGAGGTCCATACCTCTTCACCGTCATTTGNGAATACATGCAATCCATTGGTTTCATCGAGAACGACAATCTTGTCCANACTCCAAGCAACATCAATAATCTGNGAATTAACATTNATTGTTGCAATAATGTTGTTTTGTTCGCTCTCAAGATCGACAATTTGAACCAAACCATCTTTNTNGCCAATCANAAGTTTCCCCAATGTTGGGTGCAACGCAATGGCCGTGACGCTCGTCTTTTGNTGAAGAGCATCGATAATGGGAAGCGTTGCGACCATGTTTTCCACATGTTANGGTCAGTTATAGGCTCATGTGTCAAAAACGNCGTCAAGCTTGATCGTTGTGCATGTCGATACCTTGTTCATCGCCTACNAANTTCTCTTGCTTTGAAGCATCATTTCGCTCGTCACGNAATTTATCNAGATAGGCCTGAGTNATGTCTCCTGTTACATATTCGCCGTTGAAGCAAGAACTATCGAANCCGTCNATGTTGNTTTCCTTGTGCCCAGTAACTTCTTCCAGATCATCGAGTCGTTGATAGAACAACTTATCTGAACCAATCGTTNTGTTGATNTCTTCNACNGATTTTCCNTTNGCGATGAATTCGTCNACAGCNGGCATGTCGATACCGTAGACGTTTGGATGGCGAACGGGNGGCGCTGCAGATGCAAAATACACCTTACTTGCGCCGACTTCGCGAGCCATATCAATGATTTGCTCACTCGTTGTTCCTCGAACAATTGAATCGTCGACGAGGAGCACGTTCTTTCCTTCGAATTCTCGTGGTATGGCGTTCAGTTTCCTTCTTACCGACTTCATGCGCATTTCTTGGCCTGGCATAATGAACGTACGTCCAACATATCGGTTCTTTACGAAGCCCTCTCGGTATGTTACGTTAAGCGTATTTGCCATTTGTATCGCAGAAATCCGTCCGGAATCAGGAACTGGAATCACAACATCGATGTCATGATCCGGCCAACTCTCCATAATGCGCTCTGCAAGGCGTTTGCCCTGGTTCAGTCGTGCTTGGTAAACTGAGATGCCATCGATGGTCGAGTCAGGTCGTGCGAAGTAAACGTGTTCAAAAACACACGGCGTGAACTTTTTCTTTTCTGCGCACTGTTTAGTGAAGAGATGACCCGATGTGGAGATAAATATGGCTTCTCCTGGTTGAACATCCGCAACGATTTCGAAACCAAGAGCAGTAATTGCAACCGATTCACTTGCTACGACCCATTCTGTACCCTCTTCATACTCTCGCTTGCCGTAGATGAGTGGGCGAATGCCGTGCGGGTCTCGGAATGCGAAGAGGCCATATCCGTTGACCATTCCAACACAAGCATAACCACCTCGAACAGTTTCATTGACGTTCTTTATGGCATTGAAGAAAGAATCAACGTCGAGGAAAGGTTCACCTCCTATGCTCATCTGATCGCTGAGGAGATCGAGTTGAACCGCAAGGTGATTGAGCAACACCTCTGAATCACTTGTTGTATTGACGTGTCGACGGTGTTCAGTGACCAATTTGTCCGCAATCTCGTTGTTATTGGTTAAATTACCGTTGTGGGCAAGTGCGAGTCCATATGGGGAGTTCACGTAGAACGGTTGTGCTTCAGCAGTTGAGGATGAGCCAGCGGTCGGATAACGTACGTGTCCTATACCAATGTGCCCGAGCAATTTCTGCATGTGTCGCTTGTAGAAAACGTCAGATACCAACCCGTTTCCTTTGCGGAGGTTGAATTTTTCATTCCACTCTGTCATGATGCCAGCAGCATCTTGACCTCGGTGTTGGAGAACGGTAAGACCGTCATAGAGTGCTTGGTTTACGTGTGAACCAAGCCGCCCAACGATGCCGATAATGCCGCACATGTGAGTCCCTTTGTTGCGGACAGTCGCGCCGCCTTTGTATTCCTTCCCCCTACTTTTGTTTAGGCCTTAGGTCGGTGGGATTTCTTGTTCCAGCTGTAGGTTCGCATTCGCGCAGTCTTTCCGTATCCACAAGAAGCACATACGCCTTTTTGCTTGTGGAATGAGTTGCGACCACAGCGTCGGCAGCGGATGTGTGTTGTCTTCTGTCGACGACCCATGGATGGTGTACCCTTTGACAAATGCTCACCTCGATGTCCTCGCCACCTGCCTCCTCCTTATGAAGTCAACGATGGAAAAACGCTGACAAGAATGTCACGATTGCTTGGTATCCTTTGATTTGAGATTGACGAAGGATAGCAAGATTAGGATGCCGGCTGCCACGAGAATCGCAGAACTTGTAACAATAAAGTGAACGATGTTGTAGAGTATTTGAGCACGCTGCGAGCCATTCTCTTCCATGAGGAATCCGCCTTGATTCGTGAGCAAGAAGGTGACAAAGATGCCGAGGGTAGCAGCGTAAACCATTGAAACCCAAGGAGCAGTTGGTTCCTCTCGGCTCTTGGAATATTGGAACATATTCACAACAAAGAAGGCGGACGCAACTGTATAGGAAGTCAGGAAAGCGTTCAAGAAACGGGTGACTCCTCGCTCTGCATCATAGCCAGAGTTTCCTTGAGCAAGGACGAGAATCATTGTTGGAAGAAGGAAAAGAAAACCAGCAACAACAAGATGGCGAGGGCCTACACGATTACTCATCCTCATTACCTCCGAGGTTTTGTCGAACAATTTGAGCAGCTTTCGAAAGCTGGTCACTTGATGGTGGAGGCAGTTTTTTCAGATCGGGCCGCTTACTCTCAAACTGCCATATTGCAACGCCAAAGGCAAGGACTGTCAAACCAAGGCCAGCGAGAAAACCTAGTAAATCGCTTGCAGCCAAGAGAACTGCGTTGTAAAATTCATCTGAACTTGTCGATGAACCATCGAAAAAAGCGCTGAGAAGCAAAAGCAAAAACGACAATCCTCCAGTAAGATAGAGGACGCTTGAGGTCTGATTGGTCCGTTCACCAACGAGATTGACAACGTAACCCCCTGCGAGAAGAAAACTACTCATGGCGAGCAAGAATGTAGGGCGAAAAATCATCCAAAATCGGTTTGTCTCGCCCTCCCATGTAATCGTCGGCAAGAAAGACGAATTGATCCAATGCATGGATTCGAACAAAGCAAATCCCCCGACGAACATCAACAAACCGATGGGCCGCATCTTTGCTGAGAATCTTCGAACTGGAATGTCTCCTGCAAACAATGCAATGTAGAGTCCTATGGACATCAGAAGAAGAGAGGGCAGTAGACTCACCAACAACGCACTGGAGGCTGCTGATGGCGATTCAGGAACGGTGATGAAGGACACTCCGAAGAAGACCAAGCCGATGAGACCCGCAACCTTGCCGGCTTTCTGCGCCGAAACATCTTTTCGGAACTGAAGACCGAGTGAAAAAAACACCAAACCAAGCGGTGCCCAAAGCATCAAAGCGACGCTGAGGTCATTTTCCATGGTCCCACTTCATTGGGCTCATCTTATCAATGTGGGGGCATTTATGCTTTTTCTTGGGCTTTTTCGAGCGGATAACTCGACGACAGCAATAAATACCCGACGATGGTCGCCAAACTGTTCAGGTGATGACCATGGTAAAGATGCCACGTCAAATTATGCGCTACAGCCCTTCTGCAGGTAAGCATACGTTGCACACCGTTGAACGTGTCAAGAAGAAGCGAGCCTCTGAACTTCGCTGGGGTCAGCGACGTTTCCGTAAGGTCATGCGTGGATACCGCGGTTTCCCACGTCCAAAGCCAGATGGCCGAGAAAAGCCAACGAAGCGTGTCAATATTCTTTACCGTTGTACAGAAACAGGTAAGGCGCATTATGCACCGTGCAAGCGTGCTAAGAAATTCGAACTCGTAGATCGATGAGGTGAAAACAATGGTAGGTCAATTTATCAAAGTTTCATGCAACGATTGCGGGAATGAAACCATCATTTTCTCTCGCTCAACGACCGTGGTCTCATGCGGTGTTTGTGGAGCGACACTAACCAACACCTCTGGTGGAAAAGCTGCTCTCGTCGGCTGCACAGTTCTCGAGACGATGGAATGAGGAGGCTGAGCCTCCATGTCAAAAACTGACCTCATTTACCCCGAGGAAGGCGAACTCGTTGTTGTAACGGTACACAGCGTCAAGCAAAACGGTGCCGATGTATCCCTCGATGAGTACGATGGTGTTGAAGGATTCATATTCATTGGTGAGATTGCCAGTGGATGGATCAAGAACATCCGACGATTTGTGCGGGAAGGCCAGCGACTTGTGTGCAAGGTCATGCCAAGTCGACGTGACGGTAGTTCACTGAAACTATCGTTAAAGTCTGTATCAGAGGAACGTCGAAGAGATCGGCTTCAACAATGGAAAAATGAGCAACGTGCTCTTCAGTTGTTCAAGGTTTTGTCAGAGTCCCAAAAATGGGAATCTGATTTTGCATCAGAACTCCAGGCCGAACTAACTCAGGTCTTTGAGACACTGTATGGAGCCTTTGAGGAGGCAGCCATGCAAGAAGGCTCAATTGTCGATGCCGGCTTTGAGGGTGAATGGATTCAACCCTTCGTCGAAATGTCGGTCGAGAACATTATTCCACCGTTCGTTGAAATCCGTGGAATCTTGACCCTCAAGGTCGAGACGAACAACGGTGTTGAGACAATCCGCGAAGCTCTTCTGGCTGCGGAAAAGAATTCATCGCCAGAAGATGAAATCGAAGTTCATTGTTATTACAACGGTGCACCAGAATATCGCTTGGAACTTCGAGCACCTGATTTCAAAACAGCAGAAGATACCTGGACAGCATCACTTTCTTCTGTGATCTCGGTCATTGAGGCTGCAGGCGGAACCGCTGATTCGTACCGAGAGTGATTCACATGCCACGTCAACTCCTGCAACAATGTCTCAGTTGTGGAGCTTGGTGTTTGGAAACGATTTGTCCGAAGTGTGGAGGTACAGCACAAGCAGCAGCACCACTGAAGTGGTCTCCGGAAGACCATAGAGCAAATGTCCGCCGGCAATTGAACAATGTAGAGTCTCCAGATTGGCCACAAACAATTCCAACCCTCCCCTCAGTCGAAGAAATGCGAATTCGTTNTGCAAAAGAAGAAGAAGAATGAGGCTCTTTTGTCTCGTTCTTTGTCAAACATTATACCCCTTGATTGTAGGGTGNAGAATTCATGACACTCTTCATAGATGCTTTGGATAAAAANGCNTTCAGCAAAGTCGACATTGTCCTCTTCGCTCTTCCAGGNGTTGGAGACGTTGGAAAGAACGCAATNGAATTGTTAAATGAAGCGAACAANGCAGNNACGGTTGCTCGATACATTCATCCAGGNTTNACGCCATTGGCTCGCCTTGATGGTGATGGTTTGTTGGCTCCTCCACATCTCGCCGTAAATCGTATNGAAACNGAGCAAGGNAAAACCATCCTAACNATTACNGGTCGGGGGCAACCCAGTGAATCGTACCTNCAACATGATTTTTCTACAGAATTATTGAAACANGTTGCAGACAANAANATTNGTGAAATCATTGTTCTGGCTGGTTTGATGTCGGCTCCTGAGGTGAAGGAAGCATTTGCAGTTGCAACATCTTCNCNTCATCGGGTGAANCTGGAACAACGTGGTGTAGANGTACGTCGAGANCAACCATCCGGCGGTGCAATCGGNATGTCNGCATTGGTGGCATCACTCGCNCCTTTGTTCGGATTAGATTCTGTCTGTGCNATGGCAACAACGGTTGGAGCAAGTGGGGACGTNCATGCATCNCTNCGTCTTTTAGAATTCGTCTCNAAGGGNTGGGATCTTGATGTGATGNTGCCAGAGGATGCAACCTCAGCTTTGTTGTCGAAACTGAATGANTTGGCACCATCAGCAAATACCGATCACGTNCGGGAATTNATGGAAGAACCNGATGCNTTTTACATTTGAGCGCCGAGAGAGGGATTTGAACCCCCGCGTCCAAGGGACAGTGGATTTCGAATCCACCGCAATACCGGGCTATGCGATCTCGGCTTGGTTGCTGCCTGTGCGCCACCGTCATAAGCGTGATGCTTTACAGTCCACTTGATGCACGTCACCTTCCATGGACGGGACCACAATTGTACGGTTGAAATTGCGGATGGTCAAACCATCCGTAAGACTCTCGAAAAGGCAGGTATTTTACCGTCAACGGTTGTCGTAAGCTTTGATGATCGAATATTACCCCACAACACAGTTTTGAACGGTGATGTACGTCTTCTTGTAACCACGGTATCCTCTGGAGGCTAGTCATGAAGGATATGAAGCCGTGATGAACGGTACATCTCACCTTTGGTTAACGCAGCCCAACCATCGATGCCAATGTTCGTAATCACAACCCGGTCACCAGGTTTCAGCATATCGTATTGTGTGCCCCAATCGGCCTGCCAACCTTCGACCTTTAGAGAGCCAAATTCGTCCATGAGCATCAACCCTTTTCGACACCAATCTCCACGAGCAGATACGCCTCTTTTTTCTGTTCTATAGACAACTGTGCCAATAATATTCCAACGCGCACGAGGAGTATGAAGCGAGATTTCTTCATCCCCATCTTGCATTCGAACAACTCTTGCGAATGGATCGACTTTTAGAATCAATGCACCTTTGTAATTTATCTGGAAAAAGGCATTCTCAACACACACAACGTCGCCTTTCTTCAAGTCCTCGGGCATTGTTGGCCCACCGTCTTTGTATTCTGATGCCTGAATCTGAACGTCAGCAAAGGCTGAATTCCCCTCGGCAATTGTAATTCTTGGTCGGTTTCCACTGATGATTGCATGAACTTGCCCAGTGACGGTGTGCCGTGTTTTGATTTCATCCAGCGGTGTTCCTTCCGTTTCGGTAACAAGTCCCGGTAAGTGAAAAGATCCTCCGTTTGGATGTTCATCTTTGAATTCTCCACCTGGGCAAACGTGTGACCAATCGCACCGCTGACATCGGCTCATCTTTGGGGCATCATCGGATGGCACCCCTCCTGGTCCAAATGAGCGCATTGGAGCTGGATCAGGAGGACATCGCTCAATCCTCGGTGTCTCTTCGCGTAATTGTGACCACATTGAATGTAATTCAGCACCAAGTTCCTCCAACTCCTGTTCGGAAGGGACTTCAATTGTCTTGATTGTGTCAGCGGCGAGGTACCATATTTCAAGTGAATCGACAGGTTCCTTGTCATGTGTAATCCACCACAAGTAAGCATACATTCGTAGTTGTTCGACATAATCTCCTGAGCGATCTGAGTTACCAAGCGAGGCTTTGATATCAACGATTTTCTTTTGACCTCCCCAACGATACACTAAATCGTATTCACCTTGGAACCAGTGTTCTGGATGCACAGCATTCATCATGAAGGGCTTTGCATCTGGATCGACAAACCATGGTCGCGCAATTTCCCATGCTTCAATCAATGTGACTGGACCCGTTTGAGCAAGCGGATGAACATCGATAGAATAGCCACGACCATCTGGTGCGGGCCAAAAATCACGCTTTCCTGCCCGCCATGCATCAACTTCTTCTTGACGAACGGTTTTCATGCAAGAATTTACTTCATCCATGTGGAGTCGAATACCGTTTCTTGCCATTCTCTCGCAACGGTCCATGTCAACATCAGCCTCCCAATCGCCTGCTTTCCGGTCGTGCTTGGACCACTCAATACGCATTGCTTCCAAGCAAACAGTAAGATGCGAAAGAACCCGCTGATTTGCCCATTCGAGCAAGGAGTCGCTGTCCGTCGGCCATTTTGACTTTGCAAGAAGAAGAAGTTGCTCAGCAGGCCATTTCTTGTCATAATTCCGGTCTGGCCTGCCCTCATCGTCCAGCGGCGTCGGAGCATAAATGTCTGCTGGAGCTGAGGAAACAATCAGAGAAGGGGATTCTTTGAGCGTCTTACAGATTGCTTCTTCGACGGCTCTTCCAACATAGAGAATTGGAATCTGAGGCATCACAAAGCGCCTGACTTTTTCGTAGTACCAAAGGCGAGGACAGGCTTTCCAAGTATTGACCTGACTCGCAGAGAGGCGATTGTATTGACCAACAAAATCGAGTTCCGGATTTGGCAATCGCACAGGCATAGGAAGGACACTGATGTCGACCCCTAAAATACCCTTTCATGCGAAAGAAGGCCCGGGCAATTCAACTCTGGTCTTACGTACATCAATTCGCAATTGAACCAATCCAGCCCGCCACCCTAATTCAGCACCAATCAAGCGTATTTTTTCACCAGGCTCCAGCTTCAATAAACGTTCACTAATTGCGGAGCCAAAGGCCACAACCTCAACCACGTGAGAACCATCCCATAGGTGGAAGGCGAGCATGGACCAAGGTCGACCGTCGAGACGTTTGCCCTTTTGCTGGCGTATGGACAGCACCATTCCCTCAACGTTTGCTCTGGTCCTTAACAATCCAATTCGAGTTCCAGGAATCTCGGTTTCAGATTGAGGCAAGATCTCTGATTCTGCATCAACATAGAGTCGAGGTTGGTCTCTCCATACGCCGGGTAAAGCATTCCTGATGACGACGTTGGTCTCTTCGGACTCGTGAAGATTTGGATACGCTCCGGGTTCCGCCTCCTCGACAGCAATGGTTGCCTCACCAGCCTTCAGCATAGCACCAAGGACTGGTTCATTGAAATGGTTCGGTAGTGGGCCCCACTGAGCGATGAGATCCCCTGCAACGTCCACACGAGATGGAATGCTCGAAAATGGGAGACAAGGTGGTTGGATTTCAAAGCCATCAATCATGGTTTGACGAGTGGTATCATTCATTGGACCTGCTGAATCTAGATTTTCCAAAGACACGCCGCACCAGCTGCAACCGGCGGCTTCGCCAGAGCAAGCCTGCCTGTGGTTGCCAATTTCGTTGGAGCCTTCTGCTGGAAGAATTGATGCGCCTTCTCCCATTTCCCGCATTTGCTGATTGATTTGAAAAAATTCTTCATCCATCAATGTAAGTTCCTTTTCACTTGGAGCATTATAATCGATTCGCTCCTTACTCGAAAGGTACCAACCCTGCATTTTCTCGACAGTCCCTTGTTCATTGGTTCTGGACCATAACCATGCATAAAATCGGAGTTGGTGTTGCAAGCTTTCAGCGAAAGCCGAGCCTGAATGACCTGATTTAATATCAATAAGTCGGATCTTCCCATCCCAACGCAGAACCAAATCGAGCTCACCTGCAGCCCACCCATCTGGATGAAACATACGTTGGGGTTGATGGACACGGGGATCTTTGAACCATGGTCGAGCAATTTCCCATGCTTCATTCCAGTGAATTGCTTCATTCTTTGACTGCCAGACGAAAGGGTGTTCAATCGTCCAATCCCTTGCTTTGAGGGATTGAACTTTTTCTGGTACAGGGAATTGTGGGACCTCTCCCCATGCAGGTGAAGGTACATTGAATGGAATTCCGCCAGAGCGGTAGGTCTCGATGTATGGTCCACCGTTCTGCTGAAAACAAGCACGGACTTCATCAAGGAACAAATCGATTCCATTGCATATTTTCTGTTCAAAATCATCGACTTCAACAGTGGACCAATCTGAATCCTGTCGCTTCCAAA
This sequence comes from Methanobacteriota archaeon, assembly GCA_002698145.1. Lineage (GTDB taxonomy): Archaea > Thermoplasmatota > Poseidoniia > Poseidoniales > Poseidoniaceae > MGIIa-L2. The sequence goes on along the minus strand of NZVG01000016.1, from coordinate 11,004 downwards.
GACGTGCATTCCAAGCATCTTGTCCCTCGTTCCATGCTTTTTCTGCCTCAGTCTTGCACAAATCGTAGGCCCATGAACGAAGGTCATCCAGTGATTCCATGGGCCCTGGGCGATTCATCAAGACACGACAGAAGGCATCCTCGATGACAAGGCCTGTGATTTGGCCGATGGATGAAGGTGACGAGAGCCCAACTTTTCGAGAAAGAAACCATTGCCTTGGACAACGAAGAAACGTTGTCAGACCCGAAGCAGAGAGTCGGGAGCGACTCCGGCCAAGGGGTCCTCCTTTTGGTGGAACGCCGACAGGCATGTTGTCTCCTCATGTTGGTGGTCTTTAGAAGTCGTGACGTTCTACTTGCTATCAAACGAATAGAAATCTCCTGCCTCACGCTGCTCTCGATCCTTTCGACTCTCAGACTTGTTGATCCGTGGACGCTTGGAATCATGGTCGCGACGGAACGTGACATTAACGTCGTCGAGGAAGCGATTCATCCCTTCTCTCAGAGAATAAGGGCCCATAGCCTTGCCTTTGACCCCTCCTTGCCCCTCAAAGACAAGCAATGAGTCGCTCACGATATCGATGAAGTATACGTCGTGGTCGATAACGAAAGCAGACCTTTCATTGGCTTCCATTGTCCTTCGAATTGCCTTGGCAGCTTCCATTCTTGCGTTTGCATCGAGGTGTGCTGATGGTTCATCGAGAAGATACAAGTCGGCCTCTCGACCAAGACATATCGCTATTGAAACGGCTTGTCGCTCTCCACCAGATAATTTCTTTACGCGCTTCGGAAGGAGTTCATCAACACCCAAGGCACGAATGACGTTGACGTTGAATTCCCCACTTCGCCAACGCATACCTAGTTCGCTGTCGAGCCACGTTTGTACAGTGCAGTCCATGTCAACGTCGATGTGTTGAGGTTTGTAGGAAACCGTTGCTTCGTTGGTTACCCAACCGTTNTCGTATTCATGTTCGCCTGCAAGGATTTTGATCATGGTCGACTTTCCGGTTCCGTTTGGACCGACGACACCAACGACTTCGGAACGGTGAACAGAACCTTCTCCTGTTGACAATTCAAAGTCACCCAATTTTTTACCGAGGTCACCCCACTGGACAACCACACTACCTTTCTCTGCGGTTCGCTCGTGGTGTTTGAGAAAGCGAATTGGTTTATCTCGGATACGAACGTTCTCTTCAACGAGGAACCCGTCGAGGTAAGCGTTGATTGCGGTACGTGTTGATCGAGCAGGGGTAAAGATACCAAAAGCACCCTTCTTACCGTACACAATGTGTACCAAATCGGCGAGGACGTCCAACACAGCCAGGTCGTGTTCAATCACAATCACGCGCTTTGTTTCAGCTAATTCTTGGATAATCCGGACGATTCTCATGCGCTCGTGAATGTCAAGGTAGGACGATGGTTCATCAAAGAAGTAAACATCAGCGTCGCGTAAAATGGTTGCGCATATGGCCATCCGCTGCAATTCTCCGCCTGAAAGTTGTTGAACGGTTCGTTCAAGGAGGTGAGAGATTCCCAACGCTTCGGTCATTTCATCAAACATCTTCCGTTCATCGACCTTGCGAAGAAGTCCTTCAACGGTTCCTTGCACTCTCTTTGGCAAACGATCGACGTTCTGTGGCTTCAGTGCAACTTTGATGCCACCATCTCGGACGGAGGCAAAGAAATCCCGCAACTCACCCTTTGGAAGCGCATCAATGATGTTGTTCCAGTCCGGGTCTTGGTCCAACCAATCTCCTAGGTTCGGTGTAATTCGGCCAGAAAGTGCGTTAAATGCAGTCGATTTCCCCATCCCGTTTGGGCCGAGAATCCCAACAACGGACTCTTTTGTGGGTGTCGGAAGACGAAAGAGTCTGAAACCATTCAGACTGTATCGATGAATCATATCGGTTTCAAGTTCGCTTGGCAATTGTTCGATAATCAATGCATCATGAGGACACTTATTGATACAGATTCCACACCCGATGCACAAGGATTCGGAGATGTGAGGTTTGCCGGTTTTTTCGTCCATCACGATGCATTCTTGCCCGTTTCGTACCGGTGGACAATAGTGGAAACACTCGTCGTTGCATTTCTTTGGTTGACAATTGTCTTCTTTGAGAACTGCAACGCGCATTCACTCACCTCATTCTTTCCAAGACGTCATCATCAATGAGCATTCGCTTATTCAAACCATCCAAGGATGGTACTATTGGAGTTGTTCAAACAAGTCCCTTGAGGTGTTCTGCACCACGCACAACGCGAGTTGTTGTTGGTGTTGGGAATTTCATGCCTGCCTTGCGGAGTGCGTCCTTAGCGGTCAGGAAATTTCCTGCGTTGCAGTGAATGGATATGATGCGCTGGCCCCTTCGTACTCGTGCAGCGGTTCCAACGTTTTTACCAAATGCGCAGCGCATCCCTTGTGAGACACGATCTGCACCAGCACCTGTTGCTTGCTTGTTCTCTCTGAGAACGTGGTGTGGGTAGGTGTGGACACGGAGTGCGTATCCTTGCGCACCAGCGGCATTACGGATGGTGGAGTTGGAAATTACACGTGCAGCTTCAAGAGCTGTGTGTCGAATCTGACAATCGTTGTCGGCACGAAGCTCGAGGACAACAGGAAATCCACCGGTTTCTGCAGCACGGCGGTTTCCAGAGTGGAATGCAAGGATACGATTGTTCGGGACACCGCCGATATACTTGCGTCGGGTGTAGGCTGGTCCCTTGAGACGGCGATACATAGATGCGGGCTTACGTGCCATATTCGGTCCTCCAAGCATGCCTCCGACTGATGCTCCCTTTATCATCCCTCCGATGCGCTACGGCCGGTAGAATGACGGCCTAATTCACGTCAAAACAATGGGAAGGAACTTAATCATCGGACCCTTCCTAGCATCATGGCGAGTGGCTGGAGGAAGTTACTCGAGGAAGAATCAGAGCATCAATGGCTCGCAATAGGCGTTTTTTTCATTTTCATTATCATCGGAGGTTTCCTCATTGGAGGCACGAGCTCGCTCGAAGGAATGGTGCTCGGAACGGATGCATCAGACGACTTGGTCTTTGAAGAAGGAGAGTTCTTGATTGATATTGACTATCATCAAGGAGCTTCTTGGGATCAAGCACACAGCGCTATTCTCAAAACTCAGTCTGGACTTAGGATGTACCAGCAAATGAACGTCGATGACGTTGATGATATTTTACAGCCAAATGATCCAGCGATTGAAAACATCACGTTGTTTTCTGCCGATGAAGACGGAATAGTGACCTTCTCACACACAATGAACACAATATCGACTTACGTTAACGGAGCAATATCAGAAAAAATATTGGTAGATACATATGGGTCTGAGTTTGGAATAAATGCTCTGGCGACCGACACATCTTCGATGTTAAACAATCGATTGCTAATTACCTCTGAAGATGGTGGATCCGGGCTCCGTGGTTGGAGCGGCCAAGACATTGTTTCAGTGAGCGCTCCAATCGAAGATCCAATCATTTGGGACGATGTCGTTTACCTTGAAGATTCAACGTTTCTTGCGGTTGGAACCTACATCTTAAACACGTCATCTGATAGTCCTGCCTCCCCTAAACTCGAGGTTGTTTTGGCACATGTTATCTGGGACGGTAACACGTCAATCGCACCGCAGGTTCTGCCAATCCTTCGGGAGGGAAGTGAGATTCATTCACTCTTCCGAACAGCCGGAGGTGGGGCCGTCGCTTCTACAAACCAAGAATTTTACATCGTCTCATCGGACACAATACAACACTTCGATTATGCGTCCACTTCGATGGTTTACGAGGCGGAGAATAACCGTGCCTGGTTGTTTGCTGAGCGCAGTAGTGAATCTGTCCTCCGTGTTGATGTTGAGACCGGTGCGGCCAGTTCGAAAAATCTCGCATATGCACTCCCCCTTCAACCAACGTGGAGCTCTATTGAAGGAGATTCTTTGTACGTTCACGGATTCAATGCACAAGGCGAGGCTGACCGCTTATCTCTTGATCTAACAATCGAAGGTTCTCTCTCATCAGGACGAGGTTTCCTCAACTTTGCATTCATTCTTGTTGGTGTAATAATGATTGCAACGCAAGCCTACATGATGGTGGAGAAAGCCTACCGTACCAACAAAGCGTAAGACACGGACTTTTCCGAACCTTAATCACCTCTCGTCATCAGGCTCAATCCTGCATAATGCAAGGTAGGGGTTTCTGTGGCAAAAAGGAGCATGATGGACCAATTCCATGAGCTCAAAGAAGCCAATCAAGGAACAATTCTTTTCTTTCGAATGGGTGATTTTTACGAATTGTTTCACGACGACGCAGAAGTAGGCTCAAACGTTCTCGGTCTTGCATTGACCTCAAGGGACAAGAANGCGGATGAACCGATACCGATGGCTGGTTTCCCATGGCATCAACTCGAGGAGAATCTTCGTCTTATGCTACGAGCAGGCTACAAGGTCACCGTTGCTGAACAAGAAGAAGAGTTGCGCGAGGGTGCAAAACTCCTCGAACGAGTTGTCACCAGGATTTACACACCAGGATCGCTTTACGAAGAATCCCTGATTGGCTCGGATGCATCCGCATTGCTTTGCAGCCTCCTGATTGAGAATGATACAGCAGCGATTTCAATGATTGATGCTTCAACAGGGCATGCTTGGGCTGTTGCTTTTTCCGGTGATGGGAAGTGGGCTTCTGTCTACGATGAAATAATGCGATGGAATCCAAGTGAGTTGATTCTCACTCCACAGGATGCAGAGCGGAGTGAATTCCTGAATCTCTTGAGCATGGTCGACTCGATTGTAGTGAGTCAACATTCGGTCCAACCAAAGCGCGCTCATCAGCGATTAAGAGCCATGTTGGAGGTGAATGACCTTGGTCACATTGACCTTGGACAATCACCTGAAGCGCTTCAAGCAACGGCACTTGCAGCCGATTATCTCGCATCTGTCCACCGGCATGATGAAATTGCAATTCGAGATGTTGAAATTCAGGATACAACCGAGGGGATGGTTCTCGATCAAACCACACTGCGCAATCTGGAAATTACACAAACGTTGGCAGGAGAATACGAAGGTTCTCTTCTTTGGGCCATGAACAAGTGCAGAACTGCGATGGGACGAAGATGCCTCAAGTCATGGTTACTACGTCCTCTTTCAAACACTGAAGCCATGCAAGCACGACATGCTTCTGTCGGTGCCTTAATGCGTTCCTCAAAGCGATTGGATCATCTGCGCGAGAGTCTCAAAGGTATGCTGGATTTGGAACGGCTTGCAACTCAGTTGAAGTACAATCGCTCGAATGCACGAGATTTACTCGCAACAGCGAATGCAATCGAACGCCTTCCAGCCATTCAGCGCCTTTGCTCAGAAACCGAGGATGGTCTCTTAGGCCACCTCGTCGAAAACCTCAACGCATTGACCGATGTTGCGGAAGACATTCACCGTACTCTTGTCGATGATGTTCCACTTGGACTCCGGGATGGCGGTTTGATTCGGTTTGGGATTCACGAGGAACTTGATAAATTACGAAACGCCTCGAATCAAGGGCATGATTGGTTTTCTAATCTTGAGACCACATTGCGTAGTGACCTGAATATACCCAGCTTGAAAGTTCGTATGAACCGACAAATAGGTTGGTTTATCGAGGTGACATCAACGCATCAGGACAAAGTTCCTGAAGACTGGACTCGCAAGCAACAGATGACCAATGGGAGCCGGTATGTAACCGATGAACTAAGGGAACAGGACGATCTTCTACTCACAGCAGAAAGCAAATCCAAAAGCATCGAGTATACCTTGTTTTGTTCGTTGCGGGAACGTGTTCGCAAGCATGCAAATCAACTCTCACAACTTGCCTCCAAGGTTGCAGCAATCGATGTTTTGCAATGCTTTGCCTTCACCGCACGCCAACGGTCATGGGTAAAACCAACGTTGACAGAGGGTCGAAAAATGGTCTTAACCCAAGCCCGCCATCCCGTTTTGGAGGTTCAGCAGGGTTTCGTGCCGAACGATATTGTAATGGACGACAGGCGGCGATTTTTACTTATCACTGGACCCAACATGGGTGGAAAGTCAACCTACTTGCGAACGGTTGCGTTGGTAAGCATCCTTGCGCAAGCAGGGTGTTTCGTTCCTGCTCAAAAAGCGCGTTTCGGCCTCATCGATCGGATATTTACGCGCGTCGGAGCGAGTGATGATTTGAGGCGAGGGCGCTCCACATTCATGATGGAAATGATCGAGGTTGCCCATATTTTGCGTCGTGCAACACCCAATTCACTGCTTCTCCTCGACGAAATAGGTCGAGGCACATCCACCTTTGACGGTCTTTCCATCGCTTGGGCGGTCACTGAGGATGTTTGCAACCGAATCGGAGCACGAAGTCTTTTTGCGACGCATTATCATCAATTGGTCGGACTTGAATCGGAAGTCGATGGACTGGCAAATGTCCATGTTCAAGTTGCCCAGAACGATGGTACCTTACGATTCTTACATACCGTTGCCGATGGCCCATGCGATGAATCCTATGGCGTCCAAGTAGCTGCTTTGGCAGGACTCCCTCGCAATGTGGTTGAGAGGGCCACCGATCTTCTCGCCTTCCTCGAGCAACAAGCTCAGGGTGCAAAGGCCGGTCGAGACGGAGCCCCCGACACGAGGGAAGAAGGGCAATCTTCTCTGTTGGGATATTTTGCTGCGGCTGCAATGCAAACAAATGAATCAAAAAGACCATCCATTTCCAAGGCACAGGAGGATGTAATCTCGACGTTGACACAACTGAATCTCGATGACATGTCACCGCGAGACGCATTTGCCTTGATAGAGCGTCTAAAGATTCGATTGGGAGATGAATGAATTGAGCGAGCCAAAAAGGATTCAACAACTCGATGAAATTACCATTGGCCACATTGCTGCAGGAGAGGTGGTGGAACGCCCTGCTCAGGTCGTGAAGGAACTGCTTGAAAATGCTCTGGACGCAAATTCAACGGCCATTCACGTTGAGATTGAACGCGGTGGATTCGATCTCATCCGNATCGAAGACAACGGCACTGGGATTCACGAAAACGATCTCGGACTCGCTCTTTCTCGCCATGCAACTTCCAAATTGAGCCAACCAGAAGACCTCAATGAAATACATACGCTCGGGTTCCGTGGTGAAGCACTTGCAAGCATTGGTACTGTTTCCAAGTTGACCGTTGCGTCGAAACCTGATGGGCAAGAAGGACGCTGCATTCGTATGGATGCTGGAAGAAAACAGCCCATCGAACCAATTGGAATGGCAAACGGAACAGTGGTGACGGTTGAACAATTGTTCCAAAACACGCCCGTCCGGCTTGGATTCCAGCGCCGGCCTGCGACCGAGCACGCTCGAATCGTAGAGGTCGTTGTTGCTCATGCAATTGCACATCCAAACGTTTCCTTCCGCTGCACGATCGATGGTCGCTCGACATTGAACATGCCTTCAAGCAGTTCGATAGAGGATCGCTTGTACGATGTTTTGGGCGGCCAATCATCCAGTCTTCTTCCATTGGCTCTGCCGGCAAACGATGCGGATGTTCCAGGTGATGAATCCTGGACCGGATACATCAGTGCGCCCGACATCTCAAGAGGCAAAGGCGACGAAGTTCACATTTTTGTTAACGACCGTCCTGTAGCATCAACACCGTTTCATCAAGCGATTCGTCGAGGTTATCGCACACGATTAATGCAAGGACGCCACCCCGTTGCTGTTCTTCATCTTCAGGTTCCGGCGAATGAAGTGGACGTCAATGTGCACCCAACAAAACGTGAGGTGCGGCTGCGTCATTCTTGGAGGGTTCTAGAGCGACTCGAACGGGCCATTGCACACACTCTCGCTACCTCTCCAACGCAACCCGATTCAAGCGGTGAACTTCAGGAACTGCAAGGGCTTGCTCAAAATGAACAGAATCGACCCATCCAAGAATTGCTTGTCCCGAGTCAAGGGATTGAACAACCTTCGAATTCTATGTCGACGCCNGCTTGGGCGCTTGCAGCAGGAACACAACTCAATCTCGTAGGTCAAGTAGCCGAAGAGCGTATTGACCGCTCCGAAAAACCTCGGCCTCAATCGTTTGCAGCCGCTGCTCAACGTTCACTTCCAGGGTTGTCGGCCTCCCCAGTCGCTCCCGCACTTTCCAAGCAGGAAAGAGATCTTCACCGACATGCTGGCTGCGGTGGTAGCGTTTCTCCCACAGAAGAATTGCCCCTTGCAGCATTGGAAAATGACTTACCAGTCATGGAACCTTTGTCACAATTCGCAGATTCCTATATTCTTGCACAAGCTGGTGAAGAATTGCTCCTCATCGATCAACATGCTCTTCATGAACGAATTCGATACGAGCGCTTACGCAACGATGAGAGTATGTGGATACCTCAACCACGATTGGTACCTTCTAGAATTGAACTATCACTGACTCAAGAGGCTCGACTTGAGTCGTTTCTGGAACGATTCCGAGAGTTGGGTTTCATACTTGAGAAGCAAAAAGACGGTCAATGGGACGTGGTTCAAGCACCTCGATTGTTGGACGGAGATGAAGTGGAGCCGTTTTTACTCGACTTATTGCAGGATATGTCTGAGGATGGTGCCCCTCTCGAGACCATTGAACGACGAAAAGACCACATTGCTTTCCTCAATGCCTGCCGTGGATCGGTCAAAGCCAATGATAAGTTGACAATCGCTCAAATGCGACGATTGCTTGAGGATATGAGAAATGTTCCAAACCCATGGGCTTGTGTACATGGTCGTCCGACAGCGTTGCGTCTACCTTTGGATTCCCTTGACAAGCACTTCGGTCGGCACGGATGAAAACCGCTCCAAAAATCCAGGATCTGCGATCTGGTGCAATCTTGGGCCTTCAACGGTTCCGCCAGATTCACTAGCAAGCAACAGAGCGGTCATCTGGATTCGGTGATCTCCATAAGTATCGACGATGGTCGTGGGTTTCATGATTGTTTGACCGCCCTCTATAGAAAGGCCATCATCTTCAATTTTGCATTGCAATCCGAACGATCTGAGAAGAGCCGCTGCCGATTCGATTCGATTGCTTTCCTTGTGTTTGGCGTGGGATGCACCAACCAAACGCCCCCCTCCTGAGAGCGCAAGAATGGCCGCCAATGGTGGAAGAAGGTCGTTCGCATCACGGAGGTTGATTTCGACTGAGGTCTCTTTTCCTACGTAATTCAGCGTTTGTTCATTCATTTCAACACCAAAGTGGTTGAGGAAGTCAAGAACGATTTCATGCCCCAAAGCATCCTTTTTCTCAACAGGGTTCTCGATGAATATTGACTGTTTCTTCAGTACACAGGCGAGGATAGGAAACGCCATCATCGACCCATCGGATGGAACGATCCACTCAGTGGGTGGATTTGATGTCCATGGTGCAATGGTTGTTGTCTCATCTTCAAGGTTTAACACAGCGCCACTCTGTCGCATCAGATCGATGGTCAGCGCTGCATGTCTCCGGCTGACTGCATCACCTTTCGTGGTGATAATGCAATCGACATCAAGTTCAGATGATGAAAGCAACAAGCTCGTGTATGGTTGTGACGAACGACCCACATCGACATGCATTTCGTTGCCGTTCCAAGGNCCATGAACGAGAATCGGAAGNCGCTCCTGTTCGATTCCGTATGAAAACTGCACGTTGAGAGGAGAGATTGCAGCCAACAAATCAGCGTGGTTACGGTTTCTCAAACTNGCATCACCGTCGACCATGCTGACAAAATTGAGTCGAGAGGTTAGACCAATCAATAATCGAAGCGCGGTACCAGAATTTCCTGCGTGAAGAACACTGGGTGATCGTGTGAACCCTTGCAAACTCTTCCCTGTAATTTCGATGCCATCCTCTTTTGCAACAAAATTTACACCCAGTTGAGACAAACATCGCATCATACTTTCAGCATCTTCTCCCATCCTTTCAAATCCAAGGAGTGTATGCTTTTTCTTACTTAGAGCACATAGAAGCAACATTCGGATGAGGTGACTTTTTGAAGGAGGCAATATCCAGGAGTCAGATTCGAGGCCGGTTGGTTCTACCTCAAGGGCAGGAATGTGGCTAGGGCGATGCCCTTTTCCTCGGGGTCCCCATTTTTTGACCCAGCCTTTGCCCATGCCCTTCCCAGAAAATCATATCAGATGAAGCCTTGCAAACATTCACAATGCAAAGCGAANTGGAAANGGCATGGTCTTGGAGGACGTGCACGACCGACCTCTCCTCGATCTACGAATATCGGTGACCGACCGTTGCAACATGCGGTGTCGGTACTGCATGCCGAGAGAACATTTTGACGANNATCATGAATTTCTNCCCAAAGAAGACATCTTGAGGTTCGAAGAGATTGTACGAGTGGTCGAGGCCTTGATTCCGCATGGTTTACGAAAGGTTCGTTTAACCGGTGGAGAACCACTCCTTCGTCGGGATTTGCATGAGCTAATTCGACAACTTCGAGCCTCTTCGGCTGATTTGGACATTGCGATAACAACCAATGGATTGTTACTAAAGAGGCAATTGATCAAACTCCATGAGGCTGGTTTGAGTAGAGTTACCATCTCTTTGGATTCGTTGAAGAGAGAAGTGTATCAAAGNATGGGAGATACAGACGCCGAACCAAGTATTGTATTGGAGGCAATCGATGAAGTTCAAGCACGAGGCATTCCTCTAAAAATCAACACAGTAGTAAAGAAAAACGTGAACGACGACCAACTAATCGACATGATCGAAACATTTGGTCCACGTCAAATCCCAGTCCGATTTATCGAATACATGGATGTGGGGACCACAAACAATTGGAATTTGGATCATGTTGTTTCAGGTGAAGTCATGCGTTCAAGAATCGAAAAGGAGCTCGGAGCACTGCAATCCGATCAAGCAATTCANAAAAGCGANGTTGCGAAGGTNTACACCACCGCAGAAGGCTGGAAAATCGGATTTATTGAATCCATCACCAATCCTTTCTGTGGTGATTGTTCTCGTGCAAGGCTTTCCGCCAACGGAAAC
>NZVG01000015.1 GCA_002698145.1 Methanobacteriota archaeon | reverse complement strand
AAAGAAAAATATGCAATCGTGGCTTTCGGAGCTGCACTGTTCCACCTTTTCAATCACGCAATGGCAAAAGGAATGCTCTTCATGGCAAGTGGTTCTGTCATCCATGAGATGCATCATGCACACCATGATGCCCATCATCACGATGACCACGGCGACGATCACCATGACGACCATCACGATGACCATCACGACGACTTCGACGCACAGTCGATGTCGAACATGGGTGGCCTTGCATCGAAGATGCCGATTACTGCAACAGCGATGTTGGTGGGCTCAGCGTCCATTATGGGATTGCCATTGATTGGAGGATTTTGGTCGAAGGAGGGCATCATTGCAAATGCATGGCGTGTTGCGCTCGAAGACCCTCGGTTCTTCTTCCCGGCCGCTTGTGTTCTTCTTGGCGCTGCCATGACTGGGTTTTACATGTCGAGAATGTGGCTCAAGACGTTCGCAGGCAAACCAAAGACAGAAGTTGCAGAGCACGTACACGAACAAACACCATGGATTCCAATTCCATTGGTCATTCTAACGTTTGTATCGCTGTCGAGTGTGATTCTAGCTGGTATGATGTTTACGCATTGGTCAAGCGATACTAGCTATGCTTTCTTTAGCGATAAGAATTTCATCGATGGTATGATTTATGAATTTGAACACGTATTCCTCAATCCAGATGCGTTCTTCTTCGTCTTGACGTATGTGGCCATCTTCATTGGCGCAATTGTTGGCCCTGGCCTTGCTATGGCTCTTTACGGTGGATCGCTCAAAGAAGGTGAGAAAGCAAAACCATGGATGCAGCCAATCGTCAACTTATCGTCACGAGTCAACAAAAAACGTGGATTCGACAACAGCGCATGGGCGAATTCGGGTCTTTCAGATGCACTTAGGGAACGATTGTATTTTGACAAGTGGTACGATGCGGCCATGCTGAAACTTGTTGTCGGTTTCGCAAACATCAGTGCTGCTTTCGATCGAAATGTTGTTGATGGAACCATCAAAACAATTGAATCAACATCTCAGAAAATCTCCACACAGGTTCGCCGCTTGACAACCGGATCTGCTCGAGACTACATCATGATGGCAGCCTTGGGTGTCCTTGTCATCTACTTGCTTCTGGGGGTGATGATTTGAACATTGATTTCCTCTCAATGTTGGTCATCGTACCAATTCTTGCAAGTATACTCTTGTTGCTTATGACTTCTCGACTCAACCCAGAGGCCCGGGAAAAGTTTGGTGCGCCAACTCGCATGGCTGCCCTGATTATATCCATCGGCATGTTTGCTGTTACAACGCTCATGTTCTTGGGTCAAATTGGTGATGTTGGATGGAACGACATCGCGTTCAACACGTTTGAATTCCAAGAGTCCTATACTTGGATTGAACAACTCGGTATCACTTGGACGGTTGGTGTTGACGGACTTTCCTTCCCAATGGTTTGGCTGACAACGCTGCTAATGCCAATCACCATCATCGCAACATGGAACGAGAAGGCAGGAGCAACATACTTCCCGCTCATGCTCATGCTCGGTGGTGCACTGATTGGTGTCTTTGTCGCTCTTGACATGTTCATGTTCTATGTCTTCTGGGAATTGACACTCATTCCGATGTTCTTCATGATTCTCAAGTGGGGCGGGAAAGACCGTAAGTATGCAGCTCAGAAGTTCTTCATCTATACCTTCACTGCATCCGTCATCATGCTTCTCGGCTTGCTGACGATGTACTTCCTGATGGATACGCAAACCTTCAGCATGCAAGAGATGGTTGTTCAAGCAAACGGCGCCAACGCAAACGGTTTTTGGCTTGGGCTTGAAGTCCAGAAGGTTCTCTTCATCATGCTCATGCTTGGTTTCCTCGTCAAACTCCCAGCAGCACCGTTCCATACTTGGCTTCCCGATGCACACGTTCAGGCACCAACCGGCGGTTCGATGATGTTGGCTGGTGTGATGTTGAAGATGGGTGCCTACGGTATGTTCCGTCTACCTATCTCCCTGTTTCCTCATGCATTGGAAGAATTTCAATTCATCATCATGATGATTGGATTGGTATCATTGGTATGGGGAGCTATTGTCTGTCTCGGACAGACCAACCTCAAGAAAATGGTCGCCTATTCCTCCGTTTCACACATGGGTGTTATCCTCTTGGGCATTGCAAGCATGCAACCGCTCGGATGGGCTGCTGCACTTTTCATGATGTTCGCTCACGGTATCATTAGCCCAATGCTCTTCGCAGTTTGTGGCGCGTTTAAGCATCACTATCATAGCATGGAAATTGGATCCATGCGAGGAATGGCGAAACATTCACCATGGCTTGCTACGAGCATGATGTTCGGTTGGATGGCTTCCCTCGGCCTTCCATTGTTGGCAGGTTTCGTTGCCGAGTTCATGCTCATGGTTGCTTATTGGTACACTTACGGCTGGTGGATTCTCCTCCCAGCTCTTGTTCTTGCCATCACTGCTGCGTACTATCTCTGGTCCATGCAGCGAACAATTTTCGAGGGAGGTGAGGCCACACAGCCACCTGAAAGCCTCCACGGTGAGCCAGTCCCTGACATTGACAACACCGAGAAAATCGCAATGCTGTTGCTCGCAGCCTTCACCATCCTCTTTGGTATCATGCCATGGATTTTCCTTGATATGATGGACATGTGGACTCGAAGCGCAATGGTCTTCCTCAACTTAGGAGGTGTCTGAAATGTCAACAGAAAACGGATTTGATGCCGACATGATTGAGACACTTGGTCCAGAATTCACTGTGTTCGTTGGATTGCTGTTGATTATGATCGTTCCAAATCTTGGAAACGGGACGTTCCGTATTCCAGGTACATCGATTCGACTGCCTTGGTTCCTTGGCGGAACACGCTACAAGGCAGTCGCATCACCTCGTCTACCAGGTCTCTTGGCCGTTCTTACGATGGCCGTCGCACTGTTCCAAGTGGTTTGGTATCTTCTTGACGCATCAGCGGCGGATAGCAAGATTATCTCAAGCGAAAACGGAATTGAAATCTTCAAAGTAAACATGTTCTCCAGAATTTTCGAGGCTATCTTCTTTGCCGCATTGCTTCTCGCTGCAATTGCATCGCTCGATCGCTTGCCAACGGGCTCCCAGAAGAGCGATGACATCGATGTGTTGTTCAACAACCGTCGTCAAGCAGACTTCTACATCTTNATGCTNACNTCAGCACTTGGAATGAGNGTNGTNGCNCTTGCCCAAGACATGTTTGTTTTGTTTGTNGGNTTGGAACTTGCCTCCTTTTCGACCTATGTTCTCGTCGCNTTCCACAAAGAAACNCGAGCNGGTTCAGAAGGTGGTGCCAAGTACTTCATCGTCGGTTCGGTNGCGTCNGCTGTTGGACTNTACGGTCTGAGTATGCTNTACTTGTGGGCNGGTTCGTTGCAATTCGATGNACTCGCAGCANAGTGGGCAGCNGATGGGGCNTCTTCGNTGAGCATGATGGCGCTTGGCTTTGTACTGGTTGGCTTTGCCTTCAAGATNAGCGCAGCCCCGTTCCACTTCGCTGCACCCGATGCTTATTCAGGTGCAAACAGTCCTGTTGCAGGTGTCTTAGCAACCGCAAGCAAGGCCATGGGTATGCTCGGTTTGATGCGTGTTCTGTTGCTCATCACCGTACCCGATGCGGATGCCGAGGGCTCGGCTATTTGGATTGGACTTCTCGGTGTCCTCGCAGCAGTCACAATGACTTGGGGCAACATTGCTGCGCTTGGAAGTGAGAATCCAAAACGAATGCTCGCATACTCATCGGTTGCCCATGCAGGTTACATGCTGGCCGCATTGACCGCTATCGGTGCTTGGAACTGGGGACTGGTGGATAACGGAGGCGACGCCATGGATGTGGTTGTAGCGGCTCTTCTCTTCCACATGTTCGTTCTTGTGTTCTTCAAACTTGGAGCCTTCCTTGTCCTCGGTGTCCTCGAGATGGAAGGGGGAGCCTCGAGACTTTCCTCACTTGCTGGACTTGGAAAGCGTGAGCCACTCATTGCTGTTGCCATGTTCCTGTTCATGATCTCTCTCGCTGGTGTACCACCAATGGCTGGATTCCTTTCCAAGTTGCTCGTCATCATGGGAATTGTTGAAGTTGCAACAGGAACGGGTTCTCTTTCAGCGATTGGCGATGCCCACTGGGTTTGGTGGCTTGCTCTACTCATGGTCATTAACAGCGCTATTTCGATGTTTTACTATCTTCGTATTGCTGTCGTCATGTACTTCCACGAGCCCGAAGAAGGACGAGAAGGAGCTCTTGCATCTGGTGCATCCATCCGAGTTGCAATCGCACTTTGCGCAATTGGAACAGTTGCATTCGGGTTGTATGGTGGCGAACTTATCGAACTTTGCCGCAATGCTGCAGATTCACTCCAATGATAAGGGGCGACTTCAAGAGGGGTTGACCTCTCGAAGAACATGGTGAGACCCAATGGGACGACGTTTTGAGGAAAAGGTGGACGAGGAAGAACTCGCACGCTTGGAAAATCCTGAAGGCTCATCCGGTAAAATTCGAGTAAAACTCCCCAACAACGGTAAATCCAAGGGAGAACTTGGTTACAAGGGAGAAATGTTTGCACTTGCAGAGGAGATTCTCGGTGGCCGACGTGTGACCGTTCTCTGTGCTGATGGCGAAACGCGAATGGCTCGAATTCCTGGCAAGATGCGTCGCCGACAATGGGTACGCGAAGGAGATTTGATCATCGTTTGGCCATGGGATTTCCAAGATTCAAAAGCGGACGTTAAACACCGCTATACCAAGACACAAGCAATGTACCTCTCTCGAAAACAGGTCCTTCCGGACGTTGTTGACATGTTTGGTATGAATTCCCGTAGTGATGAGGATGACATTGGCGATGACTTGTTTGGCTCTTCTGGTGCAGTTGAAGAGGCTGTTGAAGAAACCGATGATGACGATGAGGACGTTGATGACATGTTTGGTTCAGATGAAGATGACGACGATGTTGATGACATGTTTGGTTCAGATGAGGATGAAGTGGTCGAAGAAGAACAGATTGTCGAGGATATGCCAGAACCCGAACCGCTCGATGATGATGACGATGACGACGACGATATCGATGCTTTGTTCGCTTGAAAGGCAAAGAATTGAAGTCCATCGAATACAAACAAATGGTCGAGGGGTTTTGACATGGCACGTTCTGGCGATGACTGGGATGAGTTAACCGAACGGACTCGCCAACGTAAGCAGACACGTCGCAAGCGAGGTCGACGCCAACGTTCCAAGGAAGAGCAAGCCGATGACGATCATGATAATCGGCATACTTCGAAATTCATCTCAGATCTTGCAAAAAAAGACAGTCAGTACAACTGGATGAAAGAAGAAAAGAACAAACGAATGTTCAAGAAAATCGAAAACCGCATACAAGGCGCAATGGGGACGGGTAGCTATGACTGGGTAGATCGTCGTGTCTTTGATCAGGTATTCGACCGATTAACGCTCATGTCGCTGTTCAAACTGATGAACGCTGGAGCGCTGGATACGCTTGATTTCCCAGTTGCGCGCGGTAAAGAAGCCCACGTTTTCCACGGTACGAACATCGAAGGAAAGAGTGTGGCAGTGAAAATTTTTCATACCTCAAATGCAGTGTTCAAGAATCTGATGCAATACATTGAGGGTGATCCAAGATTCGGTGGCCTCCGCCGACGTCATCGTGATCTTGTTGATATTTGGGTCCGAAAAGAACACCGCAACCTCATGCGACTCCATAGGTGGGGTCTTCCTGTGCCTCAGCCTTTGGCCATACACAAAAATGTCTTGATCATGGATTACCTTGGTACAGAGTCGCAACCATCTCCGAAATTACGGGATGTTGCAATTGAAAATCCTCAGGCTGTTTACGACGAGATGCTCGAATTCCTTGCGGTCTCTTGGCAAAAAGCTGAGCTTGTCCATGGCGATTTTTCACCGTTTAACATTCTCTGGCATGGAAACGCTCCAGTTGTAATTGACGTAGGCCAAGGTGTAGTTCAAAATCACCCCAAGGCCAAGGAATTTCTCGTACGAGATGTCACACGTCTTGTTGAGTGGGCCAACAAAAACGGAATCAGTGTCGAACTCGCAGATGCGATGTACGACGTTCTTGAGATGGATCTCTCACATGTTGTGGAACGTGAAGAGGAGTGAATCACTCTTCTTCCCACGTTACTGACTCGTCTTCTGCCATTTCCATCATCGCTTCGACCGCTTCATCATCTTGCGGATCGATTTGGCTCGCTCGTAGTCGTCGTCCTCGGCGTTCCGAGATGTCTGCAAGTCCTGGTACTAACCCATCAAATCCGTCTGATTTTCTTTCGTCCTGACGTGCTTCGATGTACTCAAGGGATCGATTATCCACCTTCATTCGCTTGCGGCTACGCTCCAAGAATGCGAGTACACTGCCGTGTTCAGAGCCACCTGCAATCATTTCAATAGCCTGACGAGCCAATCCAAGGCCGTCTGCATCTCCAACCAAAACAACGGTCGATTTGTAAATTGTAATCTCAACATCGGTGAGGTTCTCAATCAAACGTCGAATCTTTCCTTGGCTTCCAATAATACGGGCACGAATCCGACGTTGTTGATGGGCGCGCTTACCAACGAAATCTTTCAAATCAACCATTTCAAAGAAATTGCCGTCTTCAAGCAACCGAATTGCAGCGTTTGGTGCCATCCCTCGTCCAATCGCTTTGATAACATCCGGGAATTTCATTGCCTTGATTGGGTCGTAAGAACCAGGTTCTCCCCATACAACCTCGACATCACCGGATTCAGAATCAATGTGGAATTCCTTGGACCCTGATGCTTCCCGGAGTGCTTTTGCTGTCGCTCCTTTTGAACCAATAAGGACCGCGATTCTGTCCTTGGGGATACGTGGCAACCCTTGTCGCATGTACCAATGCCACTCGCCACGCTTTTTCAATCTCGTTGTTGAAGCAACGCAACAACGAATCCAACAAAAATCAATGCACTAAGTGTCGGTGCAAACGATGGAACGAGACCCGGACTCGATACGTCAGCACCGGTAACAACCATGTAATGGTCGTTGTTGATTTCGCTGTTTTCGTCAATTACGTTTGTAGGATCAATTCGAACACGCAAATCATATTGACCACTGTTTGGAACTGTGTACGACCATTCAATGATTTCGACACCATCACCGAGGGAGCCTGCCGGTAATGTTTGGACGTTCATCACCGTCCACTGAGTTGTTGCACTGCGATCAGCAGGAGCGGCCTCCAGACTGACGACAACCGCACCAGCATACATCTGATTTGACCTCAGTTCTCCTGTGATGGCGACATTTCCGAAAGTCTCACCTGGACGCACCACCAGACGGTCGACATCCGTTGCTGTTGTATTCCAAGAAAGGTCAAGTCCGGGCATGACTTGGAATGCTTGGGGTTCTGTTGTTTCAGTGTTGCCAGCCTCATCTGCAATCGTGGCTCGCAGCATGAGGTATTGACGAGATTTCGTTGCCCAATTGGCCATAGCCAATCCACGGTCGAGTCCGGAACCTGGCAGTTCCAACCATTGGCCTGAGAGGTCAGGTGTTTGTCCTACGCCATTGCTATCGAATCCATACTGCAACGATACAGCACTGAGATCGATACCTGATAGGAGGTCGTACGTTGAGTAGGAAATATTTGCAGTTCCAATCAGATCTGTGGTTAACGCATCCACAGTCCACCCAACAAGTTCCGGCATTGAGGTATCGACGCGAATCGTTTCAGAGATCGTGTTCCCGATGTTTCCAACACGATCAGTTGCCCGAAGAGAGATTGTATGGTTGCCTTCGCTCAGGTCGATGGTGTGGGAGTTGCTCGACAATGACGTCCATGTACCCCCATCGATCTGTAATTCGACATAATCAACACCACTTCCTGACCCATCGTTTGCTGCATCGAGTATTCCATTTACTGTCACGGACGTTGATGATTGCCATGAAGCCCCGTTACCAATGGCTACAGCACCCATTGTTGGCCCGCTTCGGTCAATACCGATAAAAATCGTTTCAGAGCTGCTCAATCCTGAATTATCGAAGACCGTTAGTCGAGGATTCCAGGTTCCCTCGGAAAATGCGCCAGTACTCCAGTCCCAGCCGTATGCCAGAGAAGTTGGACCATCCGAAGCAGGAGTCCCTGGACCGGGTACATTTTGCAAGGAGGCTCGATCAAAATCGTCATCTGAAATACCGTATCTGAATTCGATTGTTCCGGTTTGACTGACATTGAACCAAGCCCGGTCTGTGCTGCTTGCACCAGTCCCAATATCGGGTGAAAGGGCGGTAAAAGCCGTGATTTCAGGAATGTGATTATCGATTGTAAACTCATCACTAATTGTTATGGTTGCATCATTCACATCTGAATCCCACCCACTGGCGCGAAGTGTGTACGTGCCGTTGGTGTACGAGGTTGAGTCAAAATTGAACAACCAAGGAGACCCGGTTAGATTGGTCAGTGCTGAGTAGGGGCCTCCAACCACTGCGATTTCAACCAAAATAGAGTCGATGGTACCAGTGCCGGATAAACTGAATGTGATGGTCTTCAACCCAGTAACTGATTCGTCTTCACCGGGCCCATTTGAGAACACGATGTTCACGGCGGATGTGTTAAACGATTTCTCATCCATATCGAGGTGAGTCGCCATTGGTGGTGAAAATGAGAGCATGGAGAGAAGTAGGAAGGCAACGAGGCTTACTGCAACAGCCTTCCCTCCCATGGTCTACCTAGACATGCGACCATCCTTCAAATCTCCCCTTCTTCCATGCGAATTACCTCGGTCTTACGTGATTCTGACCAGATGGGTTCAAGTGCTTCGCATGTCGTCGAAATATCATGGCGAGAGGCGCATATGCTGTGTGTTGTGTTCTTCTTATGTTGGCATCCGTACCAATTTCCTCTGCAAATTCATACGACAGCAACGGAGTGCAGGCCTCAAGTTCTACTCTAAGCATTCTACCAGCAAGCCCAACCGAGGGCGGTTCAATCACGGGTTCGTTGACGCTCCAAAACACAAATTCCCAGCTTGCGGCCAACGTTGAGTATTCGTTTTACGCAAACGCTATTTCGCCAAGCACACGTCTATTGACCTCAACTGTCAATATTCTTGCTGAAGATTTTACCACTGTATCTGCGACATGGGACGGTTTAGCAGAAGGTGAGAACAAGTTGTGGGTTAGCTATTCATACAACAATGGGCCAACGCAAGAGTTCTACCATTCCTTCACAGTACAAGGCTTGCCGAGCCTTTACATCGTTGAATCAGTCATGACACCATCATCCGGTATCCATTCTGGTGATACTGTGGGACTTAGCACCAAGATTGCCAACATCGGCAGTGTCGATGCTGCTGCCTCGCATCTTGAAATTCGATTCCCAGGTTCAATGAGCGATGTTGAACTTGCAACCGCCTCCATTGCTGCAGGTGCTGAGACATGGGTGAACACAACCTTCGTTGCACCATCGACTGGAACCTATCAGATTGAAATCACGCCAGATGTTCGAGACGAAATCCAAGAATCCTCAGAACAAGGCAAATCCATGTCCATCGATCTTGTTGTTGAGCCTCGAATGGATTTGTCACACAATGGTGAACTGACCATCACGGAAACTNCTGGCTCTTTGATCGGTCCTTGGACTGTTTCTGGCACCTTGGCGCGTGAGGCCGGTGAAGGAACGACAACAGTACCAATGGTTTTGCAATTCCGAGAGGGTGCCTCAGTCATTCGTTCCTTGCAATCGTTCGACGTACAAATATCCGGAACAGGGTACAGCACTCAATCATGGTCGACAACCATTGTGAGTACCGATATTGCCGGAATGCCGACAGGGCAGTATACCCTAGCGGCTGTTATCGATCCATTCACGTCGGGTACTTTTACACAAGAGAGCACAGAGAATGATGAGCTCATTGCAACGTTTAGTCTCCCTGAAATCCCCGATGTATTCGTTGATCCTCTGGCTCTTGCAAATCGTTCAACAGTAGCAGCGGGAGAACTTGTTGACTGGTCGATGACAGCAACAAATACAGGTGACGTATCAGTTTCGGGAACGTTCCTTTACACTTGGGAAGGTCAAACATTTGAATCGCCACTCATTGTTCTCAATTCAGGTCAGACCTACACGTATACAACGTCTCATGGAACCGCTCTGGGCCAACACACAGCAAACATCAATGTGCAGTGGAAAGTTTCGACAAATTCCTATGATCGAGTTCCGACCAACAGCGTCGCTACCGGAAGCGTGTTGGTTGAAGCGAATCTTCAATTGGATTGGGANGCTGACTCAATGATGTTGCTCGATGAAGGAGGTGAAGCAGCAACGTTCCCTCTCGAATCAGGTGAAGCGTACACCATGACCTTGGATGTTCGATCTACTCGTGGTACTGGAGACATCACTTTCACATGCAAAAACAGCCAAACAACGTGGTCCTCAACGAATGTAATNATCGAAAACCCGGGTGATCGAGAAGAGGTTTCATGCACCTTTACCGCATCTGGAAAGATGTCGATTGTTCAGTTAATCCCATCCGATCCGATGATTGTGAGTACATTTGAGCGCTCATTCTCTACTGCAATGGTTGATGGAAACACTGCCAATGGCGGGGACAGCGACGGAACCGGCACTGCAATTCTCATGCTTTTCGGTGCCCTTGCGCTCATCGGTGTTTTGGTTGGTGCTATTCTTCTGACGCGTGAACGCGAAGAAGAAGTCGAACGTGATATTTTCAACTATTGTCCTGCTTGCGACGGTGAACTTGAGGGTCATGAAGACCGATGCCCGCATTGTTCGTTCAACCTACGGAAAGCTCGATCNCAATTCCATGATTGCCATGCATGCGGCGAATCGATTCCCGACCTGATGGAAAACTGTCCNTATTGTGGNACTGAGCAAGACGTTTCCTCGTTTTTCGAACGCAGAGAGCGTCGTGTTCGTGATGTTCCAAAAGAGAAAGAAGTCGTCGCATTACCTGAAGAGGATGAAAATGAGATTGTTAGTGGTTCAGAGGACTTTGCTGATGCAGTGAAAGAATTTGGTTATGATGAATCGAACCTTGAGGACGAATGGGATGAAAACGTTGTTGCTGCGGAGGAAGAAGTTACCGCAGCGTACGACATGCGAAACGCAGATGAAATCGCAATGGAAGACATGACCGAAGAGGAAATCGAAGAAATGCAAAACCAAGTCGTGCCAACCCTGAAGACGGTTCAAGAATCCTTCGAAGGCCATGACTTAGATGCCTTTTTGCCATCAAAGGACAAGATGAAATCGCTCAAGGACGATGGAGAGGACAGAGACGGAGCTGCTTGGACGACTCTGTCTGCGAGCGATGCCGACATACGTGGCGATCTGTTTGAGTTGACAGGCGAGGAAGGCGTTATGCCTGGGGAGAAGGTTGTTGTTGGAATGGGCCTTACAGACAGTTCACTCGCCGGAAATGAGATCACTGAAGCAAGTGCGGACTTTGCTTTCGATGATGATACTGAATTACCAGTTACTGCCGAAGACGGTGACAAGACTCCAACCGCAAAACCGCGTCGTCGACCTCGGCGAAAGCGAGCGCCGGAGCCTGAAGTCGAAACGGCAAATTGTGGTTCATGTGGTGCTATCGTGCCTGCTGATGCAAAGGAATGCCCAACGTGTGGTGCAAAATTCGAGTGATTGATGCCTGTCAGCACTCATAGGGTTCGTCATCGCTTGCGCTCGGATTCATTGTTGCGTCATTCAGGCAATGTGTTTGAATCGCATCCTCCGTTTGAACGCTTCCCCATGACGGGGTGATTTTCATATCATTGAGTTGATTGGGTTGAACCATGCAGCAGAGGATGTTGGCGGTCTTTCTGGCTCTTACCATGCTGCTTATCTCAACATCAGGCTGCATTGGTTTGCTTCAAGGAAGGGAGTACATGGAGCACCTTCGTGGCGATGTAAAGCAAGATACGGATATTCAAACCACTGCTATCGAACATTATTTCTCGAATGCAGAGGTCAATGTCGAATGGAATGAAAAGTTCACCATAGATTCAGAAGTAACAAGGATCGGTGTCTACTTCAAAACAGAAATGGCCGGAGAAATTATTCGTGATCTCGCTCCTGCCATTTTCGATATACGTGAAGTCGAGGTCACGATTCGTGATCCGAATGGGAAAATTGAGTACAATGCCACACATGACACAACAAAATCAGCACCTTACGTTCTTATCGAACCAGAACTCGGTGGCAAGTTCGTCTCAGGAGAATGGGACATTGAGGTTGTCGGCACGGGTGGTGGATTCCTCACGGAACAAGACAATTTCCTCCTCAGTGTTGACGTCACTCGGACGTGTACCATCTATCCACAAGACGACGCTTGCGTCGTCGATTAAACAAGCGATTCATCGCAAGCGTATCTGCGACTGCAGTTGCGGCATTTTCCTTCACGATCGTGATTTCGTTTGGCACCGCCTTCGATCATCAGTCGTTGAACTTCAATGATGTTCTCCTGGAGATGTCGTTTGGAATGCTCGTCCCAAAAGACCTGGTGAATNTCTTGNTCTCCGTAGCGTAAAATGCCNTAAGGAGGCGATTTCTTNGTGTTTGATTCNACGAGTGAAATGTATGCNAGNAGTTGTAAACGATGAGATTGATGNGGTTTCTTAGGCACNTTACCGGTCTTCTGCTCAACAGGAATAAACTCACCCTCGATGATGACGATTTGNTCGGGTCGCCCACGTAGTCCTGAAACGTCGTCAANCAACAGTTCACTGGTCTTCTCGTCGTCTGAATAAACCANCTCAGTACCAGCATCAAGACCTGCTTTCTCTCGGCTTGAAACCATNTCATTCTCTGCTTTGAGAGAGCGCTGGAGTTGCCAAGTNGCAAAAAACGTCCAAATGAAGGCAATNACGATGAGGATAAAACCAGCTTGACTNCGGTTTTCAGCAGCAACCAGAGCNATAGCATGGATGCCGATAACAATGGTTGCGAGNAAAAGACCTGCCTCGGTTTTGCCTGCTGAAAACCATCCNCCAAGGAAGCCAATTGGGCTCCATGTGGGTTCCAAACCNGTNGAGGNAAANCGATTNCGAATNTCTCGAATNTCTNTCATACTGCGTTCAATGNTGAACCACTGACGCCACGGNAAGGCAATGGAAAGAACTGCNGCAATAAGACAAGAAACCGACCACATCGANAAAANCCTTGCAAANTCAATTGGTGAGTTCATGACGTCGTCGATGTAGACAAAGGCGATNGAATCGATGATGAAGGCNATGATTATTCCNTACCACCATGACCANATGAGNAANGAACGACGCATACGAATNAGTGCTGTCTGAAAATCACTCATTTCATTGTGGATCTGTTTGTGNTTCTCTACACCCTCTTCAACGGCTTCACCAATTCCAGATGCTCCNTCTTTCGCAAGTTGCCATGAAAGAGGGCAATACATGAATCGTTCCAAATCGCTTGCGCTTACTGGCAANGGCGTCCCAGACCCGTCGTNGAAATAACCCTCAGGNCCTCTTTTCGCNTTNGCAAAAGAGCCCCCCATNATTTCATCTTTNATCCACACAGATTTGATTTCTTCCCCTTCTTACGTCANAGACGTAGTTTGGAGATGATGCGAAGCGGTTAAGAAGAGGGTTNNGGTCGGTTGCTTGCTGAGGCACCATTATGTCTGATGAAACNGANCTCCTGATTCCACTAGAACTCTACGAAGAATCCGGTGTTAACATTGGAACAAAGCAGAAGAGTGCCGACATGGGCCGTTTCATCGATACCGTCAATTCCGANGGTCTTTACCTTCTCAACCTCAACCAAACCGACAACCGTATCCGCATTATTGCCTCCTTTTTGAACCAATACGAACCATCGCAAATCATGGTCGTTTCCGCTCGTCAATACGGACAGCGACCTGCTCGAATGTTTGCTGAAGCAATCGGTGCAAACTCAGCTGTTGGCCGATTTATCCCGGGAAGCTTGACAAATCCAGCTCTCCGCTCGTACAAGGAACCAGACATCCTGTTCGTTACAGACCCAGCTTCTGACCAGCAATCACTNCGAGAGGCTGTCAACACNGGACTGCCAATCGTTGGGCTTGTCGATGCAAACAANAAACTCCGAAACGTCGATGTTGCACTCCCTGCAAACAACAAGAGTCGACATTCTCTTGCNCTCATNTATTGGCTTCTNTCCCGNGAAGTTCTCAAGTCACGTGGTGAAACCACCGACGAGGCGTGGGCNGAAGCCAACGATCTNGAAGAATGGAAGTCAACCTTCTGAGATTGGTTTCAAGAATTCTGAAATCGCTTNTGCGGATTCATTNACATCNGTAAGTTCGTGCATNAACGTCCGAACNGANTTTGCTCCTGGTANCCCTTTTGAGAATGCAATGGCATGTCGCTGCATTGTTTGTTTGGCAAGTCCTGTGGTCTCTCGACACAGCGTNANGTANCGATCCCANCACCATCTNCGAGANGCNAANGCTTGGGANGTTTCAGACAACGTATCCCATTCACCTTCGTATTGANTGACCCAAGGNAACTCTTCTTTTTCCATCCAACCNAGACCGACNTTGATTTGAGCNAAGACGTCTGGTCGNCCAATCGCNGCGCGCCCAATCATGAGTCCTGAGGCATTGGTNTGTTCCAAACACAATCGTGCACTTTTGGCATCGGTAATGTCNCCGTTCGCTACGACTGGGANNTCAACTGCATTGACCGCTGTTTGTATGGTTTCCCAATCAGCAATACCNGAGTATCGCTGGCGAAGCGTCCTTCCNTGNATGCACAATCGTTGTGCACCGACCTTTTCCAGTGACCGACAGATGTTGACNGCATTGTTTGGACCTTGNCCAGTACCNAGGCGCATTTTTGCAGTNACAGGNACATCNACNGCTNCCACAATGTTTTCNACCATCGTGACAAGTNTNTGCGGTTCACCCATCAGCGCNGCNCCAGCACAGATGCTGGTGACCTTCGGTGCCGGGCATCCAAAATTGAGGTCGATNACATCCGCTGANTCTTGCANCATTGTTGCTGCTTTNACCATNTCNTCCATTTCNCCTCCAAAGATTTGTGGGATGAACGGTTGTTCNCTCGGATCAGACTCCATTTTCCTCCATGAAGCGGTTGCTTCCCTACTCAACGCTGTACTGTTGGTGAATTCAGTNATGGTGATGTCTGCNCCACATTCCTTTGCAAGCAAGCGATACGGAAGGTCTGAAACACCNGCCATNGGAGCCAAGTAAAGTGGTCGCTGTTCTCCCGACCAAGGCTCGTAGGTGTCAAACCCAANGTTGCTCATCGTTCATCGCCCGNAGTCAAGACCTCTTCAATCATCGTGCCNACTCGTCGAATTCTTCGCAACAATCGGTCGAGTCGAGCAGTGATGTTCTGCTTTGACTCATCAATTGAAGTACCGATGAGTCGGTAACCCAGCGGTAATCGTCCGCCAAGAAGATTGAGCAAAAGCATTTGATCCGAAGCTTGGATGTTTTGCATAGAATTCTGGACCATTTCGATGGTGAGTTTACCTTTGCCGAGGGGCTGAAGCAATGCGTTGTGATTCTTTTCAGGAATCAGCCGCATGAAACCTCCCTTTTTGAGAAGCCAGTCTTCACCACGGCGCTGATGCTGCGTGACCATTGCAGACCACAATGCAGATCCGAGTCGATCCGTTCGTGGTATTCGTTCAACCAATCCACATGCTCGAAATCGTTCAAGAATTCTACCCAGCCGAGCTTTTTGTCCACCGAATTGTTCATGCGCATCATCCAATGAGATAGGGCTTCCAGTGTTGAGAAGAAGAGTAAACAGCTGTTCTGAGACCGAATTCTTGAGTAACTCATTACCGGGTCGATCACCAAGCAAACCAAAATCAGCCATCCATTGAGTTAGCTCGGATGCGCCTTCTTGCTCAGGTCGATAGTCGGTGATACTCAGGTTAAGCGAGAGGGGCGATTCCTCTGCAATTTCATTCTCCAGAGCCAAACCTTCTCGGTTCCAGCTCAAACCAAGTTGATCCATTTTTTGTTCCAGAATTAATCCGTACTGAGAAAAGCATAATTCAAGCGAACGAGACAAACTCCCTCCACGGAGAATGTAAGTCCTCCATCCTTTTCCTTCGTTAGTGTAGGAGAGTAAACCAGATTGGCTGAGCCGAGATAAGTGGTGATTCAATGCAGCAGGCGTCATCGCCAGTTCATCGGACAATTCTTGCGCATCCCATGACTTGGTTGGTTGCGAGAAGAAATGATCCCTTAGCATACGATGTATCGGTGATGCCGAACCATAGTCCGCTGTTGCATCCCCCTTCCGACGAACAAAACAAAACGATTCAACAAACCAACCAACCAATCGATCAATGGACCGGTCCGTCGTTGGCATTGGAAGTTCTTCCAACTTGACATTCAGCATGAAGGAAGACATCTGACGATGGTCTTTGAAGGCTATGCAACAATTGCTTTTCAGAAAGGGAAAATTAAGCCTGAACTCTGCGACCGTCATGCCATTGGTACGTCAAGCGGTCGGAGCGTCGAAATGTTTCAACGTGTATGTGCGATGCGAGATTGAGAATGTCTTGTCTCAAAATTCCTCGTCGTCGTAAGACTTTCACTGCAGAGTGGACACTTGCACGGGTCCGACCTATTCGGCGAGCCAATTGGGCCTGCGTACGGGGCGTTCCTTCCTCGAGGATGTCATCGATCACTTGCCGTTGAACGGTGGAAAGCCCAATTGGTAGGCTTGAAGCCATTCGTTGCTGATCGCTCGAAACGGATTTCAGTACCTCTACCTGTGAGGGTCCACCCGCGAAGTAACATGTCCGACCATTGACGGGCAGGATTGTAATGTTGCCTTGATTGTGCATGACATCCAAATGGTGACGCAATGTTCCGTTTGCGGCGCTTAGTTCATGTTGAAGTTCGCGGTAACATAAACCAGGATGTCGTTCGAGTGTGCGCAGTACACGCGCTCGGAACGGATGTTCACTTGATTGTCGCTTGGTCGTGATGCCTCCAAATGCAAGAGCGGATACGGCCGATGTCATCGCAGCAAGGCCTTGAGCGATGCCTGCAATTCCACCGACTGTACCTGCAATACCTGCGGCCAACCAAGGACGTTGACGAACCCATTGCGTTAGGAGAGCCATACGCTGTTGTTGACCTCTTGGTATCTTAATGCATCGTATTGACGCATCTAAGCTCCAACGATTGACCCCTGATGGATTTTCATAAAGGCAACCAAGGGTGAGAGGAGGCGTCCACATGTCATCCCATGGCTGGATAGACGGTATGTGACACGAACGGGAGGTCCATCAGTAACGATGCGCTCAACCAAACCCTTCTCCGCTAGGTAACGTAGTTTATCCGAGAGCGTTCTTGAAGAAATACCCTTCAATAGATGCTTCATCTCATTGAATCGGCGGTTCCCTGCGATGTAAAGCGTTGAAAGGATCTCGATTGTCCATCGAGAGCCAANCACATTGAGCGCTTCAACAGCCGCATCNACTTCCCAATTCAAATCAAATCTGCCNTGCCCAGAGTGGTCCTCAAGCAAGGAGCGAACCGATGCACCAATCTGGATGGTCTCACTAATTTTGTCGCTGACATTCTTCAATTCAGTAGCGGGAAGGACCATCGGCGGTTCAGGCATGAACCTCGGATACATTTCGCATACTTGATTTCTTTTCAACACCGATTGGTCAAAACGCAGGAGCGCATGATTCATGAACGGTTTGCTTGTCGTTCAANNCATGAAGGCTGTTGAGAACGTTGCAATCATCGGTGCAGGAAACATGGGTTCAGGCATTGCACAGAAAAGTGCACAAGAAGGATTCAATGTGCAAATGGTTGACAGAGAAGCACAATACGTTGCTCGTGGTCGTTCAATTATCGAGAACTTCCTGCAAGAAGCCATCGAACGACGTATTTTCTCACAGGATGAAGTGAACGCAACACTTGGTCGAATCACGGATGTCGTAGGTACTGAAAATACTGCAGCAAACACCGATTTGGTCATCGAGGCGGTGTTCGAAGATTTTGATATCAAAACAGCTGTGTTCTCCGCTTTGGACGATGCCTGTGATGAAGGAACAATCCTCGCATCGAACACCTCTTCGCTTTCTGTCAANGCCTTGGCTGAGGCAACCGGTCGTCCCGACCGTTTCGTAGGATTGCATTTCTTCTACCACCCTGCCAAGAACCGACTGATTGAGGTCATTCCTGCGAAGACAACATCGAAAGAAACGCTTGAGCGAACAGTTCAGTATTGCAGAACGCTTGGAAAAGTTGTCATTGTTTGCAAAGACCGACCAGGATTTGTTGTCAACCGATTCTTTGTCCCATGGCTCAATGAAGCCTGTTTACTGCTCGAGGAAGGCGTAGCAACTACTGCGCAGATCGATGCGATAGCGTGCAAAGCATTCCGACTCGGACTCGGTCCGTTTGGACTCATGAATCTCACAGGTCCTCCGATTGCACTGCACTCAACGGATTACCTCGCAGAACAATTGAACACTCCTCGCTACAACGGCGCCCAAAACCTCAGAGATCTAGTTGCCAACAATGCCATGTGGCCAATCGGAGACGATTCAGAGTATTCTCAGGAACAATACACAGCCGTATCTGAACGTCTTCTTGGTGTTGTTTTCGGCGTCGCTGCGCAAATTGCGGAGGAAGAAATTTGTTCGATGGAAGACGTCGACAGAGGTGCAAAGGTTGGTCTTCGATGGGCTCGAGGGCCGTTCGAAATGATGAATCGAATCGGTGTCGCAGAAGCCTACAGAATGGCGGCTGCCTACCAAGTGCTTGCAGGTAATTCATGGGTGCTTCCCTCGTTCTTCAAAGAGCAATCCGATTCTTCAACGAATTGGGATTTTTCGTATGTCGACTCCTCAACAGAAGATGGAATAACAACCATTACCATTAATCGCCCAGAAGCAATGAATGCATTAAACGAAGTTGTCATCCAACAACTCACCGATGCAGTGGAGGCCGCAAACGCGGACAGCAATGTCAAAACCATCGTTTTGGATGGAGCTGGAAAGGCCTTCGTAGCTGGCGCTGATGTCAAGTTCTTTGTCGATAAGATTCGTTCAGATGACATTCCGGACATTGAAACGTTCACGGAGAACGGGCACACACTTCTCGCAGCCCTTGAAGACTCTACCAAGACAACCATTGCATTGACGACTGGACTCGCGCTTGGAGGTGGGCTCGAGCTCGCTCTCGCTTGTGACTACCGTATTGGAACACGCAGAACCCAATTCCGATTCCCAGAGACGAGCATTGGGATTTACCCTGCTCTCGGAGGAACCCAGCGACCTGCACGAATCGCAGGACGTGAACTCGGTCGATGGGCTGTTCTTGCTGGGAATTTCATGAATGCNGAAACTGCTACCGATCTCGGTCTTGTTACACATCTTGTTGACATCAATGACGTACCAAATTGCATCAAAGACATCCATGCATCCGGCAAACCAGACAACAAGTATCCTGGAAAACCAATGAATGAAAACAGTCCAGTGGTCAAGTTCGCTAAGAAATTCTTCTCGGATGGAAACATGGTTGCTTTGCTCGCAGGAAGTTGCCCAGATGGCTTTGATGCTGAGGATAAGACCGTTGCTCGCCAACTCAAGTCGCTCAAGTTCACGGCTCCGATTGGATTGGCTATGGCGAGTGAACGAATCGATGCGACAGCATCGATGTCACTTGATGAAGGCCTCCAACTCGAGTTGCAAGGCTTGGATCGAATCTTCTCAACCGAAGACGCTCTCGAAGGTCTCAGTGCTTTGATTGAAGGCCGAAGAGCAACCTACAAGAATGCCTAAACCCAACAGGACTGCATCTTCTGAATGGATTCGATGATGTTCTCAAGATCGATTGCTTCTTCTTGTTCTTGTGCGAGTAGAATGCGATTCTCCACCGCTTGAACAAGATCGTCTGATGGTTCATCGTCCATCATCTCAGTGAGCACTTCCTTCAGCGATTTGGATTGACCGCGAAGAATGGCAATGTGGGCTTTGAGTTCCTCCTCGTCATCTCGAGGTGAACGAACGTTGGATGTCATGCCATCACCTCAATCGGAGAGTTCTGCCGTTCAGCGTACCAACGATCCCATGGAACGACGTCTTCTTCCGTCCAGTGCTGAAGTGGGCCTTCAAGACCGATTGAATGGTCATTGTCGGGGCCAAGGTTCCGACTTTGCTTGATGCCAGGAGCTCCGAGGACCAGGGCAGAGGAAAGAATTCCCTGAGCGATTGCAAGGCTGTTTTTGTCGGTGCCGCTCCAGTATGCATGGAAACCAGGGTGGGTGTGAACCCACACCCTGAATGGAGCCATCATTCCAACAGGTGGACGTAGAGGAACCCGGCCAGGGGAGCCCCAATCGATTTGAATCTGGCCGTCGGCATCGATGAGGACTGAGGTCTCAAGCCCTGCAATAAGCGAGAGGTTGTACACCAGATCCCATCTGCCATGTTCAGCAGCGTTTCGTTGTACATCAAGGACATCATCGGACTCCACCGCTTGTGCTTCTGCCTGGATGCAAGCTCTCATCCACTGCTCATAGGTTATTCCAATCGCTTCAAGGTCCATCACAGGAATCATACTTTCACCTCTGGGAATTTGAGTTCACCAAACATGATGCTGGACATTCTTTCACGGAGCGGTGGCTGATTTCTCAACTGCCCCATGAGCCATGTTGCTGCAGCCGCAGCGGCATTAACGTAGCCAAATTGGATGTTCCCTGCTGCGATTGCTCCTGCAATTTGACAACTCGCAGGTTCGTGGTCAGGCGTCATCATAGCGACAAGAGCGGGGTCCGAATCGTTGGTGAAATACACGTGCCCATCGCCAGTTGACCGCAAATCAATCCAAGGAACGTCGGTTGCATGCACCAATCTTCGAGGGTGAGGTCGATCGACGCCAATAATGATGTAATCAAAATCTTGCAACTGTTCCTTAACCCGTAGATTTTCCGTGTCAGAAACACAATACACGTTATTGAATAATTCATACTTCTGAACGAGAGCCGTCGTCTTGAAGGAACCTACATCCGATGATGAGAACCTTTGATGGCCTAAATTTGAGGCTTCAACGGTATCTCCATCCATGATGGTGATCGAACATTTCTGTCCTACTTTTTCAAGTGCTGGGACGACCAAATCAAAGGTGAGTCCACCGATTCCACCTGCTCCAACGATTAAAATTCGAGGCATACGCTTTGCTGTCATGTCAAACAAACAATTCGACAGTATATCAACTCAATTTTGAATCAATGGCAGTTTTTTGACTGGAGGTGCTATCCCCAAGTCTTCAGGGAAGTACAACTCTGCTTCAGGGATTGGGATTGGAACAATCTCACGACCAATCAGGGCAACACGGCTCGGCCGGCTTTCTGAGAGGACATCTCTGTTTACCTGTGGCGCAAGTTCATTCGAGAAGGAGAGAATATCGTCGTGGCTAGGCATGTTCTCCATCGAGAGATTTTCACGGCTGTGACCGACGTAGACGTACCCTTTTGCTTCGATGAAATCTGGATCAGCACGGTTGTCAAGTTCTGCGAACTCCTTGATGTGGCTCGAGGACATGTTGACACCTTTCATTAGCGTGTGCCGACACACAATCCGTGTGTCGAGACTTGGCAGTAAGTCGATTGTTTTCTCAAACTGATTCCAAGCCCCACTGTTCCATTTTGGCCGACAAACATCGTCGAAGACTTGCTTGTTTGGAGCATCAACTGAGACATAGAGTTGTGTAGGAAGCGTATCGAGGTTCTCCAAAACTTTTGGAAGAGTGCCATTGGTAACGAGCATCGTCGTCATGCCATGCTTGTGGCACAAATCCATGTATTCGCCAAGACGCGTGTACAAGGTTGGTTCACCATTGAGCGAAATCGCAACATGTTTTGGATCCTGAGCCTCAAGGAACTTCTCTTTTGGGACCTTGTCGTTTCCACCAAACCCAGAGAGCAGTCGGCGTTGAGCACGTACGCTTTCGTAGAGGAGTTCGAGAGGATCTTGGTCGGTTAACTCCAGGGTGTCCATATGCGGTTCTCGCCAACAATATGTGCAAGCGAGATTGCACTGATCGACAACAGGTGACATTTGCATGCAGGTGTGACTCTTGACACCGTAGAAGGTTCCTTTGTAGCACGATCGATCGCGAAGAAGGGATTCTTTTGTCCAATGGCAGGTCTTGACTCCACCGTGTTCGCCAACAATGTGGTACCGTTGTTTTTGCAACTTTGCTTTGAGTGCCGGGTCCATACCCATGTTTCTTCCTCCTGCAGCCGGAATCCACTGTCGATAAGCGGTTGGGAGCGGCTCGGATGTTTAGGCGTCTGAATTTTTGTTCTTGAAGAGAACGGTCAGTTCGATGTTGGTAAAACAATCTAGTGTATTTTTTACATCTTTGTGTTGGCAAGTTTACCATGCCTTTGAATAGGTAGTGAACCACATTTAGAATGAGGATAAAAATGGATAACGAACTCCAGACATACACCGACCGAATAATGGATCAACAGCAGTACCGCTCAGGAATTTTTTCGAATGCACTGTCTCCGATCTTGAACGCTATAGCTTCCTTTCGCTTCTCAGCGAATGCCCGTGGAGTAACCCATACAAGGAGTGATGATTGAATGGACAGGAATCTGGAAATCTATGTTGAGCAGACGCTTGAATCACAAATTTACCGTGGTGGTATCTCGTTCACACCGTCAATCGTTCGTCGGTTTGTCTCGCTCTTTCGTCGATCTTAATTCGTGAGTGAAGGGCACGTCTCAGAGTGTTGCAGGCCCACCTGCTGGCATCTCTGCGAGCATGGTAATCGTCTCTCCACGCAGACTCGGTCCTATGTGGTATGTCCCAAAGATTCCTTGATCTGCAAGATTGTGCGAGAGAGAAAACCAGGTTCTTCCGTACGCATCGACACGAATGTCGAGGAAATCACCAAGGCCGCCGCAGCGATTGTATCCACAATCAGGCTCCGTGTCGAGTGGGTCATCATCTCCATTCAATTGGACCGTCGTGAGTAGGGGTGTTTCGTTGAATGCATCGGTCGTGTAGGTAAGGTATGCATTCCATGTTTCATCCTCACCTGCAGTCTCTCCAACATATCCAAACGCCACTGTACCCTCATCGCCTGCGACGACAACTGGGAAACCAGTTCCTGACAAATTGATCGGAGGGGCAATCATTGTCGCATTTGACCAAGTATCGCCTTGATCGCGTGAATAGGACCAGTAGGGTTTGTTGTCAAGACCATTCCACATAGCGTGAACATTGCCAGCGGAATCCACCTCGACTTGGGCTTCTTCAGCATTCCATGTGTCTGCAGTCCCCGTAATTTCAGTCGGTAGAGGATGTTCAGTCCACGTTATCCCAGCATTTGTGGTTCGGAAAACTGAGTAACCTTCGCCTGTGCATCCTTTGTTTCCACGGTAGAAATTCCCATCGACGCTTCCAACCAAATGCGCCGACAATCCTCCTGATGAACATGTGACGGGAGCTCCAGACGTTTCAGGTCCCCACGTTGCACCACCGTCTTGACTGGACGAACAAAGTGGATGAGGTGCGTTCCCGTTGATGCAAAACATCCAGGTTGTTGGATAAGCAACCGCAGGCATGTTACTGCTTGCAATGGTTTGGTGATCTTGAACGGAGTAAATCTGTGTGGCAACGCTGGGACCGTTCCACGTTCCACCATCGTCATCAGACCATTCAACGGTCATTCCCAAGAGCGCATGCATATCGAACTTCATGATTCGGCTTGTCCATTGGTCGACGTAGATGTAGGGATCGTTGGAGTTGGCGATCGGAAAGAGCGGATCGTAGGTGTTCTCGCAGGAATAATCCAAGGATTCGGTCATTCCAATCAGGTTGCAAGCTATGACTGCAGTGGAACCCGCAGGTCCATTTCCATACGAACTCATGAACAGTGTATCACTTTCCGTGATTCCCATCGTCGGTTCAAACGTTGATATTCCTATGCTGTAATAGGTTCCTTCGGCAGGGTAAGGCATGTTCCTTCCGTTCAATTCCACTGAGTCATTGCCCCATACATCGACTGCGTCTGGAAAGTGGTACCAAGTTAATTCTGGCCTTTCAAAGTCCCATACGCTTGGGCCGACGACTTCTGTTTCCATCTCGGCTTCACCAAAACATCCGGACAGTGAAAAAGTAACCATCAGAAACGCCAGCAGCATTGCACGTTGTGGATTCATGTGCGTGCCAAGAATCCGTGGAATTAAGGGTTGCTGCTCATTTTGAGCGCTCCTTTCTTTCATCGAGGATGAAAATCTCAATGAAAATGTGATTCGAAGGCAACGCATTTGAATCAGAAGTCACTGGTCAGGCCATGGCTAAATGGGCTCCGCATTTGATAGGGTTGCTCACACCCCTGTCCGCTGTCGTTTCGTTGCTCGTTGGCGGCTGGTGGATGCTTACCCCAATCGTCCTCTTGCTCGGTTTGTACCCATTCCTCGATTCATTCGTGGGGTCCTCGACAATTCATGATGTTGAGGAAGAAGGAAAGGGACATGACCTCATCGTTCATGCTCATGGATTTCTTGTCCCCGTCGTCGTTCTTTGTCTCCTTTACCGGGTCATGATTGGTGTTGACTCAATTCCACTTCTTGTTCCAATAATTTCAGCTGGCCTTGCTACTGGAGCCTCGGGCGTCGTTGCAGCGCATGAACTTGGTCACCGACGTCCACGATCATTCAGCTGGTGGCTCGGGCGTCTCGATTTGCTCTCTGTAATGTACCTGCATTTCACTGTCGAACACAACCACACACACCACAAGCACTGGGCTCGTAAAGTCGATCCTACAAGCTCACCTTGGGGTCGAAGTGTCTACGGGCACTTGATTCGGACCGTACCCCGTCAACTTCGAAATGCGTACAGGATACGGCCAAAGGACACAACGATTTCCCTGTCGATCGAAGCAACACTTCTCATCGGACTTGCCATTTGTGGACTACCGTATTTTGCTGCATTTGTTGGTCAAGCCTTGATAGCGATTTATCTCCTTGAATTTGTAAATTTCATTCAACACCACGGACTCGAGCGCGGCGAAGACGAGCGCCCAAATGCAGGCCATGCATGGGAAAGTCGCACCCGGTGGTCTCGATACACGCTGATGAATCTCCCACTGCATGCAGCCCATCACCTTCGGTCAAGCACACCTTACCAGCGACTGCGACCGTACGATGAATCACCTCAGTTACCAGGCGGCTACTACCAAATGTTCTGGATTGCACTCATTCCGCCGCTGTTCAATCGTCTAATGCAGAAGTCTGTAGATCATTCTGGCGGCGTCGGTGGAGCATAACCTCCATCAACGGCTTCCTGCACGATAGCAAGATCAGACTCGACCATCATTTCGATGAGTTGCTCAAAGGTGGTTTTTGTTTCCCAGCCAAGTTTTTCTTTTGCATAGGTTGGATCGCCGATTAGAAGATCAACTTCAGCAGGACGGAAGAATTTGGGATTGGTTCGGACTCGAACAACGCCACCCTGATCGGTTGCAATCGTATCGACACCCTCGCCTGACCAAGTGAGTTCAAGGTCGATGTGTGAGAATGCGAGATTGATCATGTCTCGAATGCTGTGGGTTCGCCCTGTTGCTATGACGTAGTCATCAGGTTCATCTTGTTGAAGCATTTTCCACTGCATCTCAACATAATCGCCGGCAAATCCCCAATCGCGTTTGGCATCGACGTTGCCGATGTGTAGGCATTCATCGAAACCGTGCTTGATTCGTGCAGCCATCATG
Source organism: Methanobacteriota archaeon (assembly GCA_002698145.1). Classification (GTDB taxonomy): domain Archaea; phylum Thermoplasmatota; class Poseidoniia; order Poseidoniales; family Poseidoniaceae; genus MGIIa-L2. Next base: position 12,982 of record NZVG01000015.1, on the reverse strand, counting down.
GTCACTTTTCGTGTTACGAATTCAAGACCACGGCGTGGACTTTCGTGATTGAAGAGGATGCCTGTGCAGGCATACATGTTGTAGGACTCACGGTAGTTGCGAGTAATTTCGAATGCCATGACTTTCGCACAGCCGTATGGAGATCGAGGGTGAAATGGAGTTGTTTCGGATTGCGGGACTTCACGAACCTTTCCGTATTGTTCGCTCGAACCAGCTTGGTAGAACCGGCAATCAGGAGCATGCTTGCGTACCGCTTCGAGGCAACGCAGTGCTCCCAAGCCAGTAATGTCCGCCGTCATCATTGGTGAGCGCCACGATTCGGGAACAAATGACATTGCACCAAGGTTGTAGAACTCATCGGGTTTTACTTGATGAACAGCGTTGTCAATCGAGTTTTGGTCTGCAAGGTCTCCATTGAGAACATGGAATCGGTCGTTGCTCATCAAGTGATTAATGAGATTCCTCCCGAGACTCGGCTGGGATACTCTGCGCACCAACCCATAGACGGTGTAACCCTTGTCCAAAAGCAACTCAGCGAGGTAGGAACCGTCCTGCCCGGTGATGCCGGTGATAAGTGCAGTCTTCCCGCTCATGCGAAATCCTGATGCTTCCCTTTTTTGAAAGCGTCGCAATAAAATGTAGAGTCTATCGATACAAACCATTGTAAAGAAATAACGTTGGGGTTTTAACAGTATGCTGAAAGGTTGGAGTTTTTCAAATGCTTGAAGTCAACGGTCTGACCAAGAGCTTCGGTTCACTCAACGTCTTGAAAGGCGTCAACATGCAAGTTGAGAAAGGGGAAATGGTTGCGCTCATGGGGCCTTCTGGTTCTGGAAAGTCAACACTTCTCAACATCATTGGGGGTCTGCTCGCAGGCGATACTGGTGAAATAAATCTAGACGACCGAATCTATGGAACTCGCGGCCCAGCAAGTGTCGTCGACGTTCGGCGAAGCAAAATCGGATGGATTTTCCAAGACTTTCACTTGCTTGACAATCTTTCTGCACTCGACAACGTTGCGATTGCGCTCGAGCTATCCGGTGTTTCTTCAGAAGAAGCAGTAACTGCAGCAGAGGTCGCATTGCAGAAGGTGGGTCTTGGTGACCGCCTCAATTTCATTCCTGACCAACTCTCAGGCGGGCAACAACAACGGGTGGCGATTGCACGAGCAATAGCAGGTAATCGTCCTGTTTTACTCGCAGATGAACCGACCGGAAACCTTGACATTGCAAGTGGGAAAGAGGTAATGAAACTGTTCAAAGAATTGTGTCACGACGAGAAGAATCCAATTTCGATCCTCATGGTAACGCATGACCCAGATTTGGCATCGACAGCAGATCGTATGCTCTTGCTCAACGATGGGAAAACCGAAGCTTCCGACATTCGCTCGGCTTGGGGACTTGATGACGAGGGTGAAGAAGAATGAGCGATAATCCTCCAGAATTGAAAGAAAACGACTTTGCCAAAGGTCGCTCTCGGTTTCGTCGATATCAACACACATTGGTCGAATTACCGAGTCGTTTACGTCTTGCCGCACAGAGCGCTTGGCGAGGCAAAGAACGAGGAATGGCTGTCATTGCAGGTGTCTTTCTCGCATCCCTGGTTATCACGACCGTTCTTGCTTACGGCGTTGGACTCTCCCAATTGTTCTTTGAAGAATCTCTTGATTCTGAACCGTTCGATGCAAAAATAGAGTTTGCTCGCACGCCGGTTGAGAACGCTTCAGGTTGGTCGAACAACACGACGACGATGACGGAAGTTTGCGATGAATTGATGGATGAGTTTTCCGAATTCAATGATTGCACGCTCGTTCTCGGCCGTCAGGGAATCCATAGTGGAGGATTTTTCAACATTGATTTCGTTGTAGCCCAACCGCTTGAAATGCGATCAATATCGGACAATGAAAATCCATTGTGGGACCCAATGGACTTCGATTACCCCGAAACGCTCGATGCGGGCCCTCCTATTTCTGACAAACGTGCAATTCGATTCCTTGGACCTGAAGCCTTCGATGGTGAACTGGCCGATAGGCTCGGTGAGAACATCATTGCAGGGCTTGGAGAATGGCCTACCCCCGAAAACATGAGTTTGAACCGCGGAATTATTCTCCCTTCTACGATCGCAAGTGAAGCTCAAGCAAAGGTAGGAGACGTACTTGAAGAACTAACCTTTGCGTACGTTGTCGATGAATCCACACTGTTCGAAGCGAGCGTAACTGAGGAAAACTGTGCCGGCGAAATCACGCCAGAAAACAATGAAATGATGTATTGTCGAATGTCGATGACGGTTGAGAATCTCACCGTTTTGGGAATCTATGAGCCTTGGGATTTTGGCAATCCAACACTTCCATTCAACCCAATTTTTACCACATGGGAGGTCCTTGAAGAATCACAGCGTGAGACGTTGATTAACTACGATCACATGTACCTCGGCGTTACTATCGATCGTGGACAACTACCCACGACCTCGACAGCAGATGCTGCTGAATGGCTTGAAAATCTTGGGACCGAAGTACAGGACGGTAACTACACCGATGAAGGTGTTGAGCTGTACTACACTGACATTGTTTCTGGAACAATTACCTTCCTCAACATCTTCCTTGGATTAATTCAAATCTTTGACTACATCATTATGATTCCAATCGTGTTCTTATCGATTGCCGTGTTGATTTACGGACTGGTTTTATCGCTTGAACAACGACGCAGAGAGGTGAGCATTCATCGCGTCATTGGAGCGGATGGACAGAGTTTGCAAGGCATGGTCCTGCTCGAATTGTTTGTTATGTCATCCGTTGCCTGGCTCATCGGATATCTCTTGGCTCTCATGGCGGTACCAATCGTTCTCTCAGCAGTAGGATTCATGGAATTCAGAACTGGTGACTTCAATGTGAATCCCACACTTGGATTTGGCTCAACACTGTTCACAGCAATCACGACATTAGGGCTCGCAATGATCTTTGGACGCAGTAGGGCACGCGATTTCCTTGAACTTGAAATCGAGGAGGGGGTTCGTAAAACCACGGTCAAAGCAGAACCAAAACGATGGCTTCACTGGACGGCGTTCCTGTTTGGTATGCTTGCTGTGATTGATACATGGCTTGAGATGAACGGTAGCGAAGACGGAATTGTTTCCAACTTTTTCATCGAGGGATTGATCGGCATCATCGGTCCGTTTGCTCTTTGGATAGGTGGAGCATTGCTTCTTGGAAGAATCGGTGCAAAAGGCCCCCAAATCATGCAGCTCATTTTCGGAAGATCGCCAATCCTCAACGACGTGAAGAGAGGTCTCAAGGGATCTGGGTCTGCAGAGTCGGTGAACCGGCTTGCTGTCATCATGTTGCTTACACTCTCCATCGTTACACTCGCAGCCGTCCAAGGGTACACCGGGACGCTTGTTGATGAAAAGACAGCAGATGCGACCGTTGGTTCAGATTTACAAATTTCTACGGAACAAGACATCAATTCAACCGCGCTTCTTTCGCTCGTGAATGAATTTGCAGATGCAGATGTCACACCTGTTGCAACGAGCGTGCCTGAAATTACACTTGCTGACGAACAGGGGGGCGATAGTTTGCAAACCTTCGTGCTGTTTGACGGAAATGAAGACGTCTTACGTTGGAGTGAACAATCAATACCGGGAACGAGCATCAGCTCTGCGATGGATGGATACTCAAACAATGGCTTTACTGCTGGGCAAGATTCTGCATACTCGCTCGACTTACCTGGTTCTGACCGTGGTGGCGATGAAAACCGACTCGACGATGTTTTGCTCCAGCCCGGTGACGAGAAGTCTCGTGAAATCACATTTGTGTGGGAAGATATCCAATTCAACTTCACTTCCGGTGGTTCTGAAGAATCAGACCCACTGGCGCTGTTTGAAGCTTACACTCTGCTAATGGATGCAGATTGGAGTGGACTCAACCTCTCCAATCAAGACTTGAATGAAAGAGATCTAGGACGCGCTGATTTGTCAAACACCAACCTTGCTGGGGCAGACCTCTCGAACCTAAACTTGAGCGAATCCGTTCTCATCGATGTGAACCTGAGCGATGCGGATCTGACCGGAGCCAATCTTGAAAATGCAATTCTTGTCAATTTCATGGGCGGTTCATTCCAGGATGCCGACTTTACGAATGCAAACCTCGCCGGAGCGTTTGGTTTGTTTGACCTCTCATCCTCCATTCTGTCCAATACAACATGTCCTGATGGAACCAACAGCGATGACACCGCTTGTGCAAGCGGTGCAAGCCAACTACCTCCACCATTAGCAGAAGATCTCTTCTTCGCAGACACTCGTGTTCAGGTTATTGTTACACCTTACACGAACACGATGTACTACATGGGGACCCACGAATACATCCCCGGGGTCGGCGCAGCAACAATTGGATCTGCACTGATCATCGGCGAAGATTCATGGCGTAATCTGGTAGGAGATTCTGCAGCGGATGAGTTTCGCTCAAAGACCTGGATAGTGCGCGTCGACGGACTTTCAGGCGATGAATTAGAATCGCTTGCTTCACAAATCAAAGCAGATTCGCGTGTATCTGGAGTGCTTGATTGGTCGAGTACACACAAGGACGTTGAGCGAAACGGTGGTTTAATTTTCGGAACACCCGGTTTGCTCTCACTGCAGTTTGTTGTTGCAAGTGTTGCAGCAGTTGCCTCAAGTTTCGTTTTCCTTTCCCTCGTGCTCAGTCAACGTCAAAAAGAACTGGCAGTTTTGCAAGCGATTGGTGCTTCTCCAAACCAAATTATCCGATTGGTCTTGTTCGAGATTCTTTCTATTGTTGTTGTTTCCATGGCACTCGGTATCGTTCTTGGTGTCGGACTCGCATTGTCCTTTAACGGATTCTTCGACATCTTCGGATTCATCTTCCAAATCTTTGGAGGATCATCGACGACCATACAACGGACGCTTGTCTATCCTTGGTCACAGATTATTTTCGTGTCTTTGGCAGTCTTTGCCGCAGTTGTTGTAGCATTGCTTGTGACAACACGACGAGCGTTAACAGCGGATTTGGCCAGTGTGCTGAAGGGGGAGTGAAGATGAGCGAAACCATTCTGGAATCTGATGGGTTGTATCATGTGTATGAATCGAAGGCTGAGGACGGAAACGTTGTCGCGCTCAGAGGTTTGCACATCAACATGAAAGCCGGTGAAGCAATCGCCGTCGTTGGTCCTTCTGGATCAGGTAAATCGACGCTGATGAAGTGTCTCGGAGGGCTCATGAAACCCAGTGCGGGGTCTGTTAGTCTCGCTGGCAAAAACATGACCCGTCTGAAAGGACAGGAATTGGTAGAACTTCGACAGAAGACCGTTTCTTTCATCTTCCAAGAAGGAAACCTCCTTCCCGATTTGAATGCACGGGACAACGTTGCACAACCACTCCGGCATCAAGGCGTTTCTTCTAGGAAAGCACTCGCCAAAGCCGATGCAATGCTTAAGCGACTGGGTATGGGCCATCGAATACGAGCACTTCCATCGATGTTGAGCGGTGGAGAACAACAACGCGTAGCGATTGCTCGTGCGCTCATCACTCGTCCTCGATTGATTCTTGCAGATGAACCAACAGGAGCTTTGGATCCCGTGACAAGTCGCGAAGTCCTTGCACTGTTCAAAGACTTGCATGAGAACGACGGGGTCTCCTTCTTGATCGTCACACACTCAAAGGAGGTTGCTTCCTTTGCCAATCGATCCCTCGAGTTGAGGGACGGTCGTTTTGTTGCAGAGCATGGGGAATCCATCGATGTTGAAGATCTGAGCAAGGATCGAGAACTCATCATCGATGAAACTGGAACAGTAACGTTTCCTCCCGATCTCTTGGTTAGGCTTGGTGGAGCAGGGCGATACACTGTCGGGAACGTTGCCAGCGGATACTTGTCCCTTCAAGGCGATGCTATTGAGTCCATGGGCAAGATGAAACTTGCACAGGTTTGCCCAGCTTGCAAACATGATTACCTTGACAGCGATGAGCAAGAGTGTCCATCGTGTGGCTCAAGTAGGCCCATGGTGGAAGTTGAGTCATGAAGCAACTTGTCTCATTGGTTAGTTACCTCGAGGGTTTCTCAGCCTTGTTTCTGTTCGCAGTTGCCATGCCGGTCAAGTACATTGGTGGCGAGCCAGAATTGGTCTCAATCGTCGGTGCCGTGCATGGCGGATTGTTCGTCGCATTCATTGCATTGCTGTTTGCTGGAGTCGGTCGGCATTGGAACATGACAGCACTGATCCATGGCTTCATCGCCGCTGTCGTCCCAGCAGGCCCATTCCTTTTCGATGGAATGCTCATTAGTGGCGAGTATGACTTGGAATCAAACTGATTTAACACCTTGAGGCCACAATACGAGAATCAATGTCTTCCCACGCGTCTTTGGAGTGTGTGCGGACTCAGGGTCCATCCATACGATTGATCCTGTGGGATAGGTTCCATCCTCATCCCAGACTTCGCCTTCAAGAACGACGTAGCATTCGCCGCCAGGATGGCTGTGTGGCATGAACGCATCGACCTCAACTTCGGATTGTGCTTCATACAAGACCAAAGACGTTTTTTCCTCACGCTTGAGTTTGCCCAAACGCACACCGGTTCCAAAATCCTTCCATGAGATGTTTTCAGCGAGCCAATCCTCGTCAATGTTGAAACTGAGCCAATCTGCCATGTCGTGGGTGAAGACCATGCACGTCCGAAGGCATCCAATATGATGAGATGTTCGGTTCAAATCCAAACATCATTTGATGCTCTCAGTTCGCTCTCAGCATCCCCTGTGTTGACAACCCCTCGAGGCTCAATGAGCATGATTTTGCATTCCTCTTTGGCGTAAGGACGGTGCTGAACTCCTTTAGGGACGACACACAATTCGCCAGTTTTCAATTCCATTGTTTCAGATTCGAATTCAATGAACAAGGTTCCTTCAATGACCAAAAAGAATTCATCCGTATCTGAGTGATTATGCCACACAAAATCACCCTCTACCTTCGCAATCTTGATTTGATAATCGTTCAATTCTGCAATAATTTTTGGTGTCCAGTGTTCTGAAAAAAGAGAAAATTTCCCAGACAGATTTACTTTATTCACAACTCTCCCCCATACGATTCGAGTAGGATTACACTGATTGGTTTTTCTCGTAAAATATCGTGTATGGGTATATATCTCACGATGAACACCCAAGAATATGAGTCGACGGGGATTCATCGTTTCCTTGATTCTCATTTTGCTGATTTCAACATGGACGCCAATGGCGGATGAAGTACTTCACGACCTTCCAGTCCTTCAGCAATCTGTATCCGACGACGTTAATGGTGCAGAAGATTACACGATTGTCTATCAATTGGATATTCCCGATGATGCGGAGTACAACAATCAACAAATTCCATACTCAGTTGACGCCAGTTCAAGCATTGATTTCAACTTCGATCGTGTTGCGTATTACCTTGAGCTCGAAAAACCAAATGAGGACCGAACATGGGTCTTTGTCTCGTTTCCTAGTCTTACGACGCATGCTGATAAATTAGGGGTGCCGGCCTTCAACACTGGAATTGTGTACAATCAACTTCTGACAGACGTCGAAGTCCAATCGAACCACGAGAATCTATCCTCACTCGGAGTTATTGATACGGGTGTAATCGAATTTTGGGGGACAAATTACGGAACTTCAAATTCCTTGGGCGTTCCAAATGGAGACGATTCAACTTATGATTTTGCAGATGCACAGTGGAGTTCTGATTCTGCGGGCTATGGAAGCATGCAAATCCACGATTATGAGTCTGGTCAGACTCTGTTTGCATACAATGCTTGGGGCAGTTCAAATTCAGACGACGTTGGAATAGGGAGCAATCCTAACCTTGATGAGAACCCAGATTGGACCTTTGCATCAAATGCAGCAGAATACAATCTCAAAAGTTTGACTGTTTTGGTCCGTTCTGGACCAACGCCATCTGAACTCATGATTACATTGCAATCACCTGATGATCACCAAGTTGTCCAACGTGATGAGGGCAACAACGGTATTTTCTCAGTACGTGGGTCAACGGAGTATACAGCCGATTTGATTGAAGGCAGATACATCGATCTTGAAACCGGATTTGAATCTGAATGGGAGTTTGTCGCTGTACCCTTGAGTTCAAATTTCTATGGCACGATTGAGGTTCCAACCGGTTGGTACCGTCTCGAACTTCGTTTCATGCAGAACAGTAACCCACTTGCGATAAAAACAATTGAACCTGTTGGTGTGGGAGAAGTATTCATCGTTGCAGGTCAATCAAATTCTGCGAATTCGGGGGATGCTCCTCTCACGCCAACAGACTCACGAGTGAGCACTTGGGGTCCCAGCGGTTGGCGTTTCGGTTACGATCCACAACCTGCTGCAACAGGAGCCGGTGGTTCTCCTTGGCCGGTTGCTGGTGATCTCCTTGCAAGTCGTTACGATGTACCGATTGGTTTCCTCTCAGTTGGCTATGGCGGTACACCAGTCGATCGATGGGTTCCAAGCCAAAATGACCTGTTTCCTCGAATCACTGACGCCCTCGATGCGGTCGAACCGAGCGGAGCAAGAGCCATTTTGTGGCATCAAGGAGAAAGCAATGCTGGGGGTACTGCTGCAGAAGATTATGCCCGCATGCTTGGAGAGGTTGTGCTTGGAAGTCGAGAACATGCAGGTTATGAGATACCTTGGATTGTGGCTCGTGTAAGTTTTGTTCCGAATGGAGATCCAATCAAGATGGGATGGATAATTGAGGGTCAAAATGCAGTGATTGCAGATGATCCGTTGACGTTTCCAGGCCCGCATACTGATGACCTAAACGGCACGCAATGGCGGTACGATACAATTCATTTCAATGAGGCGGGTTTGAGGGAACACGGTTCTCGTTGGGACGTTCGAATTTCATCCGCTATGGACGACTTATTCCACCCAATTTCTGATTCGGATTCAGATGGAGTAACCGATGATAAGGATGCATGTCCAGATACGCCAGATGCAACGGAAGTTTACCTCGATGGTTGCAGTGAAGAACAACGTTACCCAGGGAGCACAACCGATGAAGACCAAGATGGAATCATGGATGCCGACGACCTTTGTCAACAAACGCCAGTCGGAGAATCGGTCTACACCAACGGTTGCAGCGATAGCCAACTTGATTCCGATTATGATGGTGTGTCCGATGCAGACGATCTCTGCCCATTTTTCAACGACGCCATCGATCAGGATTTCGATGCAATACCTGATGGTTGTGATGACCTCATCGATCGAGACAATGATGGTGTTTCGGATGCCGATGACCTCTGCAACAACTTTGATGATGCAATCGATGTTGACCTTGATGGGATTCCAGATGGCTGCGATGAGTTGATTGATTCTGACGGGGACAATATCTCAGATGATGCGGACCGCTGCAACAATTACAACGATTCCATCGATGTGGATTTCGATGGAATACCCGATGGTTGCGATGAGATGATTGATTCAGATAATGATGGGACAGCCGACGAATTCGATCGCTGTCCTGAATCCGATGACTCCATTGACTTGGATGCAGATTCGATTCCCGACGGTTGCGACGATTCAATCGATCTTCGCTCAGAAGAAGAGTTAGAGTCAAATGCATTCGCAAATGAAGATTTGAGGGCTGCTGCATTGATCTTCGTCCTTGTTTTGGTCGCATTCCTCCTCATTGCAATGATTCGGAGAGGTAAACCACCAACCGATCAGAAGTACAGCGACTTCTCAGAAAAAGAACACATCAAATTCTAAGATTCTCTTTCAAACCTTTTTTCCTTTGTCAGATTCATGTGGAATTGGTGCACGCCTTTTTCATGTGTAGGTGAATATCTCCCACGTTGATACAGCTTTGATTGAAGACCACGCATGCATCCTTCCACGACAAATTGGTCTTGAAGCTCAACTTTGTCAAGAAGAGATCCAGCACCTTTGTCCAAAAGTTCAGGCTTTTGGACATAACTCCTGAACAACACGGTTGTTGTGTTAACGCTTGTAGGTATGATGATGTTCATTGATACACCCCATGGATAAATGTTCATCATTAGATTGGGATAAAGCCACCAGTAATAGGCTGCAACACGTTTTCCAGCATCAATCGAACCCTCAGGAATTTCAAAGTAAACATCGTCCGCGTCATTCGCTAAGCCAATTTGTAGGACTGCATTGTCAAAGCATTCCGTAGAATATCCATCACTCGCCAATGCATTGTTTAGTTCTGGATGAACAAATGGAATGTGAAAACCTTCGAGGTAATTATCAACATAAAGAATCCAATTTGCATCAATGTTCCATTCCCGATCTCTCGAAGGGTCATGCTTTAGGTGTAAATTTTCCAACCACCAATCCATTCGCTGTGTAACCGGTTGCATCATTGCTTCAATGTCGACTGCATCACTGACGGATGCAAATTCAAAGCCAAACCACTCGCTAAGTTTGAGCCGAGGAAGGTCATCCGATTGAGCAGGAAAGTTGCGAACATCTGCAAAACCAGGCATGTGTTTTAGGCGACCATCTCGGTGAAACGTTCGTCCATGGTATGGACATTGAATTGACTTACCGTCCCTGCTTTCCTGACACAGAATCATGCCTCTGTGCGTACAAACGTTGGAGAGGAGAAATGCTTCGGATTCATTCATTGTTCGGAGGGTCGGTTGTCCTAGAATCGATTCAAGATGTGAAATTGGCGTCATATCGGATGTAAACTCACTCCGATGGCCAGCAAACTGGAGAGAGCGAGTCAGCTCCTCCATTTGCTTTGAGAAATACTTCTCGTCTGTGTAAAATTCAGAAGGAAGGGTTTGCGCGACCCGGATATCTGGATCAATGATGGCTTCCGACATTGGCTCAATGTTCTGTCTCATTGTCTTGAGTGTTGTGAAGTGAGATTCTAGTTGCATTGTTGGATTAATTTAGAATACCGGGGGCAAATTACCCCCTATATGGAACGAAGGCGACGAGACCTGTCCGTGACTATCTATCGTATTCTCTTGTATCTGTCTCGAATGCGTGAACGCGATGCAGAATCAAAGCGCTTGATGCGTATTGAGCGAGCAACGGGTATTGAACGAAAAGAACTGAAAATCCACCTTGAGAAACTCGTTGATGCGGGTTATGTCACCCAAATCAACTCGGATAAGAAAGGCCGAGGTGGTCATCCTATCGTCACCTATGACATTTTGGAATCAGGACGAAGTCTACGCAGCGACATAGGCCGATGGATCGATTTGGGTATTCGCATGGAGTACTACCCAGATGATTTCTTCTATCTGCCGAGTGATGCATGATAGCGGGTAATTTAACCCCCTAAGAAAACCCTCCTTTGTTTATATCCATCAGGGCTATCCCAAAATCATGTCCGGGAAGAAAGCCGTCGACAAGGTCAGTAAAGGACTCGGTTCCTTAATCGATGAATTTGCTTCAGCCGTCAAAGAGATGGTGAACGCTGGAGAAGAAACCGTTGTTCACTTGGCAGTTGGCTCGAGTCGAGTCATCAAAGCTGCCATCGATGCGACAGGCGAGGTGACCAAGATCACCGTAGAAACCGCTGGCAACGTTGTCGGTTCGGTTGCACAAGGTGTGAAGAATGTCGTCGGATCGAACGGGCAAAAAAAAGGTGAAGAAGAATGATTGGAAGATTGTTTGCAGCAACAATTGCTGCTGGAACTGTTGGACTAATGGCGGGAGTATTTCATAGTACATTCCGTCATTATTATCGAAAGCATGCTGAGTTTGAGGACCTGAAGAACGATTCCATCCAGGAAGTTGTTGTAGTCACCGAATTCGTCGAAGGGGTGGAAGAATGATTCCAGTTCTAATCGGTGGACTCGCTATAGCCTCGTTGACTTTCAATGCAATAGCTGCTGGTTCAGCAGCCGGAGCAGGATATGGAATCGGCCGAAAATACGGGCGAAAGATCTGTGAAGCCCTCGACGGTATTGACACGAGCATGAAGAACATGCTCAAAAAGGAATGAATACTGCGATTTATTCATGAATCGGAGCGGGATGGACGATTGTGTCTGACCCACTGCAAATCCCGTCTTTCCCTCCTGAAGGGCCATGGGAATTGTATGTACTTGTGTTGATTTGGCTACCGTTTCTGTTCAGAACGTTGTTGTTGACCAGGCCTCTGTATCGAGTTATCAAAAAATTTGCACCCCATGGAGGCTGGGCAATTCGGCAACTCCGGGAGTTACCGATCAAAGGACTCTCTGTACTGGTTCTAAATGAATCCTTAGCATTCACATTACCGCCGTTAATTGTAATTCTTTTCAGAATCAGATTCGATCCCATAGGATGGGATTCCTGGGGGGAAGCAGGTTTTCTGGGCTTCTTGATTTTACTCGTATTCTTTTCATTATGGATTGTTTTTGATGCGTTCAGAATTTTGAGAGTTCGTCGGATGTTAGTGTCTGTGGACCGTTACGATGTTGATAAATTAAAGAAAATTGCAGACGTTGGAATCAAAACTAGGAGATTTTTTAGACGCTTTTCAAAAAAGGAAACAGTCGAAGGGGATGAAACAACCACTCTCGATGCAGCCTCGAGGGTCGGCAAACGAAGTGCAAGGGTGTGGGGACTACGAGCACTGAGAATGAGAAAGTTGAGCCCCGCCGGTCTCCTTGCTTCTGTTGCTGTAGGCGCAGCAATCGAAGCTGCAAGGGCAGGAGCAGGGAAAGTATCTGACATCATCGATGAAAAGATGCAGGAAGAATTCGACAAAGTTGCAAAGACGAGTACGAAATCGCTTCTCCTTCTTTTCTTGAGAGATGTTGGAATGGCGGCATCACCATTGGTATTGTTTGCAATTTTACCAATTATTCTGTGAGGCTTAGGTTGGAAGAGTTTATTCATCTCACGTCACTAGGAGATTCATGGCTCAATTGTCAAGTGGGGATGAAGCCCCACAGTTTACGTTACCAGCAATCGATGGCTCGACCTTCAACATGGCGGTCATGAAGGGTAAGCGTGTGATATTGACGTTCTTCAGGTT
>NZVG01000014.1 GCA_002698145.1 Methanobacteriota archaeon | reverse complement strand
ATGAGAGCTGAAACGGGTGTTGGGCCTTCCATCGCATCTGGAAGCCATACGTGGAGTGGGAATTGAGCAGATTTACCAACTGCACCGATGAACATCATCCCAAGAGCAAGTTGAAGTTCGCCAGGATCGGCTTTTGCAATGTTACCCTCATAGAAAACAACATCATAGTCAAGTGAACCGAAAAGATTCCACAGCATAACTAAACCTATTACAAGAAATACGTCTCCTATTCGGGTCGTAAGGAATGCTTTCTTTGCTGCATATGCTGCACTCGGTTTCTCGTAGTAAAATCCAATGAGGAGGTATGAACAGAGACCCATCAGTTCCCAGAAGATGAACAACCAAAGGAAGGAATCAGCCAGAACCATACCGAGCATACCTGAACAGAAAAGGACAAATTCAGCGTAGAAACGATGGTTTCGGTTGTCGTTAATTGGATCGGTGTTCATGTATCCAATGCTGAAGATGTTAATGAGCATGCAGAGGAAGGAAGCGACGAAGAGAAGCATCACTGTGACGTGGTCGATGTAGATTCCAACNCCAAACGCCATNTCATCAATNNNCATTNNNTNGGCNTNAATCCAGCCAAANGACAACCATGTCCCAATGGAATATTCTCCTTGGCTTGCTCCTATGAATTCAACAATGAGAAGNAANGAGAGAACNAAACTTGCAACCATTATCGGTAGTGCNATGAGACCNCCTTCTTTNGCCGACTTTACCCATGTTTGGTTTCCATTGAAAATATGTCCAAGGAANAGAATGATTGGGAATGCGAGCATTGGTAAAAGAACGATAAATATCGCATANTCAATGATTCCACTNTCAATCGNNGTTATTNCACCGCCACCAGCCATCATATCACCTCAGTGTTTCAAGAGATTCACGTCATCGAGTGAAATCGTTTCGTGTTGGCCGTACATGGCGAGGAAAATGGCTAGNCCAATGGCAACCTCTGAGGCTGCTATGGCAATAGCAAAGATGGCGTAAACCCAACCGGATGCNTCTCCGTGTTGGATGGCNGCTGCAACAAACTGAAGNTTCGCAGCGTTGAGAATCAATTCAAGACACATCANGACGACGATNGCATTCTTTCGAGTAAATGCGCCCCACAGACCNATGGTNAACAAAATNGCAGAAAGAACGCTTACCCATGCTGGATCAATCATNCGTCTTCACCTCGCTGTTCCCATTCCANATTTTCACGACGTTCGTCCCGAACGAGGTANGCTGCACCCATCATGGCCATNGCCATCAGGACACCGAGAATGAGCAAGGGAAGAGCCCAATCATCGAGCATTGTGTTTGCGAGATCAAGGGTNGTGATTTCCTTNGGTTCTTCGTCCCAAAGTTCNGANGTTCCAAGAACTGTAATCATTGCACCNGCAAGGAAAATCAAGCCAAGACGGGTNAGTGTAGACATCAATCTCATTCAAAATCCTCCTCCTGAATTTGTCGGCGCGTCAGCATAATACCAAACAAAACGACCAAACCAACGCTGGCCAAATAAACGAGAATTTGGATGGCGGCCAAGAATTCGGCNCCCATNAGGATGAANATACCTGATACGGCCATGAAACAGAAAATCAGTGAGAGCATCGAATGTGCAACTCGTTGTGCATAGATAAGCCCCAACGCTCCNAGGATGGTGATTGTAGCGAACACGAAAAAAATGATGGTTTCGGTCGTTGAGGCGACGTCCATCTCAGGCACCTTCCTCAGCGGCNTTGGCTGCTTTCGCAGCAGCCTTTGCTCGCTTGTCGCGCTCTTTGGTGGCCCGCTTTGCAAGCTCGCCATCAACCGCTTCTTGGTGAACTGAAGGTAGAACNCGAGTCCGATTTGCATCGAACCANAGATCCTGTCGAGTGAANCCAGACATACCNTCGTATTCGTTGGTCATGAAGAACGATGTNAAGCCNCAGGCTTCCATNCAAAGTCCGCAGAACATNCAGCGACCGATGTCAATGCGACCCGATACAATTTGATNGTCNGCNGTNCGNAGATCGGATTGAGCAAGAATCTCCTCTTGTCCNGAATCGTTCCATCGAACCGTTGCAGTGTCTCCTGANAGATCCAACACTTGAGCAAACCTCCANTCAGAAGGAGGTGCNGAGTGTGCNGTNATGAGGTCAAAGGATTCNAGTTCTTCNGTCACTTCTTCTCGGAACTTGGCGGCATATCCNCCGACNTCGAGTTCAGCACCATAGCCNTCGTATTCNCCNTCTGCNTTNTCGAGAACGTCNACACGNAGTTCTGTGGTCATGTGCAAACAATCGTTTGGACATATGTTAACGCACATCTTGCATGCNGTACAGGTCTCCCAGATGACNCCGATTCGTCCGTTGTAGTTTCCNGGTACGAACAGCCATGGNTCCATGTCNTCAAGNCGCTCGTACGGATACTGAACCGTTTGCGGCTTCCACAAACTCGGGAACANATCCGATGTNACNCGGTCNGGNGCAAATTCTTGCTTTGATATNTCGTTGTACTTTGNNCGNNCTTTTGCCCGATGTTCGCTTGCATCGTCCANGAATTCAGGGTGGGANGTNTTGTGGTATCCCATTCCTAATTTCTTNGGNAACATNCGNCCNAGGAACGGGAAGGTNCTGAGCGCTGTAATCAAGGTAATNTTGAANGGATACCAGAACAAATTTCGGAAATTCGGTTTTGCTTGNGGGTGTGTAGGCATGTTTCTTCACCTCAGTCCTGTCCAGGAGTNTGTGTACCTGCGGGTTGCACCGTNTGCACGTGGTACATACGCGCAGTNCGCTCGTTCTTGCCCGTATCATTGAGCAAGAGGAAGAAGAGAGCAAGCCACAGGATTGTGGTCAAAGCNGGGACGAGGAACGGGATTCCAAACGCATCCCATGCGGTTCCTCCNTAGGTTGANTCGGACATGCCTGAAAGGTCAAACANGTAGAGACGGTACACTGCTGCAAGAANCACTTGTAGNACNGCAAGCGGGAGNAGCATACGCCAACCAAACTCGAGGATTTGGTCGGTTCGGATACGAGCAAGTGAGAATCGTGCCCAAACGAAGACGATGAGGAACACTAGCCAGGCCTTGATGAGAACAACAAGAGCCCCTGGAATCAACAGATATGCATCTCCAAGATACGGTATGCTTCCAATGATGCCCTGGAATGGAAGGTGCCATCCTCCGAGGAAGAAGTGAGTAAAGAGGAAACATGCTGCATAGGTTCGAATGTATTCAGCCATGAACAACATTCCGAAACGCATACCGCCGTATTCAGTCCACCATCCTTCAACAAGTTCGGCTTCAGCTTCTGGCATATCGAACGGTACACGCTCTACTTCAGCGATCATGGTGATGAGGAACAAAGCACCGCCTAGTGGCATGAGGAAGATGTTCCATGCTCCTGCTGTGTGTTGGAANTGGACGCTTTCAATGATGTTNAAGGTGCCCGTGAGCATAGCAACAGAAAGAAGTGTGAGTAATAGTGGAATTTCGTAAGCAGTCAGTTGGGCCGCTGAACGAATACCTCCAATGAGCGTGTATTTGTTGTTGGAAGACCAACCTGCAAAGAAGACACCGATCGGAGCAATTCCAAAAATGGCNATAATGTAGAGAATCGAAAGGTCCGGATTTGTTGCATANATTCCGCTCGAAAGTGGAATCATGCCGAGAATTAGAAGCGTTGTTGAGACAATAAGGAAGGGTGAAACCTCAAAGATGAGTTTGTCTGCACGACGTGGTACCATGTGTTCCTTCACGAGAAATTTCATCCCATCCGCAACGTTCTGGAAGAAACCGGGAAGGATGCTAAGGCCCATCCATGAACGATTCCCAACACGATCGACCGTCTCATGCTCGGATGCGTTCCCGAAGCGATTGTTGAGCCACTTGTTGAGTGCGCCCACGGGGCGGCCAAGTCCGAATGGCAACATGTTCCACCACGCGCCAGCAGTCACCCCGTTTTCGCCAACCCAGAGCGAGCGAAGAGCAGTCGTTGCACCACGTCGATCGTTCATTCGAGCAACGGCTTTTCGCTCAATCCATAGAATTGCGAATTGGGAGAAAAACAGAAGCAAGAACACAATGTTGACGACAGCAAAGGTTCCGACACCAAATGCAATTGCTGAGGAGCTTTCCTCAAGTGGTGTTCCTTCGAGAAGAGAAGTTATGGTCTTATGAGCAAAACTCTCTTCTCCAATGAAGAGACTTCTCAGGTCGTATATGTCGTCCACGGTATCACTTCAACGATCTGTCTCTCCAATGCAGGGGTCAAAGCTGCCCATAATTGCAGGGATATCTGCAACCTTGTAACCAATCATGGTCTTTGCAACGTATGGAATTGTAATGAACATTGGTGAGCGGATTGAGAGTCGGTATGGGTTCTTTCCTCGTCCGTCACCACCGCCTTGAATGTAGAATTGTGAAGCGCCGCGTGTGCATTCGTAATTGCTGAATCCCGTTGCGCCCTCAGGCGCACGGGTAGGGGCTTTGGTNATNATCATCTCATCGCCCGTGTTGTAGTGTGTGTTGGCTCCNCCAGGAATCTTNTCAAGNGCGTCAAGTGTCATTTTGCATGATTGGCGCATTTCTTCCATTCGGACACGGTAACGATCGTAGCAATCAGCACCCTTGACCGATGTTGGCTTTTCAACCGCCGGCTCCCAATCGACTTGATCGTAGACAGAGTATGGATGTGCCCAACGTACGTCGTAGTTAACTCCAGCAGCACGAACATTCGGTCCAGAGACCCCTGAGTTGACCATGTCTTCTGCTCGAGAATAGCCAACGCCCTGGAGACGCACAAGCCAAATGGTCGACTCGTCGAGCATCATTTCGTATTCATTGATTCGGTTCTCAAACAACTTGATTTTTGCTCGGGCACGGTCGGCAAACCCTACTGGAATATCCCGCTTTACACCACCAATTCGCGGATAGTTGTAGTGCATTCGTGACCCTCCAAGCTCTTGCAAAAGATCGAGGAACATCTCACGGTCCCTCATGCACCATGTCATCAAGGTCAAGTTTCCAATATCGGGGCCAAAGGCTCCGAGCCACATCAAATGTGATGCAAGTCGTTGCAATTCAGCGGCGATGAGTCGGATGTATTCAGCACGTTCTGGAACTTCGACTTCAAGCAGGTCCTCTGCTGCATAGATGTAAGAGTTGGACCATGTCATGGCGCTTACGTAACAAAGACGATCACAATACGGTGTCACTTGAGTGAAATCTCTCGCTTCTGCAATCTTTTCTACACCACGATGGATGTAACCAAGTTCAGCTTCTGTATCGACAACAGTTTCTCCATCAACCTTCACTCGGAGTGTCCANAGACCGTGTGTCATTGGATGTTGAGGGCCCATTGTAATCCACATTTGTGCCATTTTCTCACCTCACTTNACACGTCCTTCATCCGAAGGTTTGCGCACAAATCCTTGTGCATCGTCGTACATTTCATTGAAATCGTGGTACCGTATTTGGTGTTGCTTTTGCAACGGGTGGAATCCTTCTGGACTGTCGTGAGGATTCAACACACGATGCATGTTTTGATGGCCTTCAAATCGGATACCGACAAGGTCCCAGGTCTCCTTTTCNTTCCANTCCGCACCTATCCAAATGGATTGNACACTTGGAACCACGGGAGCATCCCCTTTGGGTAAATCGATGAGGACTTCGACTTCGAGTGGTATTGAAATTCCTTCGAGTTCGCTNGCCTTGAGGACATCTGCAGTGAACGGGTTTACATCGCGCACAGGTTGTCGCAAGAAGTGATAGGCTACGCCCCATCCTCGATCGGTTCCTTCTGGGTAATGGGTACCNGTAACCATCGAGCAATAATTGACGCCTCCATCAAAACGCATCCATTTTGCGACTGCTATCCAGTGCTGAGGAGGGCATGTCATTCGTATGAACGCATACTTTGCGGCGTTGTTGTGGTTTTCAACGGATACTGTGACGCCGCTTCCGCCGAATTGACGTTCGACTTGCTCAGCAAAAGCAGCAGCAGCGGCTGCATTTTGTTCAGCAGAGATGCTCATTCCCATCTCAGTCCTCTCCTACNATCACGGGTTTCTCACCATCNCGGCCTGTGCTCGGCGCACCACCAATTCGAATGATCTTCTCACGAAGAAGTCCAAATCCATCGATGAGAGCTTCCGGGCGTGGAGGGCATCCTGGGATGTAGACNTCGACTGGGATGACCGTATCAACACCTTCCAAGATGTTGTAGGATTGGAAGTAAGGTCCGCCAGAGATTGCGCATTCGCCCATAGCGATGCAATACTTTGGTTCTGGCATTTGTTCCCAGAGTCGNACAACCTTATCAGCGAACTTTTTGCTGATGGGTCCGTTGACAAGAAGAACATCGGATTGACGAGGAGATGAACGGAAAAGCACACCGAATCGATCTCCGTCGAACCGGGGAGTAGCCGCNGCAGCCATTTCGATGGCACAACACTTGATTCCAAGGTGGAGCGTGAAGAGGGATTTTCGGCCACCCCAGTTGAAGAATCGTCCAGCGAGGACCGAAAGCAATTGCTTGATCTTTGTCGCCTTGAGCGCTTCATCGGTAACGTCGCCAACAACTTCAACCAATGCTCGACTGTTGAATGCAGTGTAGTTTTCTCCAGATTCTGCCATGTGATTCACCTCAAATGTAGATTCGGCCTCGCTTGCGGAACACATACCACACGCCGAGTGACATGACGGCAAAGAACGCTCCAATAATCGCTAAGCCTGCTTCGGCGTTNGCAATNTCTCCNGTTGTTCTTGAGGTCTCATCAGCNGTAACCATGCCGGCAAGAACGAGGAACATAAAGGCAACATCGAAGACCAAGAAGACGATGGCGTACCAGTAATATTGGAAATGAAATTGAATCATCGCATCTCCAATTGGTTCGCTTCCGCATTCGAATGTGGAAAGACGACGTGGNTAGAGGCTGTGATCACGCTCGTAGCCTTCCAAAAGGTAAGACCTGGTAATGTGCGGNCGCGCAGGGTCGGTTCGTGGTCGGAGTGCCCATGACATGATGAAATTTGTAAGTGGCATGAGGATGCCAACAATCGCCAAGAATCCGATTGAAAGATAAGCGCTCGGGACTGAACCTGTGTCGACCATTTGCCATCGCCTCAAGAACGTCTCCGCACTCTGTTTAATCCCACTTGAATGCCCTCCATAAGCGTTCCCAATACACCGTGAGAACTGGGCCAACTTTTTTAGGCCACCCTAAACATTTTAGGTAACCCTAAACTCACTCGTAATATGCGCCCACAGAACGACATACTCACACTCGAATCCTTCGTTATGAAGGCATCATATTCCATCGATTCATTGCAACGAATGGATGATTTTCCATGCAACAATTCGAGCCAGCTGAGCGAACCTGAAACTTTCATCAATCAGAAAACGAAAAAGGCCAAGAAGAAATGCTGCAAGAAATACAAGAAAAAGAAGAAATCCGCTTGCAATAGATGCCCAAAGTCAGTCAATGACATGGCATAATTATCAAGTTCATTCTTGACTAACGATACCAAAGAAATTGAAGCTTCTGAGATTATGGCAATGGGTGGCGTGGACTGAATTATTGGCGTCGACTGAGGATAAAGACAAGGCCAACGAGCAGTAAGAAGCCACCTGCGAAGAGTGTCAGCGTCGTATCATCTGCAAGACCAAACAAACCCTCTTCGAGGTTGCCCGTAACTTCGAATTGCTGATTGACTCTTCCAATGACACCAATTTCTTCAGGTTGAGCAGAGATCGTGAAGTCGAATGTATCCGATAATTCAGCTCCATACGGAGGCTTGATTTCGACGGTGATGTTCAGAATCTCACCTTTCTCGATGGTGCAGAGCAAGGAAGACAATGAAACCGCTTCACAATCGTTTTCTGGATCTTCAAGTTCAATCTTCCATCCACGGAGATTTTCGGATGAAAAGATTTCAGTTTCTGTCTCAACGTTTCCATCGTTGCGAATTTGAATCGTGAAGGATCGACTTTCAGGGTACGTTAGGTCGAAAGAGGTTGATTCAGGTTCGACGATGTCGAGGTCGAAGAACTTCTGAACACTCAGCGAAACAGTCGCTTGCCCTGTTCGATTTGCAGCATTGGATTTACTGGTGACAACAATGTAGAGGTTGCCACCTTCGCCTGTGAGCGTGGCTTCATTGACCTCCACCCTTAGCTGCAAATACATCTCGTATGGTCGAACTTGATATCCTTGACTTAAATTGAGGGTAAAGAGCATCTCCTCCTCCATCGCATCTTTGGTGCTTTCGACGTATGGAGCGCCTGAAGCATCGATAACGAATGAGCTGTTGTTCTCATCCCAGATTCCATAACCAAACGGAACGTTAACCTCGTTGTTGGAAGCAAGCGGTAGTCCTTTGTTGAACACTGTGCGAGTTGCAATGCCGTTCAAACCGGTGAGTTCCAGAACAGCTATATCGTCTCCATTGCCCATGTTTCGAATCCATAATCCGACGTCTTCCTCATCGCCAGGAGCGAGAATCAACTCACCCGTTCGTCCATCGAGACCGCCTTCCTCGAGACGCACATCCATTGCATAATCACGGGTTGTAAGGAAAGCTGTAAATCGCAATTCTCGTTGGTTGTCTGGAATGCCATCGCCATCCTCGTCAACGTTTCTGTTGTCATCCTTGTTGGTGATACGAACGGTGAATGTGGAGTATTCATCGCTGTCCGATACCGTTGCCACAAAGAACAGTTGGTTTGTTTCTCGGGCATTAACGGAGACTTCTGTAAATCGGTTTCCAGCCTCGTCTTCAAAGTAATAGGACCACGAGGGGGATGCAGTTTGTTGGATGACGCTCAGTCGGAAATTGTCCTCAACGTTCCCTGTATTTTCAATCTCAAACGGGAACTTTACTTCGTTTCCGTTCTTCCCCGTTTGAGTCAATGCAGTGGAATCTGCTTCAAATCCATGAACTTCAGCCACCGAAACAGAGAGCGTGACATCGTCGTAAGCCTCGCCTCCAGAATTTGGAGCGACGGAGAGATCAATGGTGACGACTTCAGTTGCAAGTGCATCATCGGGCAGTGTGACGGTAACGTCGACCGTCTCTTTTCGGTCCGGTGTGTGCTTTGAATCAAGTGTTACAAGTGTCTCTTCCAATTCCACAGTCCAGCCACTCGGCACAGAAGATGGAGTAATTCTGAATGTGTCGACGCCGTTACCCGTGTTCTCAACCGTAACAGAGGTCGTTGCCGAGGTTCCGGGTTCGATGTTGTTCAATTGTGATGAGGTCATCGAAATGCTTGCTCCAAAGGATTGGCCAACCGTGATTGCAAGCTCAGCATTGCACTTGACTTGATTTCCGTCTTTCCCTTGGATGTAGACTGTTTGTTCGTCGCCAGCGTTCACCGAATCGTCGGGATTGACCTTGAGATTGAATGCTTTCGTTCCTGCGCCATCGTAAGGTAGCAATCCACTCGAACCTCCTACAAAAGAGACCCAACCGGATTTGGGCCCTGCAGCGTCAGCCCGGATGGTCCAGTCTGAGTTACCTTCGTTGGTGAAGGTTGCAGTGAGCGTCCCTTCGCCATCAGGTTCAACGTTGATGCTGGTCTTCGACAAGGAGAGACTGCATTCCTTGAGGACGGGCACAGTAATGTCAAATGTTTGCGTATCACTCGTGTTTCCGGTTGGATCACCTGTTACTGTCCCTGTGATTTCCCAGCAATATTTGTCGGCTTCTTGTTCGTTGGTGACATCGAGTGAAACCAAGACTTCCGTCGATTCTTCCGAATCAAGCGTAACCGAGGTCTCAGAGAGTTGTGGCGAGAGTCCATCCGGGTCTGCGCAACCCGAAGCCGAGTTGTCTTCTTCGAGTGCTAAGTTGACCGTTGCTTGTTGTTGCCCCGTATTCTCGACAATAAGTGTCCACTCAGTGGTTTCTTCACCGCCCCACGTTTTGCTCGATGTGACCATGGACAAATCGACACCAAAGACAGCGTTGCCTGAGCCATCTCCCGCCGTAGTGGTCACAGTTGCAGTCTCCGTTGCGGGTTGACCGGGCGGTTCTGGTGGTTCAGGCTGGTCTTGAGCGGTCGCAGTTACGGTTGTCTCACAAGACCCTTCTGCGTTTTGTGCGAGGGTGACGTTCATGGATGCTTCTTCGTAGGAGCCCGAGTCAATAGGGCCTGGGATTTGCGTGATGGTTGATGTGTAAGCACTGCAATCTTGATCTTGCCCTTCAGCAGTACTGAGTTGTACGGTGACTGGATTTGATCCGGAGTTATATACGCGAACTGTGTACTCACCTGATTCACCGGGGTTAATGGTCTGAGCATTTGGTGTAACCGTCACTTGGATGTTTGCGTCACGAGCCTCGTCAGCAGATGCGAGTGGGGCTATGACAGGGACCATTGACAAAAACATCAATGAAATCAATAGGACAGCAATTCGCTTCTTCTGACCTAAATCCTGCAATGTCGACCCTCCCTATGCTTACGGCAGGTGTTGACCTATCAAAAGGATGTCCTTTGATGTTCACGAATCAAGCCGATACAAACTGTTCAGAGGATGTGCCACAGTTCGAACATTTCTCGACCATTTTGCAGGTTGGAGAATCAGCATGATAACGGGCACCACAACCCGGACAGCCTTGCATTGGCCCGATAATGGGGGTCCGGCATGACCAACANGTGGGCGCTGNTTGTTGAGCAAGTGATCTTGGGGGCNNTGTGGTGGTCGTCTGAGACATTTTCGGATTTCTCAATCTAAGAATGTACAAAACAGCGAGGACGCCGACCAAGAGCGCTATTCCAGTACCGATGTAGACCGCAGTGCCGCTTCCGGAGGCAGATTCCTCAAACGAGGCTGAAATCTCAACGTTGACCGTGGTCGAAGACGATTCGACATCCTGAACACCTGAGAGCATGAATGTCAGTTGCTGCGAACCGGTGGTCTTTCCGGTCAATTTAATGGTAAATTGTTGAGAATCACCAGCCACTGCATTGACGATGTCATCGCCAACAANTGCAGCATCGATGCCACTCGAGGTTTCGAGAATCAATTGATGCGATAGAGCGGTGTTGCCTGCGTTCAATACACGTACTTGAAGCGTGCCAGAGCCTGTTTCATCAAGATTTGAAAGACCTGTNACTTCCCACTCAACACTGCGTTGCTCAGCCACAAGCATGCTGGTTCCTTCCGTCAATGAGACATCGTCACCGGACAAGGTGAAGGAGAACGAGGGTTGGGATGCGACTTCAAGTGTAAGCGGTAGAATGATCGAACAAACCACTGGTACGACGTTGTCAGAAACCGTACCGACTTCAAAACACTCTCCGAAGACGCCTTGCGATAGAGAGGTTGTAATCGAAGGATTCCAAGGAACCTCCGCTTCGTTAACGAGGAGCCAAGTAAACGTCATTTCTTGGCCGGCAGGGTGTGAACCAGGACCGAATGGATGATCAAACGTTTGACCGTCCTCAAACTGTAATTGCGAAAATGTCACTGAAGGTTGCGGCAATTCAAGGACGTTGATTTCACTCGCCCAACTGAATCGTTGGGCACCAACATCGAGATTCAGTTGGATTGGACCAGAGAGCGCATTTCCGTTGCCTTGTATCGAAAGGAGGATGTTTTTCGATTGCTCGGTCCACGCCATCTCAATTGGCTGAAGGGACGTCTGCAACGACCAACCTGTTGGCAAGGAGAGACTGGGTGTCAGTGTCATGTCGACGTTGCCGCGATTTTCAATTGTGAAAAGGAGGTTGACCAATGCATCGGACCGAGGCGTTCCAATGGTTGATTCAAGCAGGACTTCAACTTCGCGCACTTCCATGATTTCAATCGGAATATCAACTTCCCAGGTTTGAGAGGGTTCCGTTTGCGATATCGCAGTCAATGTGACCAATCGCTGTGCACCTGCTGCAGTTGAAACCTGCGGTGGTATGAACTGNATGCTCACATCCATTTGCCCGCCTTTCGCAATCAGTCCGGTNGAACCTGATGTTGCNCCGGGATCGTTGCTCAAATCNNTAAACCCAGCGCTCCAGCCAGATGGAGCTTGCAAGAAGAGGTCGTAACCAATCTCCGTATTTCCGTCGTTGTAGACCCGAATCGTAAGGTTGGTCGAATCGATCGGATGCACGGGCACAACGGTGTAATCATACTCAATTCGGAATTCTGGAATCTCAAGTACATCGAGGTAAAGAGAGAGGGGATACGCAATGCCATTATCAACATCAATGCCAACAACATCGATGCGGTAAAGACCGGGCTGAGGAGCCTCGGGATAGACGATTGTCAGCGAAACTTCAGCAGTTCCCTTTCCTTGCAAGGTGAAATTCGAAGCCGTCATTCCGAGATACCAAGACACTTCCGTTCCATCTGCTTCGGAGTAGACTCCGAGGGCATCGATTGACGCGTTCGTTTCCAGAAGGGCGGTATTTTCGAGGGTAAGGTTCCATGTCGTCGTGGTTTGTTCTGCGTACTGCACTTGTCGCTCTGCAACATCGCTCGTAACCTTCACNCCTGGAGCNGTCACATCAACAATCTTNGNAAGGACGTTGTTGTTCTCCTGAATTTCNTCGATCGTATCATCAGGATCGATAACAAGTTCAAGTGTGCTCATTCCNGATTGTTGAGGAGTCCANTACCANGTGGATTGTCGGCTNGCACCNGGNTTGATGTCGATCGTTTTTCGGTCGAGTTCAGTACCATCAACGANGAACGCCAATTCAACCGATTCGGCTTTGATGTTTCCTGCATTGAATACATCCGTTGTCAGGCGGACCTGATCACCCACCTGCGGGATGGTAACGTTCAATTGCATGGAATTGGGAACGATTTGTGGGTCTGGGCGCAAGTCATTTACACCTTGGCCCGACACGGCGATNGCAAATGGTTGCGAGCCACTGCCAGCATGATAAGCATCCTTCACACGTACAGTCCAGATTCCTTTCATGGCCATATCGATCAAAACAACCTCAAGATTGTTGATGTCATCTTTCGTACCACCTGTTGTTGANCGCCCGTTTGCAAAATCATTNCCGAGATAAATTGTCCCATCCGGTGATTCAACTTCAAGGTCGAGATCGTTTACCAAAGCTTTGCTTGCGAATCTGCTCCCTCGGTAATCCGACCAAGCAAGCACCGCTTTCAATTGAGAATTTGCATATGTCACATTGAAAACGTACGATTTCGAAGTCCCCGAACTCGTCAGAACCGAACGGTCATCGACCCAAATTCCTCTCCCTTGGGAAGGTGCGAGTGTTTCTTTCAGGTTCACCCGCCCCCAACCTTCGTCGTTGTTTGGAATGTCCCTTGAGTTGATGTCCTGTGCACCAAGGACAAGCAGCGCCTTCACCAAAGCACCCTGAGGCGAGGGTCGTTGAGCGATTTCAATCAAATATTCACGAATCAGTGTCGCAGCACCTGCAGCATTTGGTGTCGCCATGGAAGTGCCTGTGTATTCAAGATACCAGGTTGATCGCCAACTTGAGCCTCCGGTGTCTTGCGCTTCTTGCGCTCTGCAAGAACGCACGTATCCTCCAGGCGCAATCACGTCTGGCTTGATTCTGCCATCATCGGTTGGCCCTCGTGATGAGCCGGACATCAGATTGTCAGGAGCTCCGCTGTACCGGGCTTGGTGGTTCCCAACTGTGACCACGTTCTTTGCGGTGGAGGGTGAGCCAATTGTTCCAGAATTTGGGCCGTCGTTTCCTGCAGCAAACAAGATGGTGAGACCTTCTTGTCCATTGCTTACCTTATCGTAATTGAACGAACGGTCGTCGACTGCTTCCGCTTCAGATGTGTATTGACCTTGAGTCGATGTAGCTGCAGACCCCCACGAATTGGTATGGATTCTTGCTCCTGCATTGTAGGCACTGTTGAGTAAGTAATTCAGTGANGGTGAAACGAAGTTCCCCGTGTTATCGTTTTCCATTGCTTGGAAGTAAAGTTCTGCGTCTGGCGCCACGCCTGCATACCCGCCTTTTGTTCCGTCACCGAGAACCGTGCAAGCAACGTGTGTGCCATGGCCTGAGTGCCGGTCAGCAGTTGAACCGTCGCCGATCACGTCGTAGTTGCCAACAACTCTTGTTCCAAAATCGCCGTGATCTTCGTCCAATCCTGAATCCGCAACCGCAACGATTTGTCCTGAACCATCGAGATCGGTCGTAAAGTAGGAACGCATGGTGTTGATCGCCATGTGGTTCTTTGATTGATCGTTGTCAATCGACATTTGAGGCTCAAACCTCAACCACATAACCGACGGTTGCCGTACCACATCGAGCAGTGAATTGACCGCAAGGTTTCCACGGTACTGCCCATGGTCAAGATGCTCAACGTTGTTCAGCGAAAGTGCTGCAACTCGAGACAGGTCTTGTTGAATTGTGTTCCCTGAAGCATCAGCGATGAGAAGCGTATCGAGTTGTTGTTGGCTCCACCACCCCTCCAGTCGAACTGGTTGGTCCTGAATTGCTTGGATTCCGTTTTCGAACATCAAAGCATCCAGCATCGAATCGTCGAGAAACATTGCAAGAGGAACGTCCCACTGAGCGATAACGCTCGGCGTTGATTGAAGATTTTCCAGTGCTGTCGAGGTACCTTGGACCATCAATCCTGAAGGGCCAATGAATTCCCGAACTTCAAGTCCAGGTATTTCAGAGAGGTCCTTGCGAACATCGAGCATGTGTCGGTCGTTGTCAATCAGGAGGAGTTGAACATCCATCCTCGGTTCGAGTACATCGCTTGACAGAGGGCGATTCAATTCAAGTCCGTGAATGGAAAACACACCCAAGCGTGAGTGTGCTACAACAGCACGATGCTCTTGTTGGGTTGATTCGTCATACGTCCCAACAAAGTCAGAGTAAGCATCTGTGCGAATTGAAAAGAATTCGACGTCTCGTTCATCTTCGAGGTTTTGTGAAGATTCTTGCTCTGGGCCAACCATCGAACTCCATGGACTCATCAGCAGGAGGATGAGAATCCCGAGGGCGAGACGGACTTGGCGCTCCATTGATTCTACCCTCGCTTGGATGACGCATTTATCGCTATGGGTAAATTGTTTGAACAAATGGCCTTCAGAACAGGCGTGTGGTTCTTTCGACCTGATCGACAAAAATTTCCGACGCATAGGTTCCGACGACGTGGTTCACTTCCATGAGATTCTGAGTGTTGTCAAACATCGTGTACCGTACCGTTACCTTCAGAGTGTACTGATCCCATACGGTGTAACCCAACACAATCATCTCCAGATCATCGCCTGCAAGGGATGAGTGCGCTTTGACCGTATCAACCTCAATTCTCATCGATTGAATCAGTACGTCCTCAGAATCAAGGAATTGGACTTCAACCACAACATCATGAATCGCTCGACTCCCATCGTTTTGCAATTCGGCCATGATCAAATGACCCCCCCGTTGCATGTAGACTGTATGTACTTCAACATCATCACGAGGTATGACCCAATACCAGCTGCTTGCCAGCAAGCCAACCATGAGCAGGAGAATGAATCCAGCAATGGCAACCCGGACAGGATTGATGTCGCGAATACGCTCTTTGACAAGCAGAGCGACTTCTTGCGCCTGTCGGTAAGCTTCGGCTTGTTCAGGATCACTCAAATCGAGACCCATTTGCATCGCTTCTTGGTGTTGGGTCGCTTCAAGCAATCCCATCGGCCGAGCAGCGACAATATCGTCTTCATGGACCACTAACTCATCATCCATATTCTCACCCAAAAATCATCGCAAAGAGCGAAGCAACACCCGATGTAAAGGGTTCAACCACCATAATGTGGCGGGTTTCAACCGATCCCCCTGTCAACGTACTAACAACCGAAAGATCGGTTACAACACCATTCACTCCAATCGACGTGGAGGTTGGAAGAATACCTGTGAACTGTGCATCGAGGAGAACACCTCGACCATCCACCTCAAGGTCTCCAAACAAAGGAACGTAGACACCGGGCTCGAGATGAATTTCTGCACTTGATACAAGCCGGCCAGTTGTTATGTCGTCGAGAACGATGACAGGGTAGCCAAGTGGTCGATGGATGGTGATTGTCGCACCCTTGAGATCTTCACCGATGATTTCGAGACGGTCAAGGAAAGCACCAGGTGCACCGGGAAGATTGGATTGACGCATGTACAACTCTTCAACACCATTGTCCGAGGATACGATGCGAACACCCCAATCCTCCGTGGTTTCAAGTTTAAACGTCTTNGGGAGATTCTTGGCAATCATCAGCGTATCGCCTTTTGCGTCGATAGCTCTGCCGCTGGCTTCAATGTACATGTCCATCTTGTCTGAATTGGAAGCATAATCGAGCGTCATCATGCCCTGGAACGAAGTTTCCTCGCGAATATCGTATCGTGTATCCGGTTCTGCAGCGAGGCTCATGACCGATGGGACATCACGGAAGAAGGTCGTTGCAGGCCACCAGAAACCGTCAACATAACGATGTTGTTGAATCATCATCGAATCGACGCTCGTTTCACCCGACCTAAATGCTTGAGGTACGTCAACATCGAGCAGGAGGACGTCCCCAATGGTTGCAGAGAAACGCGTCTGTTGAGGGACACCCTCTATGAAGGTCTCAGCACGTACAAGGTTCTCAAGATCAGTGAATACTGAATAAACATAGTCCAACCGTTGACCCACATCGTAACTCATGTCGATTGAGAGTCGAGGCACTGTCAGATTGTCTTGTCGATAGAAGAACGCTGCTACAGAAACGTCTCGCGATTGTTCCGTATCCAATCCAAAGATTTGCAATTCAGCAGAGGATAGTTCAATTCCATTCATCGTGAGATAGAAATTCTCACGCGCAGGCAACCAATCTTCGAGTTCCATCCTGAAATCGTACGTTGGAATGTCGTCGGATAATGTGAAAACGTAACTGATATCGATTTTACCCGATGGTAATTGAGGCAACCATGTTCGAAGATGCCAACTGCGACGTTTCTCGAATGTCAGTCCAAGTTCCTCGAGCAAATCCACATCGAAACCAATCAGTTCACGTTCGGTGATAACACCGTCATCCAGCAGCTCTACCAGAGGGTAAGCAAAAGACAAATTTGACTGCGAGAAGGTCTCTTCCAGCGTTGCGCGCTCATCGATGTCAACGACGTAGTCGGAGAGAATTCCATTCACAACCAATCGATTTGACTCGGTTAGATTGGTTAATTTCGACAAATTGAAATCAAGAACTGTACGCTCAACCGCTTGCATATCGAGCCCATGTTGCCATTGTGGCTCGCCGACAGGAACCGTTCCTTTTCGCATGTCGGAAACGATGTCAAAACTTTCACCTGTTGTCATGTCAAGCCCATAGGCCACGTCTTGTGCGTTGCCTGTTGAATCGCCAATGTTTGAGACAAGGCTGTACACTAAGTCATTGACAAGTCCACCTATTCCAACAACATCTCCGAGGAAGAACGACAAAGATTCCACGCCTTCTCCCTGACTAAAGTCTGGGATTTCTAACCCAGTGGAATCGACATCGCTTGGCAGTACGAGCTCAAGATTGGCAGGCAGCGGCTCGAGCCGCATCATTCCGTTGAGTCCGAGGAATGGATCGTCGTAGTTGCTCACATCTTCCATCGAAATACTGAACGGAGACGATACTTGGCGCTGCAGTGCGTAGCGTGCACTACCCTCTGGACCTGTTGAGTTCGGATCGACAGGAGAGTAGCGCTGAACGGATTGAACATTGGAAATTTTTGCACTAAGAGATGCCTGAGCCTGATCGGCATCAACCCAGAATCGGAAGTGATCTCCATCCATGGTTAGTGGCGTTGTTGCATTTGTCATTTGGACCATGATCGAGGTGATTGGAGTATCTGCTTGGAATCCGACAGAATCACCGAGGTTCAACTGGAATTGCGCCGGTAAGCCCTCGAGCCGTATTGCATTTCGCTGTGCACCCTGTTCACCACCGTAGGTAATCGTTCCAATTGGTTCACTTGCAGTGTAAACCAATTTTGCAGGGTCTTGGACGACGGTCAGGTCGGCAGGACGGTTCGATATCATTGCCGATTGAGCGGTAACGTTTGCGAAGTTTGTACCTGAATGACGGATGTGGCCAACGAGCAGAGCGCCTGATTGTTGCCCTTCAAGTTGCAATGCCCGAACACTCGTAATTGGGTCATACGACTGAAACACTCGAGAAATGTTCGATACGCGAATGCTCATCGCAACCGGAACAAGCGGTTCAACCGGACCGTCTCGGCCGTCCACTTGGTCGATTTCCGTATCCTGAGAAAGAAGAATGTGGTCTGAATCGGTTAACCACGGATGATCGCTGCTCCCAATTGCCATCGAGATTTGACCAAGATTACTAGGGCCACGAACGGCTCCATTGCTCCATGTTTGTCGCACTTGACTTAAACAGAGAGCTTCCAATTCTCCACCAGAGCTCCCTGCTGTTCCAACAATGAGGTCGGGAAGGGCATTGAGAATCGAACCGAGATCGAGGACGACTTCAACCAACGTCAGCAGAGCATTGTCAAGCAATTGAGCGATTGTATTCAANTCGGGATTGTTGAAATTCACTCGCGAGATACCTGTTGAAGAAAGCTGGAAACTTCCCTTGAGAATAAGAACTTCTGGAAGGTTCTCGACCTGTACGGATAGCGAACTGACGTCGTTCGCATACCCTCCGCGTTGCAACGTTGAATTGTATGAAAGAGAATCGATTCGTTCAGTTCCAGCGACCATGATAAGCGTCGAAGGAGGCGCTGCAGGGTTTACAGGGAGGGTGAGATCATTTTCGTTGGCTGTCACATCGCCCGAGAAATTCTTTATTGCGATAATGAAGGATAAGCGGTCAGGTATATCTCCCGGCAGATTCGCACTGCCTGGGGCCTCTCCAATCATCGTAAAGATAGCATTGATCTCCTCTGGTGGNAGCGTTCCAGAAGGAAGACCCCGAATCCAGAGTTTTGAATCGGTCGTATTTCCAAACGTCCCACCNTCGATTGTATTGCTTCGGTCTTCAAAATAGTGCAGCCACAGATCTGCACCTACGTCACTGTACAATTCGACGGTGTCAAANGTATTGTCCCCGAGNTTGTCGTTTCGCAAAACCAAATCAACNTCTTCCGGAATGAGATTAGAGCCGTANTCTGGATGGAATCCAACATCGATGTATCCCATGTCAATNATCTCTGCTTGCCCATCTTGGTCAACCTGATCAAACTGAATGAATCCGATACCAATGCCAAAACCACATTTGTGNGATTCGCTTACGGAACTATGATCGTTGAACACNTCGTAATAGGTTTCATCGCATTCTGTTTGTATGTTNTCTGCATTCGAGTTTGAGTTTCGTACGGATATNGAATANGGTGCGGAAACAGATGTTAAGGAAACAGCATTCGCAGGCAACGCACCCCCGGTCAAGAAGTCCGTGAGCAAACCACCAATGTTGGCAATTGTACTTGAAATGCTGAATCGGAATTCTTGGATTCCAACCTCAACTCTGAAATTGTTCGGTGGCTGAGTGAGGCGCGTATCCAATACAAGGGCATAGGATTGCGATTCTTGAATCGTAGAATCGAAAGCAAGACCCTTCAGAAGCGAGACTTCCATGTGTGCAAGTTCATCCCAAATTGGGTCGTTCTCATTCAAGTAATCAATTTTCCATTGAAACGTTGGCCTTAGCCAAAGCGTGTTTGGAATGCTCAATGGGTTCAACGGGTCGAACGGGGGTTCAAACCCAAACCCTTCGTTGAATGTAAGCAGACCAAGAACGGTTAACGAAATCGATACATCGTCGACTGAATCTCCATCGATGTCGATGTAATTCTCNAACAACACCAAGTTGTTGTTTACGAACANCTCTCCTGTAAAGGTTCCATACTCCCAATTCTCATACTGCGGACCATTGTCCCGACTTGAGAAATTGATGTAAAGTGCGTACGTGTTGACGCCTACAGCGAGAGGGTCGGTAATTGAAAAAGATTCGAGAGAGAACAATGTCTGTACGAGGTTGTTTGGCCAACCGTCCGGTTGTGTGTTTGTATCAAGGAGGATTTCGTAAGGACGAGGATGGTCGGGTTCCAACGGAGTTGTGTCTCTTAATTGGGCTTGCGTAAGATATTCTGTCGAATCATTCAGAGGGTCTCCTTCTCTGCTTTCACGCTTGGCGGCTTCAACCAGTGCAAGGGATGAGGTNGANGAACCAGCAGCNATTACAGCNTCGTCGCTCGCTTCCTGCACTTCCATGAGGTCGGAAAGTTTCTCCATCAAACCGAAGTCATCACGCTCAACTGAAACGTCTGCTTGAACAGGCTGGAAGATGGGTATGAGCAAGACGGCAATCAAAAGTACAGCCAAACGTCCTCGTTTTGGCTGATGCAACCCTGGTCGAATCAGACGAATCGCTTCTTCGACCATGATTAGAGGTTGAGGAACTTATATCTGAACCCATCCCCGTTTTGATTGAACGGAACAGAGTTCTCGTTTGTGTTTCTAGCGCTGGAAGAGTTGCTCTGAGGAACACGATGGACAGANAACAATCGCTTCCATAACGCCAACTGGCATTGGAACTTGGAATTGGAGTGAACAATTGGTACAAGTTCCTCTGAGGAGATTGACATTTTCATCCATTCCATGAGGTTTTTCCTCATGCTCAACCTCCTGTTCTTCGGTGATGGAAGGTTCGCTGGATGGAGGGAGATCGATACCAGATGCAGAGGGTTTCGTTGTTCTCTCAGTTGAGGTCATCTGCATCAAATCATCGATTTCATCGGGCGCAGATTGCGGTGTCGGGGCTTTTGGCTCGTCGTCAAAGAACAATGCGGCAGCCTCATTCGCAGCTTGACTCGAGGCTTCTGAAAGTTGCATGCGTGGAGCGAATTGTGCTTGTGGAGCCATTTCGATATCATTCTCTGAACCATAAATCGACTGGAGTTCGGCTTCTTTGCGGGCAATTTCTTGTTCCTGTTGCGACACAACACCCTCTGCAGCGTCAAGACCTGAAAGTTGAATCGCATTCGCGAAGAGAGGCAAGCGCTGGGTTTGTTTGATCATCTTCATGTGGGCCATCGCTTCGCTCACCGGTAAGCCTCGATCTGTGAGGAGTTTCAAAGCGATGGAACCCTGCCAGCGTCGGTAACCAAGGAGGGCGATTGACATCGTAACAAGGCCAAAAAAGATGATGACTGCGAAGATCGCATAATTTGTCTCAACCACCTGCGCCTCTGCGACAACGACTGAAAAGGTGTGGCTATCGGTGTTGTTCGCTGCGTCAAAGACGGTAACGATGACGGTGTTTGTTCCAACTGCATCAAACACGATGTCGACACGTGAGCCAATGTAGTCGGGGTCGTCCAACGGATTTCCATTCTGATCCTCATCTACGAGTGAATCCAGATCCCAATGGAATCGGAGATCTGCGTTTGCGTCGTATTCATCCGATGCAGCGATGGCAAAGGTGGTGACTTCTCCCTCAGTTGCTTGATTTGCAAAGGCTTGGCGCATGGCTAAATCAAGGACCGGTATGGTTGAATCCGTGACCAGTATCTGAACAAGTGTGGATTGGCTGTTCCCGCTGGCATCCAGCACGGTTAATCCAACTTCATGGGTTCCTGTTTCGGACCAATTAAACGATGCAGTCGTCTGTTGACCGAATGGGTTTCCATCCAATGACCAAGAACATGCTGAAACTTGATGATTGTCGGTACTCGTTGCACATGAGAGCGTTATTGTCTGTCCGTGTTCAATGCGCCATCCTCCTGAGAACGGAGTTGCTGAGGAACCTGCAGAGCCCGTGATTCGGGCGACGGGTTTTGTTGCATCCAAAACGGTGATGTTCAATTGCGAGCGGTCAAAACCGAGGGCACCAGAAACGGTGAGTGTGACGGTTTTCTCACCTGGTGTCGCCCAAGAAGATGATGCGGTTACGCCTGTAGCATCAACATCGTTGGTTGCATCACCATCGCTGTCGGAATCGACGGAGGCATCAAAATCCCAAACAAACTGAGCAATCTGTTGCAGATTGTTCGGCGATGAACTGGCGTCAAAATTCAGTGCAGTGTTGAGAACAACCGATTGGTTTTCTGCAGAAAACGATGCTTGCATAACCGGGACAAGTTCAACGCGAATTGTTATTCGAAGGTTGGATGAACCATCACCTTGACCATCGGGGTCATTGGTGTTGTCAACAACAAGTTTGAGTGGTTGATTGGCGAGTGCTGAAGAAACAATCCAATTGAATGATGCAATCCCATCGACGCCCAGAAGAGACGCTCCCGTAAGCGCAACATTGGATTGCCCAGCTAGATAATTTGCGTTCATCGATTCTGTCTGGAGGTAAACGTCGCCAACCCCTTCCAACGGCCATGCAGTTACCGAAACAGCAGTCCCTTCTTCCAAGCGCAGGTCGTCCCCTTCGAGCAAGGTTAAGTGACCGTCAGGAATGACGCCAACGAGATCATGGAACATCGTCCATTGCCCATCTGTCAATTTGTTCACAGTAATTGATACGCGCCCTAAGTCGCCTCCTTGATCACCGTTTCCTTGATCACCATCGTGGGCCAGATTATCGACGATGATGGTCCAAGATTTCTCAGAAATCGACAACGGAACCTTCCAATGGAACTCATACGATCCGTTCGCAGATTCTGTTGATGGAATTTGTTGGAAGGATGAGCGATACGACTGACCAAGCACATATGGCTGAAGTCCAGCCTCATCGAAAACAAGGACGTCCAAGGCGTCATCTATGACCAGAATCGTGACCTCATAGACGTCACCTGGAGTTAGAAGACCGAGAGAAAGTTCCACACATTCCCCATCATCGACGGGGACTTGTGATGCAAAGGCCGTTGCTGATTTTGAGCTACAGGAAGGTGCTGCTCGTCCGGATGTACTCGAAGCAAGCGGTGCGAGTGAAACACAGAGCATGAGGATAAGAGCGACAGCAACTTTCCTCGAATGCATGTACTTCCCTTCTTTTCCTACTCTTTCAATGATGCGACAGATTGTGCTGAACCCAACCACTTGCAGAGGCTTTGAGGAAGGTAGCATGCCCGTCTTCATCGATGCGAACCCGATCTCCATCGTTTGCTGATTCAAGTCCGCAGGAACTGCCCAAGACTTCTTTGGCTTCCGAAAGCGCTTCTTGGACATCACGGAGACGTGCAGAAAAGTGCGTAAGAATGAGATGTTGAGCGTTGCATTTCATGGCAGTTCTGGCGGCACCAGAAGCAGTGCTGTGGAGGTGTGCATCCGCTTTTTCGGACGCATTGTCAAGGAAGGTAGCCTCATGAATCAACACAGTAACAGGTGCAACCGGTTGAATGGATTGTTCAGCAGTATCTCCTGAAACGACCATGCTGATGGCCGGTCTCGAAGGTCCACGAAATTGAGATGCTTCGAAGACCTTTCCAGTGTTTCGCTCAACATCAACCCCCTCAGAAAGCATCTTCCGCTCTTCCTGCGATAAGCCTGCAAGCGTTGCTTTTTCACGGTCAAAAGAACCTTTCCGCTTTTTTCGGGACAGTTGCCATGCGCACGATGGTACGCTGTGTTGTGTTGGAATTGCGTCCATTCGGAATGAAGTGAACGCTTCCGGCTGAGGCATTGCATCATACCAAACGAGATTTGAGGCATCTTCACAGAATTCAACCCAACGGTTGGATTTAGGGTCTCCGAGCAACCATCGCACCTCGTAGCCGAGGTTGGATGATGTACCTCCCAAACCAAACCAAGCCCGGTATTGATTGAGAAGTTCAGCGGAAGCTGTGTCTTCTGGCAATCTCGCATCAATACCATCTGTCTCAAGAATGTCGAGAATGGCGGG
>NZVG01000013.1 GCA_002698145.1 Methanobacteriota archaeon | reverse complement strand
TTCTATTTCAGTAGAAAACAAGAAAATCATTTGATGCGAATTTTTGGTATCTCTTTATTTGCTCTGGGACTACTATTACTCATTGCTAAATGGGTAGGTTGGATATCTTCTGAAGACGGTATTAATGTGCAAACTACTAATGTGCAAAAGAGAACCATAGTACAAACGGTTTCGGCAAGTGGTAAGATTCAGCCAGAAGTAGAAGTTAAGATATCGCCTGATGTTTCTGGTGAGATTGTACAGCTTTACATTATGGAAGGCGACCAAGTAGAAAAGGGCGATTTGTTGTTGAAGATAAAGCCTGACACCTACCAATCTATGTTGGAAAGAAGTCAAGCCGCTTTGAACACTTCTAAGTCAGCACTTGCCAAAGCCAAAGCCCAATTGATAGAAAGTGAGGCCAACTTTAACAGAAACAAATCACTCTACGATAACGGTACTATTTCTAAATCTGAATTTGAAAAAATACAAGCCTCCTATACGGTAGCTCAGCTCAATGTAGAAGATGGAGAATATGCAGTTAGTAGCGCTCAAGCCTCTTTAAGAGAAGCTCAAGAAAATTTGAATAAGACTAATATCTACGCTCCTATTGGTGGTACTATTTCACACCTCAATGTAGAGTTGGGTGAGCGAGTGGTAGGAACAGCTCAAATGGCAGGAACGGAGTTGTTGCGTCTAGCTAATTTGAACCTTATGGAAGTAGCTGTTGAGGTCAATGAGAACGATATCAATAGCGTAAGTTTGGGCGATACAGCCCTTATTGAAGTAGATGCTTTTCTAGGAGAGAAATACAAAGGCTTAGTTTCTGAAATTGCCAATTCGGCTAATATAACAGGCTCTAGTGCTGACCAAGTGACTAACTTTGAAGTCAAAGTAAGGATTATTGATTCTGTCAGTTTCAGACCCGGTATGACAGCTACTGTGGATATACAATCTGAACATGTCAAAGACGTATTGTCTTTGCCCATACAAGCCGTAACAACTCGTAAAGATACAGCTGGGGGAGACGATAAGCTAGAATGTGTCTTTGAAGTGCAAGGCGCTACCGTTAAGATGGTAGTAGTTAAAACGGGGATTCAAGACGATGAATACATACAGATACTTTCGGGTGTTAGCGATAGTATGTCTGTTGTCAAAGGTCCGTATAGTGCAGTTTCACGATTACTCAATGACGGTTCATTTATCGTCAACGATGAGTCATCATCTTCCAAAGGCTCAGGCATTTCATTTTCAGTAAGCAGTAACTAATATGACTTGTATACTAGCCATAGAAACGGCTACTAAAAGCTGTTCGGTAGCTTTAGCTAGGGACGGTCATTTAGTGGCTGTCAAAGAAGAAGTTTCAGAACAGTATTCTCATTCCGAACAACTCACCATATTTATAGAACAACTTTTACAACAAGAGGGGTTCAAGGTATCTGACTTGGACGCCATTGCCGTAAGTTCAGGACCGGGTTCTTATACTGGACTCCGAATAGGCGTATCTACTGCCAAGGGTTTGTGTTATGCTAGTGATGTGCCTTTGATAGCCGTATCTACTTTGGGTGCTATGGCACAAGCTATGAAAGACAAGTATCCTGAGGTACAATTGTGCCCTATGCTCGATGCTAGACGTATGGAAGTCTATTGTGCGCTTTATACTAAATCACAAGCAAGTCCAGTAGTGGCAAAAATCATAGACGAGGATTCTTTTGCGGAGGAATTGGCACAAGGACCCCTATTATTTTTTGGCGATGGTGCAGACAAATGTCAAGATGTGCTCACCCATACTAATGCCCATTTTGAATTGGGCGTTTATCCTTCGGCAACAAATATGATTCCTTTAGCACAGGACAAATTTCAAAACCAAGACTTTGTAGATGTAGCCTATTTTGAGCCTTTTTACCTCAAGGATTTTGTGGCGGGTGTGAAGAAGT
The DNA here is from genome assembly GCA_002698145.1 of Methanobacteriota archaeon. Classification (GTDB taxonomy): domain Archaea; phylum Thermoplasmatota; class Poseidoniia; order Poseidoniales; family Poseidoniaceae; genus MGIIa-L2. Next base: position 14,066 of record NZVG01000013.1, on the reverse strand, counting down.
AACAACTTAACCTAAGCTTAACGTCAGTCGTAATTTAGTAAATAATTTTCTTATTCTCCTATTAAATTATGAATCAAACCTATCAATGAAAAAACTCATCTTTTTATTGCTTTTCAGCTATTAGTTTTGTGGGCAGTATTAGATTCATTATATTGATAAAAATGAAAAATAAATTAAAAAAAAATCTTGTGGAATAATATAACGGCTTTGATAGTATGTATTTTATTCTACCTATGGGTGAAATATTGCTAGTTTAAAACGAGTACAATTAAAGCCTTTCTCTGAGGTGTGTTTACATCGCTTTTGTCTAATTTTGTACTTCATGAGTTCATTCATTATCTATATCGATTCTTGGTGTCCGATGTGTGTACGTTTTGGGTCTTTGCTCAATCGTTTCGATATCTTCAATAGTATCCGTCAAGCCGATATACGAACTTATGAAGGCTCAGCTATTTCCAAAGAAAAAGGTTTAGAACAACTAGCATCTATCAATAGACATTCTCGTGTCTTTTACGGTTACAATAGCATCTGGCAAATACTAGTCAGACTGCCTCTCTTGTGGGTGTTTGTTCCTGTCTTTTATATTTTAAAAGTGAGTCGGTTTGGGCATTGGGCTTATAAGGAATTGGCTATTAAGCGTCAGATTATTCCTTTGCATTGTAAAGAAGAAGACTGCCGCCCTAACTAGCGTTTTGGGCTTTCTTCATAGCCTTTGCTAGGGCTTGGTGCTCTTGACTGCCAAACAATACCTTGCTACCGTTAGTCAATTCTATTTGCAAACCTTTATCGCCACTAACGTTGTAGGCCTTGCTCTCAAAACCAAAGCGTATGCCCCAACCCCCAAACTCCTTTATGGGCGAGTAGGTACGGGCTTTATAGCTTTTGATATCTTCAAAGGGAATCAGTCGTTCTTTGATGTGTATGGGAAAAAACTGATAGTGCAATCCTTCAGAACTAACTCTTAGCTTGAGCTTCATGAACCAAAACAATACCGGCAAACCTAAACCAACCAGTAAGGAAAAGGTAATTATACCCTCATCGCTGAGGGGTTTATCGCCAATGACATTGCCCATCATAACTTGTTGGTAGATGCCGTACAAGGAAAATGCTGGAAAAAAAAGGATAACTAACCAAAGTAGTTTTTGTCTAAAATGCTGATCTTCTTTGAAGTAGGTCATACTCCAAAAATAAGATATAATATCATTTTAAAGAGTAAGTTTTTAGAAATTTATTTTCAATTTCTTCTCTGCTGACTTCTCCATAATAAATTTGTATTTCTCTTTTCCCACAACCCACCAATTTATCTTCAGCTACCCAAGTAGCTGAGATGACACTTACTGTGTATCCTTCTTCATTGAATTTTAGTGTTTTGGTTGCTTGTCCAAAAAAGATGCCCTTATCGATTTGTTTATCAACCTGGTCAATCATATCATTGATTTCTTCTGTTTCTTGTTCTTCTAAACCTTTGGCTTGTTTTTGACAATCGGAATGTGTACGGCTTGAGAGACCTATGCAGAAAGGGCATAGAATACTAGTGGTAAATGTTTCATAGTTTTAAGTTTAATTCGTTAATGCTAAGTTAAAGTATTTACTATATTAAGTCAAGGACTGCTGGTAGCTCTGTAGTTGGTAACTGACAACTTTTGTTTTGGCAAAGGTAGAAGGTCGTTTGCCCTTCCAGCATTTTATTTTGCAACAAAGGTAATGGGCTATCGGTCGTGCTGCCTAATAGCAAGGTGTTGGGGGCATAGTGTTGTTTAAAGTCTAGGGCTTTTTGTATGGCTTGAGTTCCAACAATAGCCACTTCATAAAAAGGGGCTATATAGTTTAGCATCAAGATAGCCCAATTGGAATAGCCTGAACCGTAAGAGGGCATATCGTTTTTGATGTTGTTCAATTGCAGTTGTGCTATATTCAAATAGTCGCTATTGTCTAAAAGTTGTCCTAAAGCAAATAGGTTATTCGCCATAACGGAAGACGATGCCGGCATGACGTTGTCGTTAATTTCCATTTTACGAGCTACAAGGGGGGCGTCTAAGTCTGAGGTAAAGAAAAACATACCGCTCTGACTATCGTAAAAATGAGCGTGGCAATAGTCTGTTAAGTCCTTAGCCTTGTTGAGCCATTTCTCGTCAAATGTCGCTTCATACAAACGTATGAATGCAGAAATGGTCAAGGCATAATCTTCTAAAAAACCATTGATAGAAGACTGTCCGTCTTTGTAGCTGTGCCACAAACTATGGTCACTTTGACATTGTTTGTCTATAATAAAACGGGCGTTTTTTATGGCAGTGTGCAAATAGTATTTGTTGCCAAAAGCTAAGTAGGCATCGTTATAGGCTTGGCACATAAGGGCGTTCCAAGAGGTTAAGGATTTATCGTCTAAAGCTGGGCGTGTGCGTTGTTCTCTTTCTTCTAACAATTTGCTTTGCCAGTGTTTGACTTTTTGCTGAAAGACGTCTAGCTCTAGATTTTCTTTTTTACAAAAGTCGGCATCGCTTTGGTCTTTGACTAAGATGTAATTGCCTTCTTCCCAAAAGCCTTTGTGGTTGATGTTGTAGTATTTAGTAAATAGGGGATAGTCTTGCCCCAAAAGGCTTTTGAGTTCTTCTTTTTTCCAGACGTAAAACTTACCTTCAAGCCCTTCACTATCGGCATCTAGAGCTGAATAGAAAGCACCATTGTCGTGGGTCAACTCCCTTTCAACAAAGGCTAAAGTTTGTTCTACAATGTCCTTATACATTTCTTTGCCATAGCAGGTGTAGGCTTCGCTATACAAACTCACCAACTGGGCGTTGTCGTACAGCATTTTTTCAAAGTGGGGCAATTTCCATAGCTTATCTGTAGAATAACGGGCAAAGCCACCGCCCACTTGGTCGTATATGCCGCCCCAAGCCATTTTATCTAAAGTTAGCTGAACGTACTCACTCAGTTTGTTGTCTTGTTTGAGGTGTGCATAACGCATCAAAAAAAGGTAGTTGTTGGGAATGGGGAATTTAGGTGCTCGCTTAGGACCTCCCTCTTTGTAGTCGAATTGTTTACTCCAAGGCTCCAGGGTATTTTCCAAATCCTGCCAACTGAAGTTGGGCTTTTCTTTGTTGTAACTGACTAGCTCTGACTGTTGTATACCTTTGGCTAACTTTTGGGCATAGTCTAGCATATCTTGTGGGCGTTGCTCGTAAAAATTGGCAACTTGATTAATCTGTTCTATCCATTGTTTCTTAGGGAAATAGGTGCCTCCCCAAACGGGGCTGCCATCGGGCAAGGCTATGCAATTGAGTGGCCAGCCTCCACGCTGTTGCATGAGTTGAACGGCATTCATATAAACTTGGTCAATGTCTGGTCGTTCTTCTCTATCTACTTTGATATTTATGAAACGCTCATTCATGACTTGTGCCACTTGTTCATCTTCAAAACTTTCGTGCCCCATAACGTGACACCAATGACAGGCCGAATAACCAATGCTAATGATAAGTAACTTGCCCTCTTTTTGAGCTTTAGCTAGGGTTTCTTCATTCCAAGGATACCAATCCACAGGATTGTTAGCGTGCTGTAATAAATATGGACTCGTCTCATTGACTAGGGCGTTGGTATGTTGGGCTTCTTTCATTTCAGTCGTTCCTTAAATGCAAGACTATTTGAAGATAGTCAAGAGCGATGATCTTATGGTGTTGCTGCTAATACGAATTGGAGAATTATTGATTTAACTCTCTAAACTTAGCAAAAAAGTGTGGAATAGTTTCTATGCCCTTGAAATAGTTAAATAAACCGTAGTGCTCATTAGGAGAATGGATAGCGTCGCTATCCAAGCCAAAGCCCATAAGAATAGACTTTACGCCGAGTTCTTTTTCAAATAGAGCTACAATAGGAATACTACCTCCACTTCTTACGGGTACGGGCTTTTTGCCATAGGTAGCCTCCATAGCAGTACTCGCTGATAAGTAAGCTGGACTATCTGTAGGTGCTACATAAGGTTCTCCTCCATGATGAGGACGCACTTCTACTTTTACACTTTTTGGTGCAATAGCTTTGAAATGGTCTTCAAATAGTTTAGTAATTTCTTCATCGTTTTGATTAGGAACTAAACGCATAGAAATTTTAGCAAATGCTTTGGAGGCAATGACTGTTTTTGCACCTTCTCCAGTATATCCGCCCCATATACCATTAACGTCAAGGGTAGGGCGTATGCCTGTTCGTTCCATAGTCGTATAACCTTCTTCGCCATGAACATCGCTAAGGTCTAAGGCCTTTTTATAGTGTTCTAAAGAAAAGGGAGCTCTTGCCATATCGGCTCTCTCTTGGGAAGATAAATCGACCACTTTATCATAAAACCCAGGTATGCTGATGTGGTTATTCTCATCTTTCATAGATGCTATCATCTCACATAAAATATTGATGGGGTTGGCAACAGCACCACCATATAAGCCAGAGTGTAAATCTCGATTTGGCCCCGTAACTTCTACTTCTACATAGCTCAACCCTTTAAGACCCGTAGTGATGGATGGCGTGTCGTTAGCAATGATTCCTGTATCTGAAATGAGAATAGCATCGCACTTAAGACGTGTTTTGTTGGCCTTAACAAAATCACCCAAATTATCAGAACCAACTTCTTCTTCACCTTCAATCATAAACTTGACATTACAGGCTAAAGAGTTGGTTTGCATCATCAACTCAAATGCTTTGACGTGCATAAACATTTGTCCTTTATCATCGCATGCTCCACGAGCAAAAATAGCACCGTCTGGGTGTATATCTGTAGTCTTAATAACGGGTTCGAAAGGGCCGCTTTCCCAAAGCTCTAAGGGGTCGGCAGGTTGAACATCGTAATGACCATAGACTAAAACAGTAGGGAGCTGAGGGTCAATGATTTTTTCACCATACACAATTGGGTATCCTTTAGTTGGGCATATTTCTACCTTGTCGGCACCAGCTTTGACTAAATGGTCTTTGACGGATTCGGCACAAGCGTTCACATCTTGGCTGTAAGCTGGGTCTGCACTAATGGAAGGAATTCTAAGTAAATCCATTAATTCCTCAACGAATCGGTCTTTGTGTTCTTGAATGTATTTCTTAATATGTTCCATAATTATACGAGACTATTTCCTGTCATTTCTTTTGGGATGTCTACTCCCATAATGTTTAGTATTGTTGGGGCAATATCGCCCAGTTTTCCGTCGTTTAAATGCGTGTAATCGGTATTCAATAAAAAGCATGGCACTAGGTTAGTGGTATGTGCTGTGTTAGGACTACCGTCAGCATTAATAGCAAAGTCGGCATTGCCATGGTCGGCAATAATGATAAAGGCATAATCGCTTTTTAGACCTGCTTCAACAACTTCTTTAGTACATTGATCTACTGTTTCTACAGCTTTGATGATGGCGTTATAATCACCAGTATGTCCTACCATATCAGGGTTGGCAAAATTAAGACATATAAAGTCGGCCCTAGCATGTTCTAGCTCAGGGACTATTTTAGCTACGACTTCATGAGCACTCATCTCTGGTTGTAAGTCATAAGTAGCGACTTTTGGAGAGTTTGCNATCAGTCGNTTTTCTCCTTCAAATTCGGCTTCTCTACCNCCAGAGAAAAAGAAAGTAACGTGCGGGTATTTTTCTGTTTCNGCAATACGTATTTGNTTCAATCCATTTTCGGCAATGACTTGTCCNAGTGTATTNTTGAGGTTGTCTTTTTCAAATATGACNTTTACGTTTTTGAAATTTTTATCGTACATCGTCATANTGGTATANTGTAAGTCTAAAGTATGCATTTCAAANTCAGACTTATCTTCTTGAGTCAGTACANTAGTGATTTCTCTACATCTATCNGTTCTGAAATTAAAACAGATGACAGCATCACCGTTTTTGATNGTTGCTACGGGTTCATTCTTATCATTGACACAAACTATTGGTTTTATAAATTCATCTGTAACACCATCGTCATAAAAATTTTGAATACTCTGTACTATATCTAGTGTGGGTTTTCCTTGACCTTTTGTTAATAGATCGTAAGCTAGTTTTATCCGATCCCAGCGATTATCTCTGTCCATGGAGTAATACCTGCCACAGACTGAAGCTATCTTTGCACCATAAAGGTTGTTTTCTAATTCTTCTAAAAATCTTTTGCCACTTTTTGGGTCGGTGTCTCTACCATCGGTAAAGGCATGAACATAGACTTCTTTTACTCCTGCTTTTTGCGCTAAACGACATAATTCGAATAGGTGTTGTGAATGGGAATGGATACCACCATCCGAAACGAGTCCTATTAGATGTAAAGCTTTATTATGGTTTTTAGCAAAGTCAAAGGAGGCTTGTAAGTTTGGCATTTGCTCAAGAGAATTTTCAGCACATGCTTTATTGATTTTAGCTAGGTCTTGATAAACAATTCGTCCTGCACCAATATTGAGATGTCCAACTTCAGAGTTCCCCATTTGTCCTTTTGGCAATCCTACTGCCAAGCCATCAGTTTCTATTTCAGAATTGGGGTATTTACTGTAAAGTGAATCTATAAAAGGTGTGTTAGCATTATAAATAGCATTTGATTTAGTTTTATCTCCGTGCCCCCATCCATCTAAAATCATTAAAACAACCTTTTTATTTTTCATAATTTACAAAGATAATCGCTTTCTTTTCAATTGGCTACACTAAATTGATTAAAAGATTTAATATTATTTATAGTTCTGTAAATATATAAGTCTTTGATAATTTATGGGTATAAGAGTCGATCAATTTCTTTTAATTTCTTTGGAAAAAAGATATGTTTTTTATTTTTTAATTGATATTGAATTTCACATACGTTATTTGAGTGCCAATCTTCTTCACTTTTATATGCAAATATCATTATTGTATCACCTTTTTCATACTTTTCAGGAGATAAATTAAATTTTAAGACTCTTTGATGTGCTTTTAAAGATTCTATTTTAAAAGATAATTCATTGTCAGGAGCAATTAATTTGAATTTATAATTTGTACCGCTACCAGTTTCCGGTCTTCCCCCCGTCCAATGTTGATAAGTTGATGAAATCAAAAAATTTTGTGTGTTACAAGAAATAAGAGCTACTAGTAAAAATAAGTATTTATTCATTGTAAACAATTAATTAAAGCTTATGTTTAAGCTTGTTTCCAATATTTTAGTGGAACAATTAACATCCCAAAACATGTNCCGTTNTCTTTTNNTNGACTTTTNTGATGAATTTTATGNGCNTTNCTTATTNCCTTGAAATATTTTATTNTTGTNCGNTTAAAAATTNTAATTCGTTGATGGATAAAGATTTCATGAACTATAAAATAGGCGAATCCATATAAAGTGATTCCAATACCAATATACAAAAGGCTAGAGCCTAAAATCATAAACGTTGCACCCGGAATAGCGAAAATAAGAAAGAAAGTATCATTGTTTTCTAATATTTTATCTTTATTAATTTGATGATGATCTTTATGAAGATTCCAGAGGAATCCGTGCATAATATACTTGTGAGTTGCCCAAGCAATAAATTCCATCATCCAAAATGTAACTATAATTATCAAAATTTTTAATAATAAACTCATAAATTTAATATTAAGTGACTAAAACTTTTTTTTCAAAAATTGATTTTAATTTTAAAACTTTATCAAAACAGATTTTAAACCAAGGAGTAAATATATTAGGATTTTCATTTATTTCATTCATCAAATCATAGGAATTTATGTACCGATAATTTTTAACTTCAGAAGGATTTGGCTTGGGTATTTCATCACAAAAACCAATAAAAACATGATCTAACTCATTTTCAATAAGATGATTGTCAAATTTTGCGTTATATAAAAAATTAAAAGCATAATACAAATCACACTCTATACTCATTTCTTCTTTAAGTCTTCTTTCTGCCGCATGTTTAACCAATTCATTTATTCTTGGATGGCTGCAGGCAGTATTACTCCAAAGAAATGGAGTATGATATTTATGTGGTGCTCGTTGCTGAATTAACATTTCACCTTTACTATTGAAAATAAAAACAGATAAGGCTCGATGTAAAAGCCCTTTTTGGTGCGCTTCTAATTTGCCAGCTTTTCCAATAACATTATCTTTTTTATCTACTAGAATAACTTGTTCTTCCATCATTTAATGTTCTGAAAATTGGTAATATAAACTGTTGAAGCTCATTAGAGCTTTTTGAAATATTATTCTTAATCAATTGACTGTCTTCTTGCATATTTTCTTTATAGTTTATAATTTTAGGGGTGTCATTTTGTACACAAAATCGTAAAAATCTTAGCTCAATATCATGTGGGTATTTGTTAATTACCTTTTCTAATTTTTCTTTTCCTTCTTTAAATGTCTTTATCTTATCAAAAGGGTTTATGGTGAATTTACTCTTTAGCAGAATAGAGATGGCGTGGTATGCAAATCGTTTATAGTCTGTTTTAATTAAGCTATTTTTTGTTACCTCATAAAGTTTATTAGTCTTTTCTTCTTCGAATGAGGCTTCTATGTACAAGGCTCTAATTTTATCCAGGCTGAGTCCTTGTGCTTGAATATTTGAAAAACAGAAAAATACGGCAATAATAATCCAGTATTTCATATTAAGTTTAATTGATTTTTAACAATAGATTGTAACATTAAACTGATTTTATTAGAATTAGGAATTCTAATTCGTTCTTCTAGAATTCTTGAAGATGGGAGAGATTTAATTTTACGAAATAAGTTGTAGTAATAAATGTAGGCTAAATAAACTCCACCTCTAGAACTAAAAGGTAATTTTTTGATTCCATCAAGAGCTTCCGCAAAATCAATTTCTATATCTTCTTCTATTTTTTGTTTATCTAGTTCTGTAAAATTTACCATATTAACTCCTGGAAAATAGGTTCTCCCAAGGAAGGAGAAGTCACTATTAGCATCTCTTAGAAAATTAACTTTTTGGAAAGCTGAACCTAAACTCATAGCACTAGGTTTAAGAGCTTTATATTGTTCTTCATTGCCTTCTACAAAGACTTTTAAGCACATTAGACCAACTACTTCTGCTGAACCTAATATGTATTTATTGTATTTATCTGTGTCATAGGTTTGCAAATCATCCAAATCCATTTCCATGCTATCTAAGAAAGTATTAATAAGTGCCCATTCAATATTATAATCGTGTACTACTTTTTGGAAACTATTTAAGATGGGATTCAAGCTAATCTTAGATTCAATAGCATCTACAGTGTCCTCCTTAAATTTATCAAATAAACGGTGTTTATCATAGTCATGAAAGGTGTCAACTATTTCATCAGCAAAACGAACAAACCCGTAGATAGCATAAATAGGAGCATGTAATCTTTTGTCTAGAGCTTTAATGCCAAAGCTAAAGCTTGTACTGTAAGCTATTGTTGTTAGCTTGCTGCATTTCTCAGAGACATTATCAAAAATATATTTCATAATTAGATTAGGTTAGATTCTACAATGTGTTTTGCAACTACTTGCCCTGAAATAATGGATGGAGGCACGCCGGGCCCGGGGACTGTCAATTGACCTGTGTAGAATAAGTTATTTATTTTTTTGTTAATAATTTTAGGCTTAAAATTTGCAGTTTGAAGTAGTGTGTTTGCTAAACCATATGCGTTACCTTTATAAGCATTATAGTCATTTACGAAATCGTTAACGCAATAACTTCTATTATACTCAATGTGTTCCTTAATGGACTGTCCAGTGTATTTTTCAAGACGCTTGAGCATTATGTCAAAGTATTTGTCTCTGACGCTTTCACTATCTTTAAGCCCTGGTGCAATGGGCATTAAGAAGAAGATGTTTTCTTTGCCTTTAGGAGCAACACTTGGATCTGTTTTAGAAGGGCAGCAGACGTAGAACAGGGGTCTTTTAGGCCACTTTGGATCAGTATAAATTTCATTGGTATGTTGCTCAATATCTTCATCAAAAAATAAATTGTGATGAATGAGTTTGTTAAGTTTTTTATTTACGCCAACATAAAACAATAAGCTTGATGGAGAGAAGGTTCTTTTCTCCCAATAACTATTGTTGTAGTTTCTATATTTTGGTGGTAGTAATTTACTATCTACGTGATTATAATCAGCAGAGCCGACTAATATATCTGTTTCAAATATTCTTTTATCTGTTAAGATTGATTGGATATTTTTATCGACAATATTGACGGATTGAACAGCTTCATTGGTGTGAAATTCAACGCCTTGTTCTAAGCATATTTCTTTGAAGGCATCGATGACTTTCCCAAAGCCTCCCATTGGGTAGAAAGTGCCTTTTTTGATACCTGAATAGGACATAAGACTATATAACGCTGGGGTTTGACTTGGAGCTGTGCCTAAAAATAATACTGGAAACTCTAATAATGATTTTAGGTATGGATTTTTGAAAAATTTAGCTACATGTTTTCTGTAAGAAGTAAATACTTGTAGCTTAAATATATTAGCAAATAATTCTGGCCTACACACCTCAAATAGAGATAAGCCGGGCTCATAAACTAACTTATTGATGCCGAAGTCATATTTAAACTCGGCTTCTTTCATGAATTCTTCTAACTTTTTAGATGAACCCTTTTCAAAATTTTCGAACATTTTACAAACTTCTGACCATTCTGAAGAAAGTTTAATTGTTTTTTCTTTGTCGAAGATGATTTGAAAACCGGGATCTAACTGAATGAGCTCAAAGTATTCACTTGTTTTTTTACCAAATTGAGCAAAAAATTTGTCGAATACATCTGCCATCCAATACCAGCTTGGTCCCATATCGAATTTATAGCCTTTAGCTTCAAATTGTCTAGCACGACCACCAATACTTGCATTTTTTTCAAAGACGTTAACTTGATGTCCATTTTTAGCAAGAAAAGCAGCAGTGCTTAATCCTGAAAAACCACTTCCTATGACTGAAATTTTGCTCAAAACGTTTTATGATTTTACGAATTCATAGAATTCGTTTCTTGTTTTATTCGATTCAATGAATTCTCCAGTTAATTTAGAGGTTTTCATAGATGTTCCTTGATGGCCTACGCCTCTACATTGTACGCAGTTGTGTGAGGCCTCAATCATGACGGCAACTCCCTTATTGTTTTCAACAATTTTATTAATAGCGTCGTGTATTCGAACGGTAAGGTTTTCTTGAATAGCTCCTCTGCGAGCATAGTGTTCAACAATTCTATTTAATTTGCTTAAGCCAATGATTTTTTGGTTTATTTGAGGAATATATGCAATGTGTGCTTTCCCCATTATAGTTTGATGGTGGTGTGAACACATAGATATAATAGGAATATTACCCTCAAAAATAATGCCGTCGTATTCGTGATTAGGAAATGTTGTGATTTTTGGAAAAGCATTGTATCGTCCAGACCATAGGTCATTAACATAAGCTTTGGCAACCCGTTTTGGTGTATCCATAGAATTTGGGTCATTTTTCCAATCACAACCCAAAGCATCTAAAAATTCACCAAACTTAATGGCTGCTTTTTCAATCATTTCAAGTTTTTGTTCATCGGTTAATACACCATTGATGTTTACTCCGTCCGCAAAGCCTATGTTTCTAAGTTCAGGATTTAATTCTATTATTTGAGTAGATGAGCTATTCATAATTTTCTTATTTTCCATAATATTCTACATAGTTATTTTCTGTTTCATACAATTTTACGCTGTAAAGATTATTGCCTGTAGATTGTATGTCTTTTTCTAATTCTTCATAAATTTTTATAGCGATGTTTTCTGCTGTAGTGATTTTATCATTCATGAAATCCACTTCTAGATTTAAATTTTTATGGTCCATTTTATCAATTATCCTTACTTTTATTATTTCGCTCAGTTTTTTTAAATCAATTACATATCCAGTTTCTTCATCAACTTCCCCGACTACATTAACAAAAAGAGTGTAATTGTGACCGTGCCAATTTTTATTGGCACACTTTCCAAATATAGCTTCATTTTTTTCATTTGACCAATTTGGATTAAATAATCTATGCGCGGCATTAAATCTTTCTCTACGAATAACATGAACTTTTTTCATTTTGTATAAGTTTGATGACGTAAAATTATACAAAAATGTATAACTTTGCAAAAAAAAGATGAAAATATTATTAATTGGTTCTTCAAGCGACATCGCTCGTTTTCTTGTAGAAAACTCAAATTCTGAATTTGAATTTATCGAACTAACTTCAACGCCAACCTTACCTAATCAACACCAAATTGATGTTCAAAATGAGGAAAGCTATCCTCAAATTGAAGGAGAAATCAATGGATTAGTCTATTTTCCTGGCTCAATAAACCTTAAACCTTTTTCAAGTTTGAAGCTAACAGATTTTCAGACAGATTATGAGATAAATGTATTGGGTTTGATAAAAACATTAAAGCATTACCATAAACAATTTGCTATGGATTCATCGGTTGTCTTTATTAGTTCTGTTGCAGCTTCTGTAGGAATGCCTTATCATGCTTCTATTTCTATGTTTAAATCTGCTATAGAAGGACTTTGTCGTTCACTTGCTGCTGAATGGTCACCAAAGGTTAGAGTAAATTGTATTGCACCATCTGTAGTTCAAACTAAGTTGTCTTCTCGTTTGTTCAGAACAGATACTCAGGTGGAGCAAATGAATACTCGTCATCCTTTACAAAAGGTTGGTCAGCCCAAGAATATATCGGATGCTATTTCATTCTTATTGTCAGATAAATCTTCTTGGATTACAGGACAGACTTTACACATCGATGGAGGTCTTTCTAGTTTAAAAAAATAGATATGTTTTTATTTATTTGGCGGTTTAAATACCTTCTGTCAATTGTCAGTTTAATTTTAGTTGTGTTTTGTTTTAAGCAACTACTTGACGCAAATATTTATTTTGACTCAGAGAGGATAATCAACGAATTAGAAGCTGCTAATGTAGATATCAATATTTTAGATGATAATAATCTAGTTTTTTTTGGACTTTCATTTGAGGATAGTTTAAGCTATCAAGACATGTTAGATGTTACGGATTTTCATAAATCCCTGAAAAAGTCAGATTATGTTAAGCGTGTTTTTAGTCTTGTTAATGAACGTCAAATTATAAATTTGGGCTTGTTTCCAATTTCAAAAAAAGTATTGAATGTAAGTGATAAAGAATCCTACATAAAGTCTTTTAAAAAAATAGACGCCAATAAAAATAACTTCATATCTTCTGATGGTAAAAAGTTGCTTTTCTTAGTTGAAAATGTTCCAGATCTAAGCAAAGATGATAGTCAAATTTTCATAAAATCTTTATATGAAACAGATTTGAATGAAAATATGTCTGAAGTGTTTGTCAGTGGCCGTTCTCCCAGTGAACTATATTTTGGTAAGAAAGTCATTCAAGAATTTATAATACTTACTTTAGTTAGTGGATTTTTATGCTTTTTGTTTTTGTTATTCATTACAAAAAACCTGAAGTTAGTTGTGTTAACGGTCTTTAGTGTTATCGCTAGTATAGTGGTTAGCCTAGGATTCTCTCAGGCTTTGTTTGGAGGCATAGAATTGGTAATGATAATTACTCCTGCAATCTTATTTATTGTATGCCTTTCGGACATAATGCATTTAACTAACAAACAATCCAATATTACCTCATCTAAAGATGTTTTCTTCCTAACGAGAATGGATGCCGTCGGCAAGGCTGTTACTTTGACTTCTATAACCACAGCTATGAGCTTTTTGACATTTTTGGTAAATGATATTGTGCCAATACTTCGTTTTGGATTAATCACGTCTGTAGGCGTTGTCTTTACACTTTTTATTGCTATGTTGGTTTATGCTATAAGTATAGATAAGAACTTTAACGAATCAAATACTGTGAAAGTAATTCAGCAACTTACAGATACTCTTATAAGTTTTTTGAAAAATGGTCAAAGATCTATGTCTTTTCATTTTTTTATGTTTATTCTGATATCCTTTGGTTTGTACGGCGCGGCTAATGTTCAAATAGATAATTACCTAACTGATGAAATTAATAAAAAGTCAAAGATGTATCAGCAAACAGCTTTTTTTGATAGTCATTTTGGAGGAATTAAACCGATCACTATTTTTATAGACAAAGAAAATGTGAGTGATTTTGAAGACTTGTTAAAAGTTGAAAAATCGATTAAAAAATATGG
>NZVG01000012.1 GCA_002698145.1 Methanobacteriota archaeon | reverse complement strand
AGCATTGTAAAATCGCTGCTTGCAAGCACCCAACGCTTCCAATCCATACAGTGCAATACCACCCTGAGGCAGTTACCGAGGTTCTTGATGCAGCATTGGCTTGTGGAGACATGAATCATGAAGAAAGACGTGCGTACGATGACAAACGCCTGACAACAGATGTTTCAGTTGCTTTCAAATTATGACCAATGCGGATACCATGTCGTCCAAACCTAGGTTAGTTCAAACTCTTGTGAGACCACTAAGGCGACAGGAACGTGGATGATATTGAGTTTTTAGAGTAAATAGACCCATAATTCTCCCTCGTTGGTATCACCAATTATTAGACCGTTTTCAGTTTGGGCTACGAAGTAGATAGCGTTACCAACGGGTGTGAGTTCCCTGAGTAAATAACTACTATCACTACTATCTCCGGGGGAAATATCCTTCACTATCAAGGTGCCTGCGGCAGTTCCATCGCTCTTCCACAATTCGGTTCCGTGGATTCCGTCGTAGGCTTTGAAGTAGATTGTGTCACCAACGGATGTGATAAGACTAGGGTAACCGTGACCTTGATAAGCGTCACCGTTGTTGTTGTTGATGTTGATATCAGTGACCATCACAGTGCCTGACATCGTTCCATCGCTCTTCCACAATTCTATTTGGTGGATTCCGTCATTGGCTCTGAAATATAGCGTGCTTCCAATGGCTGTGAGTTCACCGATAGAACTACTGCTACTTCCGCTGTAGATATCCTTAACCATCACCGTGCCTGAGGAATTTCCATCGCTCTTCCACAATTCGGTTCCGTTGATTCCGTCGTTGGCTGAAAAATAGAGGCTGCCTCCAATGGCTGTGAGAAGGTTAGGACCCCCACCGGTACTCCCGGTCCAGATATCTTTGACCAAGACCGTGTTTGAGGAGGCCCCCTCGCTCTTCCACAATTCTTGACCATTTAATCCGTCGATGGCTGAGAAATAGAGGGTGTTTCCGACAGCTGTGAGCTCGGAGGGAGAACTGCTGCTACTTCCGCTATTGATGTCCTTGACCATGACTGTGCCTGAAGCCGTTCCATCACTCTTCCACAATTCTTGACCATTTAATCCGTCGCTGGCTGAGAAATAGATGGTGGTACCAACGGCTGTGAATTTCGCGGGATAACTCCCGCTACTTCCACTGTTGATATCCTTGACCATCACCGTGCCCGTGGATGTTCCATCGCTCTTCCACAATTCGACTCCATTTGTCGTAGTGTATGCCCTGAAAAAGAGAGTGTTCCCTACAGCCGTCAGCAGATCTAGTGGTGAGCTACCGTCCGACGCACTGTAAGGGTCGGCGACGAGTACCGTGCCGGAAGCGGTACCGTCTGACTTCCACAATGCTCTGCCATTGTACCCGTCGTTTGCCTCAAAGAAGAGAGTGTTTCCAACGGCAGTGAGATACATGGGGTAACCGCTGTCACTTCCGCTGTTGATGTCCTTGACCATCACCGTGCCTAAGGTCGTTCCATCGCTCTTCCACAACTCGAACCCGTTGATTCCGTCGTCGGCTACGAAAAATAGGGTGCCACCAGCTGCTGTGAGATCGGAGGGATAACCTTCGTTACTTTGGCTGTAGATTTCCGTGAGCATGTGAATTTGAGCACAAATCTGATCAATTGAATCTACTTCATCAACATGTAACTGCCCGTCTGCAGCAGTACCGTTACCATCACCATTATCCAAACCTTGGCTCAATTCTTTCGATATTCCCTGACAATATGGGGAGTAATTCATTTCAGCTATATCGGTTAACATCACTGTACTGTACGTATTTAGCAGCGACGCAATGGTGGTGTTGGTCTGCTCGATGGCGACTTGGAGATTGTCGCGTTCTACAGTCAGTTGGCTCACCAAGGTGGCATTCTCTTGGTGTCGATCGTACGATTCGTTCAACATCGACGAAAGGTTACTCATGTGTTGATTGAGTTCTGCAATTTGCAATACCATGCCTTCGATGGTTTCGTTCGACTGATCGCTCATGTTGCTCATCAATTCATGGAGCATGCTGATTTCAGCTTGTGCCATGTCTCGCTCTCCTTCAAGAGAAGAGATTTCTGCTTGATGCATGCTTGCATTGGCTTCAGCAGAATCCAAACTTGTTTGTGTGGTTTGCAAGGTGGATTGAACAGTGGCTAATTCAGCCACTGCATCTTGGTGCTGCGTCGTTAATGTTGCAACTTCGGCTTCAAGATCTGCAATTTTTTCATCTTGCATCGTGATTTCATCCTCCAGTTCTGTAACTGCAGAATCATCATTACCCATGCATCCAGCAAGAGAACTTGCAATCATGAGCAGGCATAGAAATAACGCAGAAAGGTTTCTTCCCATGGGCTTACTTAATCCTATGAGGAATATCAAGATTTCTTGGTAGAACTTGTGATTCTAAACGCATGTCGTCCAAACCCTAACAGGTTCAAATGCTTGTGAGTCTGAACCTTTTGAGTTTATTCACAGAATGGTTCTGTAGACAATAAAACTCAGGAAAACTAGCACAACAATAACCACTCCATCGAAGATTGAATCATAAGATGAATCTTCACTTCCGCCGATACTGGTTGGGCCTGAATCGTCATTATTGCCTAGGTTCTCTGTAGTTTCGAGCACTTCTGCGGTATCGGAAATCAGTAACTCTGGTTGAGAAACCTCACCTTCTTCTGAGTCTGTTTGTTTCTTTTCTTTCGCATTTGACAAGTTATCTATACCGATGTAAATATCAATTAAGCCAATAATCGGAATAGAATAGAATATTATTTGAAGAAATTTTGCCATAAGCAATGCAGATTTTGTCTCATCAAAGCAAAGTTCAGCATTATAATCTTCGCCCCAAATACAAGGATTTGGCTTATCATCTTCCTCTAATTCACCATCGACTATTGCCTCATCATCATATTTCATCTGCATTATGCTGAGAAATGAGGTGACGTGAATTGCTAAAAAAATGCCTATGAAGATTAATATCGCTCCAATCCCTCTTTTGATCCTGTCAAATGGATCCTTATCAGAAAAAATTTCTTTCGAACTCATGATGCGGCTAGAACAATCACAGATAAATCGTTTTCTTGTGAGTCTGAACCCATGCCGTTTGGAAACCACTCGGTATGTAAATCGATTCGACAGAGAGATACTCACGCCACGAGGTAGTATTGATTGACAACGAATGCCTTAGACTCGATCTACAAGAGGGCTAACTCCCAAATGCCGACAGTTCCAGAATCCTCGTTTGCTACAACAAGCAACGGAGATGACGTAGGTGATATCTCAGCCGGGATGAATTCCATGTCTTCTGGATTTGTTGCACCGTCAACTTGAATCCATTGTTGGAAAGTAGGTTGATGGGGATTTGAGATGTCATAGATCATGACGCCAAAACTGCGTTCCATGGAAACGAAAAGATAGGTCCTGTCATCAATAACACCGACCCTTACACCTTCTGGTTCGATTCCTTTGTTGTCGTCTCGAGAATTCATTTCATCAATTCGATGCTGTCCATTTTTCGTTGAATAGTACGAAAGGTCGTGGCCACTGTCCCAAACCATTTCCATATCTGTGGTCCAGATGGAAAAAGAACGGGCACCAACAGCACAGATGTAGTCAAGGTCACCATCGTCATCAGTATCACCGCAATTGTTCGGAACATTGAGGCGACCGAGCTGGCTCATTTGTTGCATAGAACTTGCGTCTGGGAATCGCATCGGGTCAAGGGTTGTCGATGCAATTCGAATTTCCTCATTATGTCCAATGACATTCATTCCGGATGAACTGTTGAAGTATCGATAATCGCGCAGATCGCCTTCGTTACCAGTAATGAGGTACATTTCACCATCAACAGTGTAAGAAGTAATTCCATCCGGCATGTAAAGGGCCATAACTGGCCAGGGGAATGGATTGTATCCGTCTTCATCACTACCGTCGAGAGGATGGAGCCTAATCTCGATAAAGCCGAAGGGTATGCTTGTCGCACTGGCACCTGCATCGGTGAGTATCCCTAATCGCAATTCGCCGGTCATATCGAATTCAAACGGAGGTTGTTCTTCGATGAAATCGAAAAGCTCGATTTCTGTTGTCGTTTGCGATACACATATCGAACCGCCAAGCGTTGCAATGAAGAAGTCACTAAATTCATCATCTGCAAATGCAACCTCCATTGTTTGGCTCATGCAATCAAATTGTACATCGATACCCTCGGTATTCTCGAGTGTTGACGGTGTCGCATAAGATGCGATGAAATTCCCTTCCAAATCATGAACTTGAACAGTATCATGACTATCGTGCAATGAAAAGATGTGATTATTCGCAACATCCAGTCCAGCAACGTCGTCAAGAGTGAGTTCGATTGATGCTACGGCTTGTACACTCAACTCGCCACTCATGCCAGCCGGTATGGAATAAACGCTGATTGCAGTGGCATCTTGACTGCCGGCGATCAGGTAACCTTCGGTCGATGCTGGCCACAAAGGCGGGGCTTGGGAAGATGCGACATAACTCACAGATTCCAATCCTTTACCATCATCCAAATCCACGGATAGATTCTCAAGATTCAATGTTCCAATGAGACTAAAATCGGTAGCGTATTCAAGCACATGGATTTGGGTTGTTGCTTCATTAGCGACATAAATTCTTCCTTCATCATCGCATGTGACTCCTTCAAAATCAGCATTCGCTAGACTGTATACGTCCAAGACTTGACCATCATTGGCATCGACGAGGAACACTTCGCCTCCGTCGTTGGCAAAAGCGAACGCATCATGGAATGAGCAATAATCGAGCCCACTTCCTTCGAGTTGATTCATTGTCGACTCGTTAACCGTATCCCCTTGAGAGAATGCGTTGTAGTCTGCAGCGTCCAAAGAGAGCTGTGGGTTCAAAGACAAATCAGAGGTAATGCCAGAAATGAATGCTCCCTGGATTGAACCCGCAACAATGGTTAGCGCTTCTGGCTTTGCACCGTATCGATCACCCAATTCAACAAAGGGAGATTTTAGCACGGGTTTGATTCCTTGACTGGCAGCCGATGGGCCACCTTCGCCTCCAACGTATTCCACGTTCTCCTCGAGTGGAGTCAGTTCAGTGACTCCGAAGACAGAAGAGGCCGTTATCAAGCGGCCATAGGAGGTGTCTTGGCTTAATGCAGGGAAGATAATGTTTTCAACAACGACCTGATTGTTGTCTTCCAAGGTTACACTCTCGCCTCCTGATGACAATTTGATTGGAAGGTGATGGGCTCCATTTTCATCGATGGTTACATCCCAATCTTGCGTTCCATCGTTCGTGTCATCAGCGAACAACAAGAGATAGGACATCGGCCCGATACTCGAACCGTCCGGGAAGGTGTATGCTTTGCTAATGTCATCGTATATACGCCAACCAGAGAGATCGATATCTGCATTGGTTGGGTTGTACAATTCGATGTAATCAGAGTCTGTAGCACCGTCCAAATATGGGTTTGAGGGCCCAAGGGAGACTTTGCTGGCGAGTTCGTTTATGAGGATGCGGTCATCGACCAAGGTTTGAGAGAGATCAACATCGGGTGTGTCGACTTCAATTTCAGTGAACTCGTTCATACTCATTTGTTCGAGGATACCCGAAGCCCGCATACTTTCATCCAAATCCATGAGGTTTGTTCCTTGAGATAAATCAACTCGAAACACCCACTTACTCGCCAAATTACCAATTGACGAATCTCGTTCAATTACGAGAAGTTCACCTTCACCTATGGCGACCATCGAAGTAACTTTGTCCATTTTCCCTCCACGAGAGTATGCTCCATCGGTCAATTCGACTGGGTAAAGATACTGACCCTCGAGTGTCATGGTATCAATGTTGATGTCGAGTATTCGTATCCATTGCTCGGTTGAACCGGGTGTGCTCAACGAGGATTGAGTCATCGTGTAGAGATGGTTACCGTGGCATGCAACGCTCTCGAAACCTTTGTTGGTTTCGATATCCGATATGGCTGAAGGAAGAATTGCGTAATCACCAGCCGTTGTAAAGGTAGAGTTTTCAGGAACCAATCGGGTGATCTGACCTCCCTCGCCATCAAAGAATTGTAGGGAAGGAATTGATTCTTCGGCGAGTATGAATGCATTCAGTCCATCGTAGTCGCATACGGCTAAATCTTCGAAATCAGCCTCGCTTGAGAGTGTAACCAACGGATTTGCTCTCATGGACAAAGTCTCTGTTGCCGGATTNTAATCGACAAGGTACAATTCGTTTGAGGCATCTGATAGCATCAAGTACACCTCTGTTCCAAGTGTTGCGTCCTCACCAAGGAACATCCAACCGGATGTATCGGTTATTCCTGCGTCGGCCCAGGTCAAGGGTGTGTGAACAGCTGCACCCGAGGAATGAGGTTTGTATCCCATCGGCATAATTTCGGTAAATTGTCCTGCTTCAACATCGAGAACTGCAATGGCGTTTGCCTCTTGAATCGCCACATAGGCNGTCAAAGAATCTNGAGATACAGTGATGTATTCTGGCTCAAAATCCATGCTCAAATTTGCACCGGGCCCGTTGATTCGAATGCCGATTTGTATCAAGGATGCCTTGTCCTCTTCAAACGCATGAAATGTGACATGGGTGACATGCTCCTCACCGACGTCTGAGATTGGTCCACTTACGTCGATGATGTCGACCGACCCCTCTGGATCGAATTTGTAGTCAGTGGATGGCTGTCCTTCATTTGCAACCAAAACCTTGTTTCCATCAGGAGTGAATGTAATCATATCAGGTTGGTAGCCCAAATCATCCACGATGTTCAGCCGTTGTCCGTCTGTGTCCATAAAGTAGACCAGTCCTGTGTCAGGTCGATCNTTTGTTACAACAAACGGTAGNGGNNCATCCTCATAATTCNAGANGTCNGTNTCTCTGTGNACTGCNATNGCAAGNAGTCCGTCACTTGGCCGNATGTCNATNCTGTTGGGTTCNCCNATCTTTGANAGGTCAACTCGNCCGACGAGTTGAGGGTCACTNGGNTCNGCTATTGAGACAATATCAACAGANTTCTCAAGAACGTTGACNAGGAAAATNCGTTGNGTNACNGGGTCATANGCTGGAATTTCNANTGTTCCGAAGGTCCCNGCATCGTGGTCATACATTCCTAGAAGGTTNGCCTGAATNGTNACTCCCGANTTGGGAGCGCCNTAATTGATGTCAAGACCGTTGCAACTTGCTNGTTCATACACNCCNTTNTCGCTNGNNTCNTCCAAAACACGAANGCANGCATTNGCNGANGCNGCNAGNCGNGCTTGCCATCCATTGGAACACGNAACAATACNTTCTCCNTTNGCAAGNAGAGCCAANCGACAATTGTTATCGAGNTGTCGAATNCGTTCTCCNACAGGATAGGTTTCGATCGTTCCACTGATTCCGTTGCAGGTTAGTTTCGTGTTCCCTTCCTCGTCCATTGCCCCGAAAACACACGATGTNATGTAGCCTGATTCGACGACCATCGGCAACTTGGCTACTCCGAGCTCCTGGGTGCACCACAGTGAGGTATTGTCTTCTTGAATCCGACAATCGTACGCTTCATACATCGGTTCTTCATTTGTTTCACTTTCTCCACCGAAACAACCAGCGAAGAGCGAAGACATCATTACAAGTATCAAAAATANTGCTTTCTTTTTCATAGAATCACCTCAGGTTAAACCAATTAGACCATCGTTGTACAGCACAACATTCGAATCATGTGTTATGGTCAATCGTATGTAGCAAACTGGGAATGCATTGGAGGATGAATCATGCACTCCACAAAGGCTCACACCGTCTTCGATGAGTGTAACTGTTTCATCAGCATGCCAAAATTCGTCATCGATGGATTGACTGATCATACAACCGGTACCCATGGAACCTGGTGCNGATTCNGGACGAATGTTNTCNCCTGACATCACACCNTTGGTTCGCATNGGNGTNGGNGTGCGATCGACTTGGAAATTGATTGANCCNTCAGGNACAGCNGTNTANGAGGTNTCNGNGGTTTGAGCNCCCCATGAAATATTTTGATGCACNTCNCCTTGNGGATTNATCAANGANACGGTCTCACCCTCAGATTTNAGTTTGAAATTCATGTGAACNGGNCCTTGCTCNGNTTCATCATCNGCCCANACGATAAGAAAACCTCCNGCAGGAATNGANACGGTNTGNTCAAAGGTATGGCCNGATTTNCCACCAGCAATGTACTCNTCATAGGCATCGGTCATNACCCANCCTTCGAGNGACATCGCTTCNGCNCCAGGATTGAACAATTCNANCCAATCATCGTANGCATCNCCANTGTCATCAGGGTCTGCATAACTGAGATCGTTGCTTGCCATAAGCTCGTTAATTCGAACGTTTGCAGGGCCGCTTCCTTCTATTGCCTCAGCAGAGGAAATGCTTGGAGGTAGGCAAACTTCGGTTAACAATGGCTCGTCCATCTTTTCAGCATCATAAATTGATAATTCAACTGAGAGGTCTTCCCATTCATATCCACTTTCAGGGTGATTGCGAACCAAAAGTTCAACCAATTGGTCCTGCTTGTTGAAACCAATTTTTTGTGGAACATCAACAATATCGATGGTCATGTACGTGGATTGAACATCATCTTCAGACGTGCATCCTGCAAGCCCACAAGCCAGCAGAACGAGTGCAACAAATACTGCTCCTCTCATGCCATCACCTCGGAATTGTGGAGATTGAGTATGGCCATGGTTTCATTGAATGTCGATTCTGGAAGTGGAACGAACCCAACTTCAAGAATTGTCGATTGTCCGTCACCGGAAAACGCGTATTCAAAGAACGGCAGAACCGTACTCCAAGATGCATTGTCGACATTCATGTAGATTTCTCGTGACAGAGGAAGATACGTTTCGCTTCGAATTGAATCACTGGTTGGTTGAATGATGGGTTCGATTCCATCCATTGCTGAATGTGTGCTGTTTTTTGATAATCCAACCGCAGTCAACTCAGATTGGTGTTCATCGTAGTACGAATATCCTAGGAATCCAATTGCAGCGCCATCTTCACTCACACCGTTGATAATGACGTTGTCATTGGCGCTGTTTTGATAGCCACCCACGCGTTGCGAGTCAAAAGATTCTTCAGGATAGCCATAGTTTCCTAGGAAGCATTTTTTGCAAAAAATCATTTCTCCGAAATACTCGTAGGTTCCGGATTGTGAGTCAGGACCCCAGAGGTTAATGTTCAATTCTTCACAGGATGGATTTTCGGAAAAGTCGGACCACTCTCGTACACCATCACCATCGTTGTTTGGAGTGATGCTGGATAATTCGAGACCACCTTCTTGTGAATAAACGAGGTCATCCTCAGTCCAATCAGAGAAAATCCAGCGCAGTTGGGCTACGCTTAGACCACCAATGGATTCGACGCATTGTTCTGCACCACCGCCACGTTTGAGGACAATGGTGATGCCATCCATTGCAATGGGAACTTGAGTTAACTCAATATCGGAGGATTTGCAATTGAAGAAACGCTCACCATCGACAAGAGTTGCTTCGATTGGTTTGAAGGTTCTCGACATTGAGCCAATCTCAACATGATCGTTTCCTGTACTGCAGACGGCAGCTGCACCTGCACCGGACCCTCCAAGTGCAACACTCGCTGAGATGTCAGGGTTCAATTCTGTAAAATCCTCAATCCAACCTGTGGCGAGTGGATAGACCGTCGATGAGCCGGCAATCTTAATGGATGCACTATCTGTATTTTGTCCTCCAATGAATGTTCGTCCACCTGCATCACTATCTTCGTTTTCACTAACGCAACCTGCGAGGGGTGCGATTAGAAAGAGCAGACAGATAAACAACGTACGATTCAAATCCCTCGGCATAATGCCTCTATAATGTTAGATATTCACATAATATGCTATTTATTCTATATTTTGATATGTATTCATATGTAAAATAAATGGTTCTAAATCAAACATGTGAGGAATCTCTAATCACTTAGAGAATTAGTTCTCAAGGTGAATAAAAATGAAAGAAATGAAATTGAATGAAAAAGCGGTTAGCCCAGTCATTGCAACGATCTTGATGGTTGCAATCACTGTTGTGTTGTCTGGCGTACTCTACGTCTGGGCATCGCAGCTAGCAGAAGGAAACACAGACGGTGACTTCTCGATGTANGANTTNGANGTCAGAGATGCTGGAACGTCGTTGTCAAGTGAATCAGGTGAAGCACTTGCCTACGTATCGATGGNAGCAGGTGAAGATCTCTCCTGGTCGACCGTCGTCCTACAACTTTCTGCTGACGGAAATGCGTACACAGAATGTACAAATCCAGACAAATCAGTTGGAGCAGGTTGTGCAGTAAGCGATAACGGCGATGGTAGTTGGAGTTTTGGTGAAGAAGTCACCATCAACGAAGGAACGGACAGCGTTTGCGACGGTGGAAGTATCTGTTCAATTCAAGTGAAGGTCCTTGACCGAGCAACGAACAAACTCATCTATGAAAGCACAGAAACAAGCCTCGCTGGAATTGGCGGGAACACTGGCGGTAACACTGGCGGAAGCACAGATAGTGGATCGACTGGAGGTTCGACCTCATCCACACCNGCATGTTCAGCATCTGCAATCACCATCTCAGANATNCATGGTGGNGGNGCNCCAGAGGACTGGATTGAAATCCACAACTCAGGTGNNGAGTGCGATCTTGAAGGTTTCCAAATCTACGACAAGGGCGTTAAGGAAGACTGTGACGCTATTGGCGGAGTAGGGACATCCAAGTGCGATGAGCGCATCGTTTTCGTGAGTGGAGATACAATCTCTGCAAACGGTTACATGTGGTTCTGTGAAGGCGTATGCAGCGGTGCTGATTCCCAAATGTTTGGATTTGGTGTCAAGGGCAGTGGCGACACTGTTCACCTAAGAGCTCCTGATGGCAGTGAGACGGACTACGACACACTTGGAGATGAAGCAGGTTCAACTGAATTTGATTGCTCGAGCGGTGTCCAAGTTTCAGGACCACACGGTTCAACACCAGGTGCTGCAAACAACTGTTACACAACCACGCTTGTTGTCAACGAAGTTGCAAACAAGGGAAGCGCTGGTACGTGCTTGAACTCTGATGGTAGTGGAGACACTGAAGACTGGATCGAAATCTGGAACTACGGAGCCAATGCAATCGATATGACTGGAATGCAGATCGTTGATGACAAAGACCTCGCAGAAGGAGATGTATACACATTTTCAACAACATTAGGTGCAGGTCAATACCTTCTAATGTGCAAGGATGATTCTACGAGCGGAGATGCCCAATTTGAGTTCGGTATCGGTGGTGACGATTCTGTGTTGTTGTATGATGCAAATTCGAATCTGATTCATTCCACTGGAGCTCTTCCAGAGGCAGCGTGTGAAGCAGACGCAGCCTGCAACCCTGATGATGTCTACGTCATGGACAACACGGGTGCTTGGGGATACACAACTGGCCCAACTCCTGGTGCTGAAAACTGAACCAAGTGTTGCTAAGAAACGTTGATTCCTTGCTTGCAAGGTAACTGTGCATGTACACATGCGCAAAGCCGCCCCTGTACACATTCCGGTGTGTACAGGGGCCTTTTTTTATTTCAGTTGATTTACGTTGATTCCCTTGCAAATTCAACTATTGGGGAACGTTTTTGCAACGCATCTCCGAGTAACAACCATGCGAGCCAACACGGTGCTTATCCTGATCTCCATCTGCTTGCTTCTTGGGTTGTCCGGCTCTCCACTNGTTGAAGCCCAGAGTCAAGGCGAGGAAGATGAAATGATTCGAATCATCATGCTTCCTCCTGAGGCAGAAGTCACTGGCATGTATGTCGATGAACACGGGCGCTTCTTTGTCAATGCGATGCATCCAGATGAAGACCAGTACAATGCCACCATTGGCGTCATTACTGGTGTTGATTGGAACAACTTGCCGGATGTCGTTCCTGAACTCGATGCCTCGAGTAAAGCAGGAGATGTTTGGCATGGAATACGAACAGGTTACGGTCAGTATCAAGTTCTCTTGCAAACAGGAGACACATTGAGCGATGGTCAACTTGCAGGAGGAATCTATTCCATCGCAGATGGGCAGCAAATACTGCTCAGCCAAAAACCAGATTTCAATGCGTTTATTCCAACCAATCAAGATGGTACAAGCGGTTTTCTCTACACGGCATGGGAAGACAGGCCTGCGGGAATAAGTCAGCTCGAGATTCAATGGAATCCGAACTCCGATCAGTGGGATGTTCTCGGGGGTCAAATGTTGAATCTTTCAACTATCAACGGTGGTTGGGTCCTCTGCTTTGGTACGGTGAGTCCGTGGGGATCACCGTTGTTTTCCGAGGAATTGTACTTCGATGATACTGAAGACTGGAACAATCAGAACTATCGCTACCATCAAGGTCAGCAACTACTTGCATCCTATCTAGGTACGTATCCTAATCCTTACGATTATGGATTCATCGTTGAAATGGAGGATTCGGATACAAACAACCCTAACTTGGTACGTCAATACACAATGGGTCGCTATTCGCATGAAAACGCTCAGGTTATGCCCGACAACAAAACCGTCTATCTGAGTGATGATGGATACGACACAGTNCTGTACAAATTCATTGCAGACACACCCGGCGATTTGACCAAAGGAACACTCTATGCTGCGAAACTCATCCAAGATGCGACAAGAGATTCTTCAACAACGGGATTTGATGTTGAATGGATTGAGTTAGCATCCTCCTCAAATGCAGAAATATCGAGCTGGATTGATGATTATGATGGGATTTCAACGACTGATTACGTCAACGGAGAGAATTCATACATCACGGACCAAGAAATCAACGATTGGGCTGAAGATCGACTAAATCAAGATCTCAACNATGATGGAATCATTGGATATGCACTGGACGACAGAGTTGCTTTCCTTGAAACTCGAAAGGCTGCCGCAGCGATTGGTGCTACCGATGAATGGAACAAGATGGAGGGTGTTGTCTTCAATCCAAATGCTCCAGAATATGTCTACTTAGCGATGTCCAACATTGACAGGGCAATGACCGATGGGCAAGGCGATATCGATGTCTCGGACAACTTTTGTGGCATCGTCTACCGGATGACGATGGTCGATGAATGGAGCATTGCCCGAATTGACCCTGTCATTATCGGTGGCCCATACACCTCGTCAGCACAGTATGAGTGTGACAACAACAACCTTGCCGGACCAGATAACCTGTTGGTGCTCAACGATGGAAGCATTCTGGTCGGGGANGATACACGGAAGCATGAATACAACACAGTATGGTTGTGGAGGGAATACATAGCGCCTGTTGTGGATGTTGATGAGGAAATTCAGGTGAATTATCTCCGACCTTCAGCAACACCTACCAATTTGAACTCTTCTTGGACGTATGAGTACCAAGCTGAGGTCAATGATTTGGCNCAAGATACAACCTATACAGCNATTGTCGTAGCAAAGAATCTCAGCAGTGGGGAGTGGAGTGGNATTTGGTGGTGGGAAGACATCAAGNCAAGTGGGGAACAATACAACCTCGCTATCGCATTAAATCGAGGCTGTTATTCNATTGATACGACGTTGTATGAAGAACAAGATTTGCGTGCAGATCCGACCTCTGCCATCGTTTTGTCA
Source organism: Methanobacteriota archaeon (assembly GCA_002698145.1). Lineage (GTDB taxonomy): Archaea > Thermoplasmatota > Poseidoniia > Poseidoniales > Poseidoniaceae > MGIIa-L2. The sequence goes on along the minus strand of NZVG01000012.1, from coordinate 2,635 downwards.
ATGAATCAAACAGAAATTGTGGTTGGGGATGGAACATGTTTGAATGGAGTTTACACAGAAGCGATTCTCGAGGAAGTGATGGATGCAGATGAACGTGTGGAAAAAAGCGAATCTACGCCCGGATTCGGTATCCTAACGGCGATTGTTGCCCTATCTCTTTCGGCGATTGTCGTTTCACGCAAACAATGAATCAACTGGATGTTGAATCAAGTTCAATAGTCATCACCTCGTCTTTGGTATGTGGCAACCCTTTCATTGGATGAATTGAACTGGCTCAATCGCTTTGTCACAGAAACACCTGGTGACAGTGAAGTTGGTGGTAGGCCAAGGCAAGTCCCACACGCATGTTGGTCACGAGTCCATCCTACCCCTGTCCCTGAACCCGTTCTGGGCCTATGGTCCGATGAACTGGCTCAGGAATTGAACCTTGAACGAGGTGGTGCTGACGTCTTGGGAGGCAACCGTATCACTGTGGGCATGGATCCTTACGCACAACGTTACGGTGGCCATCAATTCGGAAATTGGGCCAATCAACTGGGAGATGGCAGAGCGATTACATTGGGCGAAGTTGACACTGGAAACGACATCCTTGAATTGCAATTAAAGGGGCCAGGGATTACGCCTTACTCCCGATTCGCTGATGGGAAAGCAGTCTTACGATCATCAATTCGTGAATTCTTATGCAGTGAAGCCATGCATCATTTGGGTATTCCTACAACACGAGCGTTGTCGCTTGTCACAACAGGAGAAGACGTTGTCCGGGACGTTCTCTACAACGGGAATCCTGCACCAGAACCTGGAGCCATCGTATGTCGTGTTGCTCCAAGTTTCCTGCGCTTTGGGTCGTTCCAAATTCATTCCATGCATGGAGACAAAGAAACGCTACGAACGCTCGTCGATTACACAATTCAACAGCACTTTCCCGAGCACAGTTCAAAGAGCGATGAGGATTTGATTCGTTGGCTCACGGAGATTGGTCAAAAGACTGCTCTCATGATTTCAGAGTGGATGCGGGTTGGTTTCGTCCACGGAGTTATGAATACCGACAATATGTCTATCCATGGATTGACCATTGATTATGGTCCATATGGATGGATCGAGGATTTCAATCCCGATTGGACTCCGAACACGACCGATGCACGAACAGGACGTTACAGGTTTGGACAACAAGCTCAGATTGGAGCATGGAATTTCGCTCGATTGCTGGAATCCATTTCTCCACTCATGGAAGAGCCTGAACGACTCTATGAGAGCCTNGAAGCCTACTATTCAGAATATGANGAGTTGAATAATGTGATGTGGTCAAACAAACTCGGGTTGAAGCAATTCAANGAAAAGGATGATGCTTTGGTCAAAGAACTCACTACAAATTTGCAATTGGTCGAAACGGACATGACCATCTTTTTTCGATTGCTCTCAAACTTGAATGAACCGGATGTTGAACATCTTCGATACGCATTTTACAATGAAGAAACCATTCCAGTAATGGAATGGAACAAGTGGTTGAAGAAGTGGTGGAACCGAGTCGATGGCCATCCAGATCGGGCAATGATGCTTGCTTCAAATCCAAAGTATGTATTACGCAATTGGATGGCCCAACTCGCCATCGACGCTGCTGAGAAAGAAGATTATACGGTTGCTCAAGAATTGTATGAACTTCTCAAGAATCCGTATGCAGAACAACCAGATCGTGAGGAAGAATGGTTCCAAAAACGACCAGAGTGGGCAAGGCATCGCGTGGGTTGCTCGATGTTATCGTGTTCGAGTTAGTGTTATTCTTCTTCCCAACCATGACGTCGGGCAAGTCCCTCGCTCACAAGTGGATTTTTGCAATGCGGGCATTTATCGGACGGTGAGAGCAAGTCGGGGCGAATTGCCAATACTGCCATACACGTAGGACAGGCTGCTAGCATTTCTCCGTCTTCTAAATCAGCCTCTGGTGTAGGAATGAATGTGTTGTAGCCTTGTTTGTAGAGGGGTGAAAAATGGTAGCGAACACGCTGAAACGAGCTGAAGGCTGCGTAACCCATGATGAGCATGAACAGCAGCCCGCCGACTGCACCAGCGATTACATTGTACAGATTAATCAAAAACAGGAGGAAGAAGATTACAGCAGCCATTCCGATTATCATTGCAGCCGGCCAATATGCCCACGTTCGACGTGAGCGATAAGAGAACCATATCGAGGTTGTTACAAAGAGAGGAACGGCCCAAATGAGAAGCGCTGCTCGGCCAAAGTATGATTGTGCGAGACTACCAAAATCCCAAGCGATGAGGACGATGATCAAACTATCAATTGCGAGAATCAACGAAGTGCTTCGATGCGTTTGATCAAACAGGGCTGAAAGGGTTGCAGATGGCCGCTGACCACCTGAACCAGCCAGAACGATGTCATCGCCTCTGTTCCCTGCCATGGTGTCTCGAATCAGAGCCCGCACATGAAGTCTTGTAATCAGCGAAGGAGTCTTGATGGACAATACCCTCGCAATGGCATGAGCGTCCGTGATACCGACGTGGAGAGGCGGGGTTCCAGTTTGTCTGGAAAACGCATTCTTGTGGGTGTGACAGGAGGTATCGCTGCTGTTGATACGGTACGTCTCCTTCGTGAAATGCGAAGACATGGCGCTGAAATGCT
>NZVG01000011.1 GCA_002698145.1 Methanobacteriota archaeon | reverse complement strand
ATGGTCGCTGTATTGTGACCGACAACGGTCATCTCAGGGATCTTTTGATGAGCAGGCATGGTCATTTGTTGAGGAGCTGGTAACCGGACATGTCCATCCAAAGAGGATTCAAATCTCCAATCAACTCCGAGCAACTCCAGCTTTTCACCTTCATCAGCAAGTGGGCTGTAAAAGAAATTCAAATTGAAGACCGGTCCTATCACATAACGCTCAATACGTGCTCCATCAAGGGAGGCCTGATCGATGATACCGTCCTTGAGAAGAACTTCGGACTTCTCTTTGTATTCCTGATAAGAGGCACACGTAAAGAAACCGCGTTCGAGTTTCTTTTGTGCGTGATGGAGTTTGACGATAACGAGACAGTCAATATCCTCAGGATTCTCAATCGCCTCAGGGTACGGAAGCCCTGCCTTGTCGAGAATCCAATAATAGTCCTGTTCTTCGGTGCGTTCTTCCATGCGCAACATGTTTCTTGAACCAAAAAGGGGAACTTTGAATTTATTCTCAACGTCCTCAATTGATGAATAGGATGTAAACGAACGGTTCGGGATGTAGACAACGTTACGCTTTCGCATTTCGACCTGCATGGATTCATCCATAACGTCGTTAAACGAAGGCATGACGATTGCTTTGTCAACCATCCCCCTAAGAACACGGCCAGAACCTGAGCGCTTTGTTTTGAAGTAATTTGCATAGGTTTTGTGTCGTCCTTCCTGACAATATGCAACCGTTGGGAACCCTTCCTCAATTCCGCCGTCGCAGATATCAAGGGCAGAATGCGATGCTGTCATGCCGATTCGGAGTTTCATCCGATCGTATTCTTCGATGATTTTTGCAATATCATCTCGTTGAAGCATGGTTCTCACCCGTCCCTTGTCCATCTCGGTCTTTGATACCATCGATTCAACACTATCAGTCAAAGCGCTGCAATTCCATCAATTCCTCGGTTGTGAGTGTATCTCCAGACATCAACTTGCTCATCAAGTCTTGAACTTCGACACGGGCTGTTGGGCGTTCGCCTCCACCAGCTTCTGCACTGCGTCGTGCTCGCATCATGTCTTGGATGGAGTGCAAACATCGTAGGGATACGATGTAGAATCGATGAGCCTTGTCAGCTTCCTGCTTTGTATTTCGTAATTCACGATGTTTTGAGTTCGCACGCTCTCGTTGCTTGTTGACTTCTTTGTCCCATTGAATCATAAGATCGTGCGCTTCTTGCGCAGCCGCTGCAGCTTCTTGAACCGCCTGATGAGCATCATCATGCTCCTTTCGAGCTGCATTGAGTTCTTCGTTCTCACTGGATTCCGAGCCCATAACTTCCTGATCTTTCTTCATTTGTCGAATTTTCGCATTCAATTCTTTCAAACGCTTCATGACCTTTCCTTCGTTTTTCCCAGTGTGCTCACCACGCTCAAATTCACGCTCAAGTCGACTAAATTCACGCTGAAGAGATTGGAGTGTAACCGGTCGCTCTCGACGGCCTCTTTGGCCACGTTCTGCTGGTTTTTCCTCAGGCTTATCGGAGCGAAGTTTGTCACGAATCTCTGAAACTTTTTTGCTGGCCTCATTGCGGACGCCTTTTTTCTCGCGAACAACTTGATTCATTTGTTCACGTACTTGCTTTTGTTGGTCGGAGAGCTGAATGAGTTCACGGACTTCAGAGTTGAACTCGTTTCGTTGAGAGACCAACTCCTTGGTTTTCTCATTCCAAGAATCTCGTTCTTCACGGTGTTGCGTAGCTTTTCCATCAAGAATTGAGCGTCGTTCTTCAAAGAGTTGTTTGAAATCGTCCATGGTCTTCACTCTCGTCTTGTGACACAGTTGGATATGCCACGACCAACCGACCTACCACGCCCATATAACCCCTTCACTCTGGTCGATAGAATTGGGGTATAGGAAATCAGGGAAAAGTAATGTTCAAAGTCATTGGGAAAATACTGTCAATTGGTGAGACGGTGCTGCTCGGTGGAATGCAAGGGATGGAACGAGTTGTACAATCGGATTTCCATGCACCTTACATCAGTCTCGTTACGGGTCCTCCAGGCTCAATGAAGTCCTCCTTTTGTTTGACATTGCTGACAAACCACCTCGCTCGTACCGGAGAATTCGGGCTGTATTGCACGGTTGAAGAAACGGTTGATTCTCTCATGCGCGGAGCCAGCAGCCTGGGATTGCAACTGCCTATGAATCTGCAAGTGACCGATTTCACCGAACTTCGTCGGGAAAACGAGGACATGGATTACCTTAAATTCACACGTAAAATGATTGAACACTTCAAACAAACGCATGGTGATCGATTCACGACTTTCGTTCTTGATTCCCTCGGAGCAATTTACTCGCTGACAACCGTCAATGAAGCGATGCGAAAGAAAATGTTCTCCTTCTTTGACTTCTTACGGTCCATGAACCTGAATGTGTTGCTCATTACAGAGCGAAATTTGGGGAGCCATGCTGAGCTTCAAGGGAACGAGGGATTTCTTGCAGATGCAGTAATCAACATGGGAATGGATCATCGAAATGGAAAATTAGTCCGTACCATGCAAATCGAGAAAATGCGTCATGTACGTCATGCTATGGAGAAACAAGCTGTNGACGTTGGNCCTCATGGTATGGTCGTTTTAGGACCANTATTTGATTGAGTCNAGGANCAAGTCGAGNGCACCTAAATTTACATTNGGCTTTGATTTGATCAAGACGATTGAGGATTTGTANGAAAAGAAGACAGCACANCCNTCTTTGCCAATNAGACTCAATTTCTTTTTGNTGCTCAATAAGCGTTGAATTNAGGCGANGTCGACGCNAGAATCANNGGCTCCTTCATCAATGAGTTCCACCGAAAGAACNTGAGGAATCTGNCGTAATGCGTCGATTGAATCTTGCACGATTTACTCTTCTTGTTNGGGTGTATCATTGTTTGGATGGTAATGTTGCANTTTNCCNCGCATCATGTAGCCCATTCCTTGNCGNTAATANCCATGCANTTCTTGNTGAATTTCCANTCCNCNTTCTCTATAGAAAGTNATAGCACGTTGATTTGAAGCACGAACTTCCAATTGGACNGTGGTTATTCCCTTCGGAANAAGNATGTCGGCCATGAGATTCCAGACAACNGATCCCCAGCCNTTTCCTCNTGCGCCTTCATCGAGAACAAAGGACACNATNCGGATTGTNTNTTCCTTGAANGGNGTGGTCCAAAGNACTCCGCGCATCGATGCAGGTGTNNCNTCNTCTGANTCNAACAGCATNAAGTTNGCATCCCATTCGGGGACGGGTANGGAATGAATNGACCCAGCAAAGTATTCCTCNCCNGTACCNTCANAGAACANCTTNCNAACTGCNTCAGTCCATTCAACNGAAAGTTGCTTNGGGGCAAGACCTTGCCGCCATCCTCCTTTCAAAGAATCACTTCCTNGTCTCTTTACGGCCACGCCTTCGTCCTTGGCGAATATCGATTTTATGGGATGAGCGCTTTTTTGATTGTCTCTGTTTTTGTTGAGATTTTTGATTGTTTGCGTTTCCGATGCTTGCAATGCCTCCTTTAGAGAGCAAAGCATCCAACTCTGTGAGGGACAATGCGTCACCACTGGATGCCTTTTGCCGGACTTCATTGATGTTCACATCCGGAGCTCGAGGTCTTCGACGTGTCGAATCTCGGTTTGATGAGCGTTGGCCTCTGTTTTGATTCCGTTTGGATGAAATACGTTGCCAAGCCTCTAAGCGTCCAATCTCACGACGCAACTCATGCTTGGACGAATATTGCTCGTTGATGGAACGCTGAAGCAACTTTGCATTCTTTTGGAATTCTTTCACGGATTTTGGGTTGAGGTGAACACCTTCCAGAGCAGGGTTGCTTTCAACGAGTTTCGTTAGAACATCTTCCTCCTGCTTCTTGGTCTTCTTCAATGCTCGATATTCCTCGTTTTGTTCACGTCTCAATCGGATAAACTCTTGATGTGCTTCGTTGGATTTCAGCGACGCTTCGTACATTGCTTGCAATTCAAAGAAATAAGCGAAATCGCCCTTCTCAACGCCAAGGTTTGGAGCATTGAAGACATCAACCTCAGAGGTTAATTTCTCAAAGATACGAACCATCTCTTCATGAATCCGTTTGGTTGGGATTGCAATTCTTTGATTGATACCGTCTCGGACCTCACGAAGTTCCTGTACCTTCATGCTCAATGGTCGAAGTTCAGAGAGGATTTGTTGTCGATCCGATTTTACGTTTCGCGTTTCACGAAGTCCTCCACGAAGTAAATCAAGCAATTCCTTTGAATTTTGACGTTCTCCAACGAGGTCACGAATTTGTCCTTCAACCTCGGCCAGATTCGCCCGTAGATTTTCAAGCCTTGTTGCAATCTCATCTTTGGACGTTGATCGCAAATCATGGAACAAATCATCCGGTTCCTCGTCGATTTCAAAGACAGGCTCGCAAATATCGTGCCATGACTTTCCTTCAGAAAGCATCGTGATGACCCTCATGAATTCATCTTGAATCGACATTGCGCCTTCAGCTCTGACGACTCGAGAGAGGTCATGTTCATGATCGAATGGATCTTCAATTGGCATCACGTGTTCCATTCTCCCATCATCGACTCCGGTGACAACTTCGAGTGGTAGCGGTCCAGTGTGGTTCCATTTCTTGGATTTGGTACTGTGTGCTTCGCCATTGCGAATCGATACAACCATCGATTCCCAATCCCATCTGGTTGCATAACGATCAAAGAAACTGATAAGCAGAGACGCCAAGGATTGAGTATTTTCTGTCTTAAAGTCATCATCATTGAAGCCAACGTCAAAGGTCTTACCTTGAAATGAAAGCGGCTTCGAGGGACAATTCTCTTGGCGGTTTGGTGCAAGCGCTGGCTGAACAAGTTGTGCATGCTGGATTGTTAACAGAGTCCAAGCATACGAGGACAATGAGCCATCAAATGCGTTGTTGATTCCTCTTCGACTTGCCCAATATTTGACCATGTGGACAAGGCGACGCAAACGATCTTCCTGGGCGTAGGATTTTAGTAAATGAGAATTGTAAATTGCCAATCGATTGTCAAGAGAGATGTCCACGTCCAAACCTGAACGAGGGTCCTTAAATTTCACAATTGGAATCCGTGCTTTTGGAATCAATTGTATGTTTTCCATTCCTTCCTCATGGAGCAATCCAGAAATTTTCCGCAAGACCTTTCTCGGTGTCTTGTTCTTGAAGGATAAACAGAGATCGAGATCTCCCGTTCCGATCGAGAGGTTCGTTACGCTTGAACCGAATGCTTCGATCATTGCATTTTTCCCAAAACGTCGGAACATTAGGCTTGTTAGATGGTTCGTAAGTGATTCCCTACTCTTCGCTTTCGCATCACCAATCTTCTTGATAACTTTTTTCAAATCGCCATCAAGACTGCTGATGTATGCCTCTGTAATTGATGAGAGGTCGGGGACATCGATGTCTTCGATGAGGTGTTTGTACAGATACGGCCAGCGCTCTTGTTGTGTCTGTGAAAGTCCGGTCGTGGAACAAACACTCATTCTTCCTCACCTTCTTTCACTGCCTGCTGCCGGCGCTCCCTTGCCAACGCTCGAGAGGATTTACCACCTTGTCGTACGCGTTCGGAATCCGCCATCAGTTCGTGGAACCCATTCTCAATGCAATGTTTCCAGTAATCAATGCCCCGTTGGCTTTCATCGAGCGCTTGTGCAAGCCTGGTTGTTCGAGCATCTGCGCGCTTTCGCTTTTGCTCATTTTCGATGTATGTGTCGTGAAAAATCTGGTTCTCATCGTGCAATTGAACCATTGCTTGATGTGCCTTGTCCGCTGTTTCAAGGAGTTGTTTAGCATTTTCCTGTAGATCCTTCATCCGATTAATTTCAGAGAATTTCTCTTTCCGAGAATCGACCCATTCTTCGTGTTTCCGTATCAGATTTTTCATCTCGTTCAATGTTGAACGTTCATCAAGATGCGTGCCCCAATTTGTTTGGAGCGAGAGGTCGAGTGCGTCGAGTCGTTGTTGCAAGCGATCTTTTGCCCACTCCGGTTCAGGTTCTGTATCACCTTTCTGCTTCGGTGTTGCCTCTCGGATAGCATTGGCCTCCACGAACAGTTTCTTTGCTTTGGCTTGTGCATCGTTCCTTTCTTTCTTGAGCGAAGCGACTTTTTTGTTGACATCGTCGCGCTTTACCTTGGCTGAGCGGGCCATGGAGGCCGCTTCAGACAGTTCGTCGCTCCGTGCATCGAGTTGTTCTGGAATCTCGGAAGCGAGTCGTTCTCTTCGGTGAAGGATGGCTTTGCCTAAGAACTCGGGCGTAATGGCCAAGAGCTCCTCAGGCGTCATGTATTTCGCCCACTCCACTACCCTCAATAAACCTCCTGTCATGTACCTGTTCAACATCATGCTCAAAAACCTCCACAGTTTCAAGCACCTTATGGAGAAAGACCGCAGGTATTCTCCAACCGTATTCTTGGTTGGGCTGCTGGTTTTCTCCTTACTTTCAGTGCCAGTCACCCAGGCAGAAGGGCCTGACAATGTGCAATTCGTTGGTTTGAACGCCCTAACGTATTCGGGCGTTGATGATTCTGGCGAACTTTCATCGAACCTTACCGTGCGCCAAGGTGACCATCTCAATCTGGAGATACCGGTTGAAAACACAGGCGTGGACGTCGAGATTGCGTCGGTTGTTCTCCATGTTAACCAAACAACATGGAATGAGACGGTGTACTTTGACAACATATCAATCGATGCAATGAGCACGCAGGTTCTTGTCTATCAATCATCAAATCAGGTACATGAGGGTTCATTGGACGTAGCGATGTCCATAAACAACACAAGTTTGGTTTTGAACGATTCAATCCTTGTTGGCCCACCTCCTCTGCCGAACGTTCACGTTGAAATTGAATTGATTAGTGACTCCTATGTCTCAGGCGATTTGATTGAATTCAATCTTACATCCAGAAACGATAACGGAGAACGTTCGTTTGCAGGCAACATGCTATGTTTCTTCCTTCAAGAAGAGGTCTACAACCAATCACTCAGCGTTGATGTTGGCCAAAGCGTGGTCGATTCGGTCTCGCTGTATGCTCGTCCTGGAATACTCGAATGTCACTTGGATGGTGACCGCAACCAGTCCTCGCAGACAACCGCATCGTTCTCCTTGGAAGGCTTGCCATCCGCAGCTTTTGATCAAGCAGGGTCCAGTGGATTCTCGCTCATTGGAGGTCCATGGCATGCAGGCGACGATGTTGAAGTCTCATTCATTTTGCGCAATCAAGGTGATGCGACCGGTAGTGCTTTGCTTCGTGTGCTGCATGATGGTGTTGAATTTGAGAGTGAATCGCTCGTGCTCGAATCAGGTGCTGCGGGCGAATTACGGCTTGTTTTTGAGAATCTCGACTCAGGAATGCACAATATGTCGTGGACGATTGCTTCCAACAACGGAATTGTTTCTGAGGGTCTTGCAGGAATCGTTACCATCGAAGTTCAGCCTCCACAGGCAATGTTTGCAGACGTGCGAGCAGAAGAAGGTGATTCAGGTGTGGAACTCCATTGGAATGTTTCGATAACAAACGGCGTCGAACGAGATGTGAAACTTCGATATGGGTACCGTGTATCAGGAACGGATGTTTNCGTGAACGAACAAATTCTNACNCTTGGTTCCGGTACACTCAGCGGGCAAACCGTNCTNGGANANATNCAGGGTGATACGGTTTTGATTCGAATGGAACCNGTCGGTTGGACCGCATCAACCAGCAGTTACATCGCTACNNCANTGTTGGAGACGNTCGAAGCTGANTATTCTCTTCAAATCAATCCAATTACNCTTCCAAGGGAACCCATTGAGGGNNANGCNGTTACNGTGACNATAATGATTCANAACACNGGTCCNGTGNNAGGACCNTCGGGCTTNNTTTACCTTACCGACAGCAGNGGNCTCCTTCTNGGACAACNCTCAACNGAGCCNTTACAAGCCAGTTCTTCGAGGAANNTNGACCTNACNTTTGTGGTTCCGAACGGNAANGANATGATCNTGGANGCAGAATGGCGATACGATGGGATTGTCGTNNTGGATGANCAAAGCATACTGGTTTCTCCNCGAGTGGTCGAGGATGCCGCATCNGACGTNCCATTTGTTGCCATTGGNGGNGGTGCNGCNGTTGCGTGTTGCATCATTCTTGTTCTTCACTTNCGACGAGGAGCAGGCCAATCAGACNCAATGAAACCTGTNAAGGANAAGAAGGCNCANNCAAAGCCNNAAAAGNAGGNTGAGCCCATAGAAACATCCTGTCCAGCTTGTGAGAGAACGTTGCGAATTCCAGGAGATTACTCAGGAGTTGTGCGATGTCCGGATTGCTCTGAGAAGTTCACGGTTGAAGCACAAGAATCTCTCGATATTGACGAAGAATTGGATGCGATTGCAGATGTGGAACCTGAACAAGAAACGGCAGAAACGAAAGTGGAGATTGCTTGTCCAGAATGTTCCTCAAAACTGCGTGTTCCTTCAACATACAAAGGCTCAGTCCGCTGTCCTGGCTGTTCCCACGTCTTTTCTGCATCATAGGATACAGAGAAAGTCTTGAATTCCAGAACCACGAGGCCGGATCATGGCGGGACATTTTCAAGAATTTGAAGATGAATATCTTGAGACGATGTACGAATTTTACGAAGATGATGCATCGGCACGCGTCCGTACCGGAGATTTGGCTGAGCGCCTCGGTGTTTCACCTGCTTCAGCCACCGAAATGATCCAAAGATTATCGGCGAAAGGCTTCATCGATTATGAGCGATACAAGGGTGCAAAACTAACTGCAAAGGGCCTTGTGCACGGGCAGATGATGAAGCGACGCCATCGCCTTGCTGAAGTGTTGCTGGACCGAATTCCGTTCGATGGAAACATGCATGAGACAGCTTGTAGACTCGAACACGCAATCGATGACGACTTGGAGGTTGCATTAACAGTTCTTCTCGGAGATCCGCAACTGGATCCCAGTGGCCGAGATATTCCGAAGTCGGGCGAACATTTGGAGCAACGTGTCAAAGCCTTCCAACAAACCCATCTCGAGTTGTCGAATCTCAAAGCAAATGAGTCAGGAACAATCCAAGGCATTCTGCTTTCCGAGGCTTTGAGATCAATGATAAATTCCTCGATGAACCTTGGCGACGTAATCGTATCGCACGGTGAAGATCGCTACTCAATCAGTGGGCAAGAGATGCTTCTAAGCGACGCCATTGCCAAGAGCATTATCGTGCAGATATAAAGGAACAAGAATTGAGCCATTCTTAGAAATCGGCCCCGAATGCTTTTGAGTTCAACCATCAAGGACTTAGTGTGAGCGAGACAACGGTTGAGGTTTCGAGTGAAGACATTCCCTCTTCTTTGTTTGAACGAGAACGTGTACTGCTCTCCATCGACAATCAACTAATTTCGTTGGGATTACGACTTACTTTGCTTCTTCCTGCTTTTTGTTTGTTTATTCTTATTGGCTCATGGGCGTACGAAGGAACAGACCCGAATTGGTGGGAATCCAGCATCGAACCATCGGTTGGGCAATCGTTCAGTTCAACGTTGTTGTTGCTGGGAACCGTTGTAGGAATTGGATGGTTGCTTGCTCTTGGAATTCATCGCTATCGCATTGCGCTCTCATACGCTGCGTTTGTCCATGAGGTTGAAGCCTCGGTAAAGCGACATCAGAGCATCGAAGCCCTCCATGGATACGATGGGATGGCACATCGCATTCACAAGCAACTGCGTATGCACTCACTTTCGTTCACAACCGTCCTGTTGAGCTGCATCGGCCTTGGCGTCGTGTTAATCATCGGACTCCATACCTCGCTTGGCGAAAATCTCTTTCTTGCATCATGGGGTATGCTGCTGCTCGCTGTCGGTTTCCATATGAACACAAGGCAGAACCGATTCAACATGGTTCACAAATCGGGCTTGCTGGATGCTTTCGAAGCACCTGTGCATCCCTCGACACTGGAAGGTGTGTTCGATGATATGATTCGAACACATCTCGACCCACTTCTTCGATCGAAATACGATGAGCTTATGCGTTCGGTTCAGGGGTTTGTCAAACGCGGAATCAAGCACGACTTTGCACGTGAAAAAGTCCTCATGACGTTGTACAGGCACTACAACGGGCTTGATTCAAAGACCGTGCGGCTCGAGCTTGAGGAAGTTCTCAAGGAAGACGGGGCAGACCTCCTCTTGGATGATAAATCGTTTAGCCTTGAACTCTGGCTTGAACTGATTGAACACGCGCAGCAGCAGTGTCCAGCCTTCTTCCGTCTGATTGACCGTATCGAGCAGGACATGGAGTTTGGACGCCCTCCAGCACTCAAAGACCTCGTATTCGAAGTGGATTTGGAAAACGTCGTGACCAAGCGTGCGAATCTGTTTGTTTTCATGCACAATCTTTCAAAGAAAAGCAGAACGGTTGTGTTCAGAGTTCAATCGCCGGATTTCCGACCCAATCAAATTTCAATGCGTTATGATTTGGCTCCAGGCAAAGAGATGTGGTGGTCGAGCGAGTCTCTGCCCATTGCCATTGAAGGCAACGAGGATGTTCTCGGTAAGATGACAGGACTGTTGCGAGATGGTACAATGGCTTGGCAAACGCTCCTCCCAGAACGATTTGGTGAAGCCACTGTCTCTGTTCGGCTCGAGGAAGTCAGTGGAGATCTTCTGATTGGACGTCAAATCAATGTCAACGTTCGCAACGAGTTCCGTCGCCGCCTTCGCAGGATTGTAACTCTCTCAACCCAAGCCATGGGTTCCCTGGTCATCACACTTGCAACAGTGCTTGAAATGCTCGAAATTTTCAATGTTTGATTCGGGCATAGCAAGCCATAGGTTTGAAATGCAAAACCACTACGCAGTGATATGTTGGGTTCGAAAGACCAAGCAGAGGAACGTCCTGATGCAGACTTGCGAGACCGTTTGCATGCGATGGAAGCCAAGGTACGCAAGCTGCGAGAAGTAAGGAACAATTTCAGTTCCGATGCACGTTCGGCTGCGGAACAGCGAAACGCTGTTCAAGCACAGTACAAGGAACACCGAGAAAAGGTCGATCTTGTTCTGGCTGAAGTCAAGGCTATCCGTACCGAAGTTCGCATGTTCAAAGAGAAGCGAAATGCCATCCAAGATCAAATCAAGTCCGTGATTGGTCAAGCCAAAGGTCGTCGTGGAGAAAAGAGTGAGAAAAAGAGTGCAACAGCAGAACACGCGCAACTCAAGCGTGATGTGGCTCAGCTTGAAAACCTCTACAACACCTCTGCAATGGGTCCAAAGAAAGAGAAGGAGACGATGGAAAAAATCAAGATCATGCACCGCCGGATTCAAGAGCTTGCTCCAGATGTCGAGGCTTTTGAACTGGTTGCTGTCGATTTGGACGATCTTGATGCAGCGATTAAAACCCTCAAGGCTGAGGCCGACGCCGCCCATCAAGCAATGCTTGAGGCAGTCGGACGTGCTGATGAAAAGTCCAAAGAAGTCGATGAGGCATTTTCGCATCGTGACTTCCTCAAAGCAGAAGGCGATCGGCATCACAATGAGTACGTTGCTTTGCGTGCAAAGGCTGATGAAACACATTCCAAGATTGATGAGATGATGACCGATGTCAACAAAGTCCGTGATGAGTTGAACATGGCCCGTGAAGAGCGGAAGTCTTGGATGACCGAGCACAACAACGCTGTGACAAAGAGTCTCAAAACCGGTGCTGAATCAGAGGAAGTAGCGGATGAATTAATCTCCAGTCTTCTAAGTGAAGGAACACTTACTTTTGGTGGAATGGGTCAAGAAGAAACCACTGCTGCAAATGCTCCACGACGTGGTGGAAGGAAGAAGAAGATGGGCCGCATCGATATGTCGGCTGGTCGTCGACGTCGTTGATCGACATGCTTGGAATTATCATGGCCGGTGGCCAAGGCTCCCGTCTACGTCCAATTACAGATGTCCGGCCAAAGCCAATGGTTGAGGTTCTAGGACGTCCTGTCATTGATTTTGTCAAGGATTCGATGGTCCAGGGAGGCGTTGACAACATCATCGTAACCACAGGCTATCGTGGAGAGATGCTTGCAGAGCACGTCAAGAATTGGAATGCTGAGCACTTCAGTGCTCGAATTAATCAAGAATCCACCCCCATGGGTACTGCTGGAAGCGTTCGACTGCTGCTGGACGAGATTACTGAAACAGTGATCATCGGATCTGGTGATTCCGTCGCCTCGTTTGACGTCGCTGCATTGATGGAAGCACACAAGCGTAGCGGAGCGAAAGCGACGATGGCATTGTGGGAAGTTGAAGACCCCAGTCCATTTGGTATTGTTGGATTGTCGTCAACAAACAATGGAGAGGTTGATGGGCAACTTCGTGAAGGTTACATTCGTAAGTTCAAAGAAAAGCCGACGCCAGAGGAAGCATTCAGCAACGTCATCAATGCTGGATTGTACATCCTTGAGCCAGAGGTGATGGCGTTGGTTCCTGAAGGAGAGAAATACGATTTTTCAAAGAATCTCTTCCCTCGATTGCTCGACATGGGTTGGCCAATGTATGCTCAAGCCATCAACGGTGTGTGGTTTGATGTTGGCTCACCTCAGGAATTGATCCGTGCTCAAAATGTTTTGATTCAACAAAGAGAAGAACTTCCATTCCCACTGCCTGAAGGTAGTCGAATCGAGCAAGGATCGTTCTTCCATCCAACAGCTGAGGTATCTGAAGATTCAAACGTTGAAGAATCAGTAATAGCCCAAAACGCATTCGTTGGGCCAAATTCGGTTTTAGTGAACTGTGTTTTGATGAACGGATCAAGGGTTGAGGAAGGTGCGCAACTTGAGAACTGCATCCTTTCACCGGGTGCTGTCGTATCTGCAAATGTGTCTGCAGCCAACGTCATTTTGGGCGATGATGAACGCTTCAAAAACGATTGAATTCTTTTCATAGCAGGGATTTAGTTCTAATACCCTCGCAACATGAAGGAGACAATGGCAGCAGAACGAACGTACGACCGGACATGGGAAGAAATTGAGACCATGCTTACGCGTGCTGAGAAAAAGATGAGGAAGTGGAAGAATTTCTTCGAGGACTGTCGTGAGCGTGGCGACCGTGATGGAATGAAGGATGCTGCTCGTAATTTCAAAGCCCTTGAAGGTGTCATAAAGACCCTAAAGTGGACATTAGGTGACGTAAGTGTGGACACTCCGCTCGAGTGATTACCAGCCACGCTGATCGAGTCGAATCTCGAGCGTTTCGAGTTCATCACCCTTCATTGGATCGCCTTCAGTCATGGCCATTGCTTCTGCGACTTTGTTCGCATCATCGTAGTGAGCAGTTGCCATGACAATTGCATCGGCCATGTTGGGAGGGTCGTCCGACTTGAAAATTCCAGACCCAACAAAGATACCATCCAAGCCCATGCGCATCATGTGCGATGCATCTGCAGGTGTGGCGATACCTCCGGCTGAGAAGGTAACTACGGGTAGTCGGCCGAGTGATTTTACTTCATCAAGGACGCCTCGAATGGATGATCGCATGGTTTCATCAATCGTTCCGAACGGTGTTTCAAGATGTGTCCCAGGAAGTTTGGATGTGTCGGCAAGGACACGGTATCGTTCCAGTATGAGGTCTGCAGTTTCGTCCAACAGTTCATCGTCCATTGACTGAACTTGCTTGATTTCTTGTGTAATCAAACGGGAGTGTGTAACCGCTGCCACGAGGTTTCCAGTTCCAGCCTCGCCTTTTGTTCGAATCATCGCTGCGCCTTCATGGATACGTCGAACTGCTTCGCCGAGTTCAGTCGCACCACACACGAATGGGATGTCGTAGTCCTTCTTGTTGATGTGGAAGAACGGATCCGCTGGTGTCAATACTTCCGACTCATCGACCATGTCGACTCCCATTGCTTCGAGTATTCGCGCTTCGCCTTCGTGACCAATGCGAGCTTTCGCCATAACGGGGATGGATGTGCAATCAAGGATTCCTTGAATCATGTCAGGATGACTCATTCGAGCGACGCCGCCTGCTTTGCGAATGTCNGCTGGAACACGCTCCAATGCCATTACTGCAACAGCACCNGCGTCTTCCGCGACAGCAGCCTGAGCAGCATCGACAACGTCCATGATGACGCCTCCTTGTTGCATGCGAGCAAATCCTCGCTTAAGCAGGTCGCTACCATGGCGAAGTTGTGTGAAATCTGTACGAGTCATGAGTATCAATCCTAGCGGGGGTTTACCCCTTCAAGAAGGTTGGTTAAGAACCATGGAGGAATCAAGAACCGAGGACAGGCGAATCTCCTTCAGCGATTGGAGCATCTGCGGACTCTGTTTCGTTTTTGTCGATCCATTCCTCTTCTTCATCGGGAACATCTGTGTCGGCGAAGATGGCTTCAACTGGACACTCAGGAACGCAAGCACCACAATCGATGCATTCGTCAGGGTCGATGATGAGGTAGGTATCCATTTCGCGGAATGCTTCTACTGGGCATACTGCNACGCAATCTTGGTACTTGTGGTCTACGCATGCTGATGTAACGACGTGAGTCATACTACAAGCAGCGGCATCAAGTACTTGAATGCTTTTTTTCTTTCATTCTCAGTTTAGGCTAACCGAAAATATTCGCAGCGATGGATTCTACATTTTGGCCCGGATAAACNGCCAGCTTGATGCGAATCTTGACNACCGGTTTCTTTTGTGTCGATTCAAGGAGGACCAATTGCTGACCGATGATGGATTCAAGACAAAGACGGAGNTGAATGACATTGTTCTCATCAAGTCGCGCATCGAGTTCAGACAAAACAGTGGGATGGTAGGGCTTGAGTTTCTCGATGAACGAATCCAGTTGCTTGTTTTTCTTGATGTGCGTGGAAAGCAACGCNACCTTTGGCCCGTGGTANGACGTCGTCATNTCGACATTCCACTCCGTTTCGCTCAACCATTCGAGGGCCTGAGTGACGAGATCGATGTCCTGCAATTCATGCGCAGTCGCTGCTGCATGAACGTGAAGGATGCCCATAAAACCATGTCACGATTCGAGGGTCATGAGGTTTACCGCTCTTCTTTTCCATCAATTTGCTTCAAATAGGTGATGTATGTCGGTGGAATGCTAGAGGGGTAGCCCCCTCAAGATACCNTCCGAGATGAGTGACATGGCAAAGAAGATGAGCGCAAAAGCGCGAGCAGCAGCCCGTAAGCAGAGAGACAAGTGGAAGACCAAGCGTTGGTACACGATTCGAGCGCCTCGACACCCATGGAATTACCAAAACATCGGAGAGACCATCGGTGAGTCAGACGAACACATCATTGGACGTATCTATGAAATGACNCAGCAAGAATTCAACGGNGATTTNACCAAGATGCACGTCATGCTTCGTTTCCGTGTNTCCGAAACNGTNGGACAGGATGCATTGACAACGTTNGTCGGTCATCACCACCAAACGAACCACATACGCCGNCAGATTCGNCGATACCGTGGAAAGATTGACGATGTCATTGACGTTGTTACCGAAGACGGTTATCTGGTTCGAATCAAGCCGTTGATCATTACCCAAAAGCGTGTTCAGACCTCAGTCAAGCAATCCATTCGCGCTAAAACACGAGATGTCCTTCTTGGCTACGTTGCAAAGACGACCTATGACGCATTGCAGGTTGCTATGCTCGATGGGTCACTGGAAACCGAGATTCAAAATCAAATCAAGACCATCTACCCTTGCCGCTCCGTCGTCATACGCAAGAGCCAGCTCTTGCAAGAAGGTGTTGAGATGGAAGAAGGTCCTACTCTCGACGAAATTCACGCAGAAGAAGCTCGTAAGGAAGCCGAAATCAAGGCCAAGAAGGCAGCAGCACTTGCTGAGGCTATGGCTGAAGAACAAGCAGAAGACGATTCTGATGAAGAAGACTCAACCGACGANGTTGTTGAAGAAGNTGCAGAAGCAGAGGAAACACCTGCAGAAGAAGTCNCNGAAGAAGAGGCTCCTGCCGAAGANNCATCNTCCGATGATGTTGACTACAGTTCAATGACNGTTGCAGAACTCAAAGANCTTCTCAAGGCAGCAGGAAAACCTGTCTCTGGAAAGAAGGCTGAACTTATTGAGCGCTTGCAAGAGTAATCAGCGAACATTTGACAACCCTTGACAGAGAGTGCGGCTCATGCAGCGACTTGCCATCATCGGTGGTACGGGTCTTCTCAACATGGCAACAGGGCAACCGTTTGCCGATGCCGGCCTCGAAGTTCTTGCAACGGATTCNTTTGAAGTCGAGACACCATATGGCAATGTGCCACTCAAGTCGTTCCAACTTCAACATGGCTCAGCAGAGAAGACACTCGTCTTCCTTCAGCGCCATCACAACGAAGGCAAGCCAAACAAGCCGCCACACAACATCAATCACCACGCCAACATCTGGGCGTTAAAGAATGCAAATGTGGATGCAATACTCTCTGTTTGTTCAGTTGGTTGCCTTGTCCAAGATTTCCCTCCTGGACGAGTTGGACTTGCAGATCAATACATCGATTTTACTGGTCAAACAACGACATTTCATGACGATGAGGCGGAATTTACCTCGGTCACTGTTCCTTTCGATCGTGCCATGAATGCTTCTTTGGAATCGGTTTTACGTCAAGTTCAGGGACTAACTGATGAACGTCTCTTCTTCACGTACTGGTTGGCACAAGGTCCGCAGTTTGAGACCGCTGCTGAGGTTCGGGCCATCGAGAAACTTGGAGGAGATGTCGTCGGCATGACGATGCCAAGAGAAGCCAAACTCTGTCGAGAAGTTGCGTTGCCATATGCAGCGCTCCTCATTGGATCCAACTGGGCCGCTGGAAAAGAACCAGGCGATGAGAATGCCGATTTGAGTCATGAAGCCGTATCTGCAGAAGCCAACAGAAGACTTGGACCTGTCTGGAATTGCATTACATCCTTGTTGACACAATGATTTAGAGCGTTCAACACGACCACGAGCCATGGAACCTTTCTCAGTTGAATCGTGGCTGGCATCAAAAGATGAAGACGTCTGGACTGGGATGATGAAACGTGTGGCAGCTTTTCATCACAAGCATGACTTTGCAGGGAACAACGGCCACGATATGGGATATCGAATCGCTCTAACCGTGGAAGAGTTGGGNGAACTGGCGGCAGCGATCACCAAAAACAAACCGATTGGAGAAGTCGCCGAAGAAATGGCTGATGTTCTCATATTACTGATGGGGCATTCGCTCGCAATGAACATTGATCTGAAGGCATCCTTCGAGGCCAAAGTGGACAAAATCATGCAACGCCCNGCNCGNAAAGGNCGTCTCGGTATTCGAGTTACAGAATACACGGACTCATGATTTTCTCAAGACCATNTAGGTGGTTGGATGTTCATTGTCGCTGCTTTCTGGTGTGGATTCNATGATTTCTCGATTCCATTCATCACCGAACATACCAACTTTGATGTCACCTGAGTTTGACGTTTCGACCGAGGTCAAGTGAATCTCATCAACCAAATCTCGACACTGTTCGTAGACATCTGCACCACCAATNATCCAGCATTCGTCGCAGTTGTTGTTGCTTGCATGTTGGATTCCATCCTCTATAGAATGAGTNACNTGAGCATCTTCNAGGGCATAATTTCTATTTCTTGTAACGACAATGTTGATTCGATCGACGAGCGGTCGGAACCTCTCTGGGATTGTTTCCCACGTTGTTCGCCCCATCAACACAGCACTGTTCCCTTGTCCTATTGTGAGGCGTTTGAATCGAAGCATGTCAGACTGTAGACGCCAAGGGAGACCGTTTTCTTTTCCAATGCACCCATCCAAATCCATGGCAAGAATCATCTTGAGCATCATGGCAATCAAACCGAGATAGGTGCAGAAATGTGTGGGTGGTGTTCGTAACCAATCACTTCGATGTCGTCAAAAGTAAATCCATCAATGTCCATAATGGATTCATCCAACTTCAAAGTTGGAAGTGGAAGAGGTTCTCGACTGATCTGTTCTCGTGCTTGGTCGAGATGGTTCATGTAGAGGTGTGCATCACCCAACGTGTGAACGAAGGTCCCAGCTTCGAGNCCACAAACTTGGGCCATCATGTGTGTCAACAAAGCATAGGAGGCAATGTTGAATGGAACACCNAGGAATACATCAGCACTTCGTTGATAGAGTTGGCAATTCAACTTTCCATCCGCAACATGGAATTGGAAAAAGGCATGACAGGGCATCAGCGCCATCTCATCAAGCTCGCCAACGTTCCAGGCTGAAACGATAATTCGACGACTGTTTGGATTGATTTTGATTTGCTCAATGGCCTGTTCGACTTGGTCGATAATGCGTCCATCTTTTGCTTCCCATTTCCTCCATTGTTTTCCGTAGACTGGGCCTAGGTCTCCATTCTCATCTGCCCACTCATTCCANATCCGCACGCCGTTTTCCTGTAGGTATTTTACGTTGGTATCACCCTTGAGGAACCACAACAATTCGTGAACAATCGAGCGTAGGTGGAGTTTCTTTGTCGTCACCATTGGGAANCCTTCAGAGAGGTCAAAACGCATCTGATAACCAAAGACAGAAAGTGTACCGGTACCGGTTCTGTCGCCCTTTTCGACACCGTTGTCGAGAATGTGTCTCATCAGGTCAAGATACTCTTGCACAGGCTCACCAAAGTTCTGTCATCGGTGGAAGCCCTTGAGGGTTACCGAGCATCAAGGAGCGCCTAGGGCGAGGATGCTCCCCATCAACTGATCAGTAAATCGTCTGTAAATGGCCGCAAGTTCACTTCGAATCTCATGTTCTTCTTTTTCAGCGAGAAGCTTCAGTGATTCTGCGGATTGATTCCCTCCATTGACATCGGTTAACCACTGATACCACGTGATTCCTTCTCCAGATTGAATCGTAACCTGNTTATGCAAACGAGGAAATTTGTGTTTCTGTGGCTGCATCATGTTCCGCGTACCTATGAGCGCAATTGGAACGACAACACACTCTGGATAGGATGCTGCTAAACGGGCGACTCCTGTCTTTCCGGGCAAGAGAAACGGGGCTTCGGTTCGCTTCGATCGAGTACCTTCTGGGAAGATGCCCAATGCACGTCCTTGGTCGAGGACGTTGGCAGCACTGGAAAGCGCGTCGAGTCCACCACTCTCTCGTCGTGTCTCAATTTGTCCTGTGGATTTCATGACGAACCGGGTTCCTAACTTCTCAAAGTGTCCATCTTTCGCAAGATAATGCGTTGTTCTTCTGGAGGCAAGAATAACCATGATTGGATCGACATGCGANAGGTGATTNGCTGCAAGTATAACACCACCNTTACGNGGAATATNGTGCTCTCCTCGTATCCTTAGTCGCAAAAGAAATCGGAACAAGGGTCCAAGCGTTAACCGCAAGAAATTGTAAAACAGGAAACGAGAGGGTTTGTTTCCCGTCGTTGGAATCAACCAATGTTCTCGCAACGCTTCCCACGCAGCNACGACNTCTTGGTCTGCCTCCATGCCAGTTGCCTTNCATCAAAGGTTTTCATCCTTGTGAGCNTAAGNGAGCNAAAACTTGGTTTTCATTCTTCTTCAGACCATGTCCGGCGCATGNCTTTNCCAGCCAANTCACCCGCCTCGAAGGCTTCCATATCGTGCTCAACGATGAGGTGCATAACCAATTCATGTTGAGCAACCATTTCCTTACATGTTGGNCATTCAAGCATACGAGCTTGTTTCATGCCCATGAATTCCATTCGCCCTTGCTTTGTGGACAACATTCGACCTGTTCGCATTAACACGGAAACAAACACCAGTGTGAACAAGACGATGAAGCAACCAAATCCAAAGAACACGCCAGACGGTGGGGGATTCTGTTCAAGTTGAATGTCTTGAGTCATTTGATTGTTGGGAGAGTCTCGATGTGCCTGGATGTCAATGGTATGCGTGAAGTTCTCGCCACGGAGGTTGAGAAGGATGTCAAGTTCATCTTCCTCTTCTGTAAGATCGATCACGATTGAGTAATAGCCGTACGTATCAGTAATGGACTGAGCCCCTCGAAATTGGTAACAAGCAAAATCACCCGGTATGCATTGGACGTAGACATANTCAAGCATAACGGGGGAGCGGTCTGCAAACGTCGCCTTTCCAGTGATGCGGTATGTTTCAGCTTGTGCTGATGGTGAAAACAACATGATGAGAAGGAGCGCTATCAAGAGTCTTCTCATACAATNCGCTTTATTCGTTGTCTTATAGTATCTTGATTCATACCTATGCCAAAGCTTCGGGAGTGTTTTCATGCTTGGCAAGACCGTCAACGAGAATCATGTGCGGCACTGTTAGAGCAGCAAGTCCAATGAAAACCACTTGCAGAAGTGCAGGCTCGAGTCCGACGGANGTCGATTGATAGGCGAGAACCACCAAGCCGACAGCCCATGTCATCAGCGAAAAGAGCACAGTTGACCGAGTGATNTGGAACTGCTGAATCGTTGTTTTGAGCATCTTTCCCATGTGAGAGAAATGGCGGAAGGAATGGATGCAACAGAAGTAAATCGCAAATCCGAGGAGTGGAGGNGTGATTGCGAAGAGAAAGAGCATTGCTGTTATTTCGATGGCTACAGAACGGCGNTCATTTTGCGATTTCGATAGTANAACCAACGGAATCAAGACGAGCGTTGCTAGCCCGACGGCCTGCATGAACAACCAAACGGTTGCGGTGTCACTGCCGATAAGNATCTCAAANATCGCATCAACCTCTGCACGGTGGAANAAACTGATTCCNCCTAACACGACACCACCTCGCATCAGGACTTCTGTCACTTGGTGTTCCTTGGTTCGCGGAACAATGTCTCCTCGGCCGAANTGGAACANGCTGATTCCAAGGAANATAAGNAACGCAACGGTTGGTGCAAGCAACCACAAACCAACAACAACCGCAGCAAGTCCAACATAAGCAATCAGAAACATGGCCGCTTTTGCTGGACGATTCATCCAGCCCATATGAATCGCTAATGCCCCATCCATCGCACCGTGAGGTAAGCCAATGAACACGACAGAAAGAAGGGCGATGAGATTGAGGATATCAACCGTCATCAACTCGGCCAAGAGGCTCATGCGACCACCTTTTCGGATCGTCNGAAGATGTGCTTTGAAACACCNCTGATGAACGGAAGCTTTGGCATTGCCATGATGACTTTGAACCGCAGACGCCAGTTGGATTGACCGCTCATGAATCGAACGAATTCATCACCAGAGAGCGATGAAGCCATCCTTCCAAACAACTTCGGTCCTTGCTGGGGCCAGTTTTTCAAGACGGTTAGCAGCACGGCATCCATCCAGACATCGACCGCTTTGTGTGGTCGCTTGAATCGAAGTGATTTTCCTTGTTTTGAGGCCTGGATAGCTCGTTGAATTTGTTGATGAATAAACACGAATGTGTATCCACTCGCTGGACGTATTGCACCGGCATTGGCTCCTATTCCTGGTATGGTTTCGTCGTGTGGAGACAAGGTTCCCATTGGGATGACGCCCTGTTCTTCGTGAATGATGTTCGTGATTGATGCTCCGTAGTGATCTCGAAGATGTTCATTGATGGCATCTACGTAGAATTGGCGTTCCAAAACTGTCGTGGTGAAGAGCGTGGATTCAACGAGCGCTTGGGTTGGTGAGTAAGGTAAGAGGTAGATGAAGTGCATTCCTTTGCTTTGGTCGACTCGAAAATCCATGAGTATGGCTGTGGAAGGGTCGAAAACTGGCTTGTCGACTTCAACCTCTTGTCCAAGAAAGTGCTGCAACATGGCGTTCTTGCTCGCACGAGGTGGTCGTGAATCGAAGGTTTGAGTTGATTCGGAAATTATCATTTCAGATTCTTCGATGAACTTAACACCGTGTTGTTCTGCCTTCTCTCGGCAGTTGTGCAGGTAATTCGCCTTGTGCATGATATGGTATGCGTGCTTATCGGAATGCATCACACTCTTGTTCGCCTCGGTGATGATGGCCCACTTTGACCAAGATGTTCTTGAACTTTCGACAGCCATTTCGAGGCCATCCATCTTCCAAAAGCCGAGCATGTGGTCTCGTGTGATTGGTGCCCCACTTGGATGAACGATGGAAATTTCATGATTTGGCAATTCACCTGCATGCGATGCAAGCATCATCGCTGCGACACCGTCGCCAAGAATCTGGGTCTTCATCCCCAAGTCCCACCTTGATTCTTGTAAGATCCAAGAGATTCATGGAGGCTTGTGTTGTGTGACTTGCGTGGATGAGGGAATCGACGGAAGAGGCTCATGGAGGCTCGAATGGTGCAGAAGACTTTGCTTGATTTCGATGTCACTTGTCTTCGTCCATGCCAAGAGTCTTTTGATCGCAAGAGTTGTATGCCTATCTGTCTATAGACCTTTGCAGCAACTCCAATTGAGAAATGTGCACGAGCAGGCAGGTAAGCCAACCCACGACGTCCACTTGCGTAGTATTGCTCTGCAAGTGAGAGCAATCGATGGACTGCTTCTGTAATCATGAGGGCCTCGTGCGAATATGGGCTCTTTGAAGCCTCGATGATTTGTTGTGGTGTCATGTTGTTGACCCACGAGCCTGGAAGGTACCTACGACCCATCTTTGCATCCTCAAGCACATCCCGAGCGATGTTCGTGAGTTGCATACCAATCCCAAGATCCACTGCATGTGGCTTCGCTCGTGGCTCATCGGTGTTGAGAACGTCGCACATGAGCAGTCCCACCGTTCCCGCAACCTTGTAGGCGTATTGAATCAACTCTGACTCATCCGCAATCAACACCTCATCCGCCTGGTCATCAAGGAGCCCCTCAACCAGTGAGGAAACGACAGTGGTTGAGAGTCCGTATTCATCAACCATATCTGAGAATTGATTGAGAAGAGGGTGCTCGCCCCACTGTCCTTGATTCAATTTTGCTTGAATTTCTACAAGATGTTCTGGTCCGTTTTGGATATCGCCATCAGCCATATCATCAAGAACGCGACAGAAGGAATACAATCGAGCTGCATCATGGCCCATTTTCTTGCCAAGGAATCGGCGTGCCCAATGAAAACTTTCTCCACTCGTGGCAAGAATGAGTTCAGGGTTTTCAATGTTAATTGTTTGAACCATGACCTCCACCATGTAAGAATACTGTTAAGTTGGTTATAAGCGGTTGTTTATGTTTGCGATATTTCTGACAGCGAAAAGCGAACATTCTCAAGTAATGACGCCAACGCCGAAGCATGGCTGCCTCCGGGAATTCCAACAAGAATGCAGCCGTTATTGGAAGCGGTTTCGGTGGTTTAGGGGCTGCCATCCGTCTTCAAAGCGCTGGTATCCAAACCGTGCTCTACGAGGCAAGAGATTTGCCTGGTGGACGAGCCTATGTCTACCACGACGATGGATTCACGTTTGATGCAGGCCCAACTGTTATCACTGCACCTCATGTTCTCACTGATTTGTTTGACCTTACAGATCGAAAACTGGAAGATTACATCAAACTCATGGAAGTTCAACCCATGTACCGATTGATTTGGAGCGATGGCGATCGATTCGACTATGTTCGGGATGAAGCAACCATGGTCCAGCAAATCGCTGAGCGTAGCCAATCCGATGCCGAAGGTTATCAGAAGTTCTTCGAATATGCAAAGAAGGTGTTTCACAAAGGCTACACTGAACTTGCAGACCGCCCATTCCTCAAGTTTTCAGACATGATGGCCGTCTCGCCTTCTCTCATCAAACTCCGAGCTGACCGTTCAGTCTACAAGACCATCTCGAAGTACGTCAAAGACGATCATCTTCGCCAGGCTCTCAGTTTCCACTCCTTGCTCGTGGGGGGCAATCCGTTCCAAACCTCATCCATTTACACGCTCATCCACTATCTTGAACGTGAATGGGGTGTTTTCTTCCCTGAGGGTGGAACGCATGCATTGGTACGAACGTTGGTCAATTTGTTTGAAGAATTGGGAGGAGAAATACGACTCTCAACACCGGTCAAGTCCGTTGATGTTCTCAAAAACGGAAAGGGGAACGTCCATCGAATCACGGATGGAAACGGTGCACAACAAGACTACGACATGGTCATTTCCAATGCTGATGTTCATCATACGTACAAGAAACTCTACTCGAATTCCAAGGTTGCACAAAAGCGAGCCAAGAAACTTGAGAAGATGGACTGGTCAATGTCCTTGTTTGTTCTTTATTTTGGAACGGACATCGAGTACAACGATGTTGCTCACCACACAATCCTGTTTGGACCGCGTTACAAGGAATTGCTTGATGAGATCTTCAAAGGAAGCAAACTTCCGGATGACTTCAGCTTGTATCTCCACGTTCCAACAGTGACCGACAAGAGCCTCGCTCCAGAAGGCTGCAGTGCTGCGTACGTTCTTGCCCCAGTTCCACACCTTGGCCGAGCCGATGTTGATTGGGATTCTATCGCTGAGGAGTACGGTGACCGCATCATCGAGGCCCTAGAAGTGGAAATGCCAGAACTAAGTAAGCACATTGTTACACGACGTCACATCACACCAAAGACCTTCGAGAATGAACTCGCAGCCTACAAGGGATCTGCCTTCTCTGTCGCTCCAAAACTCACACAAAGCGCTTACTTCCGTCCGTCGAACAAGGACTCAGGAATTGATGGACTCTACATTGTAGGGGCTGGAACCCATCCTGGTGCAGGCTTACCGGGTGTTCTTAATTCAGCAAAGGCCACAGTCGACCTCATTCTTTCGGAACTTGACAACTGAGTCAAGAGAACCACGAATGGCGGCCAAAGTGATTCCTTGGAACAGCTTTGCCTGTTCGAGCAACATAATCAAACCCGGAAACGACAGAACGGAGGTAACGACGCATTTTCGGCTTAATCCAGAGTTGATACGGTACGAAGGAAACGACCTTTGGATACCCTGCCAAAAGATACGGGTGAACCGTAATCGTCAATTGAGACTTGTTCTCAGAAATTGCATCAATTTCCCATTGAACAAATGATTGCAAACCGTTCTCCTCACCGATACGCAATGTGTACCCTTCACCCTCATCCCACGTCAAGAACTGACGGATGTAGGTTCGACCGTTGAGGTAAACCAACCGATCGATATGCCCCTCTTCGTCCCATTGAATGGCTTCATTTGATTTGCAAAAAGGATGGCTGTCATTGAGATTACCAGGAGCGCTGACCAGTTCCCAAAGAGCATCGCTCGAAACATCAAACGACTGTTTGACCGAAATCGGTGAGTTCGTCTTAATGCTCTTCATAAGCCTCGTTCCAGTTTTCTGCAATTGAATCTTTGTCTCAAAATGGATGACATTCTACAGAGAAAACATTGACAATGGGGACTCTTACGCAACATGGATTTCCT